>NZ_JBIFFM010000015.1:0-50774 GCF_043556995.1 Sulfitobacter sp. 1A15106 | reverse complement strand
CATAAACCACGACGCATAACTGAGGGTGGGTCAAATCTCGGTGAAAATACCGGGTCAGTTCTCAGTGACAATCAACACATCGGGAACAGCGCGCGGACATTTTCGTGCGGCACGCCCGGCATCAGCTGGCTCTCACCGCGCCGAGCCTCATCGGCTGGCCCGAGGGTGACGAAGCCAAGCTGGTGTTCGCCTGTCTCGACCAAGGTCACGTTCTGCACGGGACCGCCAGTGATTTCGGCGCCAGCGTTTATGCCCAACTCTTGACTGATCATTGCGCCAAAACCCGAACCATACCCAAAATAGGTGCCGCCTTGGCTGCCGGTTCCAATCGTGATGCTGCTCGGCCAGCCTTCCTTATCTTGCGCAGCCGCTGGCACAGCCAGGGCACAGGCCGCTGCGGCGATAAATGCCGTAAATTTCATGAGAGATCCTCCTCTACGATATCCTCCCGGACGGGCCTATCAAAGGCGCATCCTCCCCGGAAAAAGTGACGCAAATGACCCTCACGAGACAATTCTCTACGGAGTATATTCATTTTTGATATAATTTAGGCTGAGGCTTCGATTTCATTCAGTTGAGTTTCAAGCTGATCCATCAGGGCGTCGCGTTCCGGATCACGCGTATTCCGCGTCCAAGCCGCTGCGAGGATGAGCTTCGGTTGCGGAGCGGTATCCTGTGCGCAAAGCGGAAGGAAACGCACGCCCTGCACCCGCAGTCGAGACGTCCACCGCGGCACGATCGCCAGTCCGCTCCCTGAGGCGACAAGGTTTACGATGGTTTGCTTTTCCTCGGCGATCTGCGAGATGCGCGCCGTTAGTCCAGCCCTCAGGAACAGCGTAATCGTGAGATCATGCGAATGTGGACGCGAGCGCCGGTCTGGCACGATCAGCGGTTCATCCGCCAGATCGGTAATCTCGATCTGTGCTCTCCCGGCCAGACGGTGATTGGCCGGAAGGGCCACGACCGCAGTTTCGTGAAACAGGGTCCGAAAGACAAGCCTACTGTCTCGAACGTCCGGGGGCCGGCAGAAGGCAATGTCCAAGCTCCCGCTTAGTAGCTTCGGCAGAAGATGAATCGTCTTCTGCTCCACTATCTGGATTTCGAGATCAGGGTGTGCCGCTCGCATCGGCGGCAGGATTTGTGGGAGTAGTCCCGCGGCTGCGCTGTCGATCGCTCCGACGCGCAAGACATGCGTCCGGGAAGCGCGCACGGCCCGCACCTTTTCCTCAAAGGCGACCATCTGAGCCAGCACGGTTCGGGCATCTTCGACGACCGCTTCGCCTGCTTCCGTGAGAGCAACATCTCTTGTGGTCCGCCGGAAGAGCTCTACTCCTAAGCGGTCTTCCAGGTGCTTGACCTGACGGCCGAAAGTCGCCGGGAGAATACCCAAGTCCTGCGCAGCATGCCCAAAATGGAGCTTTTCGGCCGCGGCCAGAAAGCATCTTAGTTGCATCTCATTCATTATCGGTTCCAATATTATATATCATATGTGTATATAATTTTCCTCGAATTGAGCTGTCCAACACAATTCCAGTAGCGTCTCCACAAACAGCATTCCGCGCGAGGAGGAAGACGATGACGGCCGTTCATGAGGAAGGCACGAAAGACCAAGCCCGCGAAACAAGCCCACAGCAGAAAATCTATCGGATTGCTTCGATCCCCGCTGACGGAATCGGCCCCGAGGTGATTGCCGCGGGTCTACAGGCGCTGGAAACGCTCGCGCGCCGCGATGGCGGTTTCAAGCTTGATGTGACCGAGTTCGACTGGGGCTCGGACCGCTACAAGAAGACCGGAGCGCTGATGCCCGAAAACGGGCGCGATCAACTGAAGGATTTCGACGCGATCTTCTTTGGCGCGGTAGGAGCGCCGGAAGTGCCTGACCACGTTACCCTCTGGGGTCTACGCCTGCCAATCTGCCAAGGTTTTGACCAATACGCCAACGTGCGCCCCACCAAGATTCTGCCCGGTATCTCCTCACCCCTGGCTGGTGTCGGACCCGACGACCTCGATTGGGTGATCGTGCGCGAAAATTCTGAGGGTGAATATTCTGGCGTTGGCGGACGCGCGCATCGCGGGATGCCCGAAGAGGTGGCGACGGAAGTTTCAATTTTCACCCGCACCGGCGTCGAACGAATCATGCGCTATGCCTTCGAATTGGCCCAGTCTCGCCCGCGCAAGTTTCTCACAGTGGTCACCAAGTCAAACGCACAACGCCACGGCATGGTGATGTGGGACGAGATTGCAGCCGAGGTCTCAGAAGACTACCCGGACGTAAGCTGGGACAAGATGCTGGTCGACGCCATGACCGTGCGGATGGTCAAGAATCCCAAGAGCCTCGACACTATCGTGGCGACAAACCTTCACGCCGATATCCTGTCGGATCTGGCAGGGGCGCTGGCAGGCTCTCTCGGCGTTGCTCCTACGGGCAATATCGACCCACAGAGACGTTTCCCTTCGATGTTTGAGCCGATCCACGGTTCGGCATTCGACATCACGGGCAAGGGCATCGCCAACCCGGTAGCGACCTTCTGGACCGCAAGTCAGATGCTTGAGCACCTTGGGGAAGCTGAGGCGGCTGCCCGCATGATGCGCGCGGTAGAAAAGGTTTGCGCCGATGGAGTTCTGACCCCTGACGTTGGCGGCAGCGCAACGACCCAACAGGTCACCGACGCTGTCTGCGAAGCGATCCGTGGCGACAATATCTGAGCCGTTGAAATGAGCCTGAGCGCCCCAGAACGTGTGCTTCGCGAAATGCTGGACGCAGCTATCAAGGCGGCCGATCCGCGCGAGGTGTTGGCCGAATACCTTCCCGAGAAACCTAAGGGCCGCTGCATTGTTGTCGGAGCCGGGAAATCTGCGGCCTCCATGGCGCGCGCGGTGGAACGGGCATGGCCTGACGTCGATCTGTCGGGTCTCGTGGTCACCCGCTATGGCCACACTGTTACGACCGAGCACATAGAAGTGCGCGAAGCCGCGCATCCGGTGCCTGATGCCGCAGGAGCCGCCGCGGCACATGAGATCATGAAGATTGCCGCCAAGGCCGGTCCCAACGATCTTGTGCTCGCTTTGATCTCGGGCGGAGGCTCCGCACTCTTGCCCATGCCTGAACCGCCTCTCACCCTGGACGATCTTATCGAGGTGAACCGGCTTTTGCTTGCCTCCGGCCTTTCTATCAATGCAATGAACTGCGTGCGCCGGCGGCTTTCCCGTATCAACGGCGGCGGCCTTGCACGTGCAGTGAAAGATGCGCGGCTCGTAACACTCGCGATCTCGGACGTGCCTGGCGACCACCCCGCAGCCATCGCTTCCGGCCCCACCGTCGGGGACCCTACAGCCGAGAACGACCTATCGCATTTGGCTGAACGGCTGGGCCCTGGCTTACCAGAATGTGCCCGAAAGCTACTGGCGACCCCTTTTTCTTTGCCGCAAACGCAGTCGGATTTTCGCTTCATCGCGACGCCGCAAGCCTCCTTGCAAGCGGCCGCCCGCATCGCGGAAGCCTATGGTGTCACCACGGTGCTTCTGGGCGACGCATTGGAAGGTGAGGCGCGCGAGCTCGGCACCATGATGTCCGGTATTGCGGCTTCGGTTGCCAAGAATGGGACACCGGCCGCAGCGCCTGCGGTGCTAATCTCCGGCGGTGAGACTACGGTCACGATTGGGGGGGATACCCCAGGGCGTGGCGGGCGGAACACGGAATTCCTACTCTCTCTTGCTATAGCGCTGGAGGGCAATCCTCGTATCACCGCGCTCGCGGCCGATACTGACGGAATCGATGGCACTGAGCCTGCGGCCGGCGCCATTATTGGCCCGGATTTCCTGCGCCGGGCCGCGCAACGCAAAATTTGCCCCCGAGATCATCTCTCTGCCCATGACAGCTTCACGGTATTCGAGCGGCTTGATGCACTCGTTGTTACTGGACCGACCTTAACCAACGTGAACGACTTTCGGGCGATACTGGTGGCGTAGCGGCGAGCGCTCGAAGCCATCAACGGCTGAGTTATTTGTCACTTCAACAGCCGGGGGGACATGCCGGTAAACAAGATCGACAAACGACCGGTTGGGGCTGGGGTCATAGGGCGCCTACCGCGAATGATAGTGGATGGGTATTGGGAACTGCATGAAGAAGACAGCTTCCGCGATACGGGCTTTTGTCCGGAAGAGCCCCGAATATCTCGATTTCCTCAGGAAATCTGCCAGTTGACCTGAACCGCAGCCCCGTCCGGGGTTGAGACCAGCCCAGATTTACGCGCAACGCGAATGTCGGCAATGCTGGGTCGCATTGCAGCATTGTAAATCGTGGCTGGATGTCGGCTCTGGGCCGGTCGCGTCGTACCGACAGGGCGAATGTAAGTTTTTAAGCTCCCTGCACGGTCGGGACCAGACATAAAACCTTACTCCCGCGATCCTATGTCCAAGGTGCCGCCCCGCGCGAGAGATTGCCGGCACAAAGTCCCCGCTGTCACACCACCAGAACGTAAGCCTGTCACACGCCGAATTGCGGCCGGCCCCTGTTGTGCAACGTCAATCCTCACTGCCATCTTCGGCCTCGCGTTTCCGCTCGAAAGACGTCCATACGAACTCGCCAGTCTTCTTGTTCCTGTAGATGGCAACCTTGTCGCGCCTGAGCTTCCGAAATGGCATGTTCTCACGCTGCAATTCGGCGCGGGAAATCTCCCCACGTTCCAGCCGCTCCTCGTCTCGTTGCCGAGCTCGCGCTTTCTGCCGTTGCCGCTCTTCGAAATCGAAGTACTTGGGACCATCCTCGTCACGCATGTCATCCCTCCCCATTGTCGTGGAACGCCATACGTTCTCGCCAGGCCCCCAACAGTTCATCAAGCAGCGACAAGTCATCGAGCGGCCGATACCCAGGAACTTCGATCTGCACGAATCCGGACGGTGCCTCGTTCATCCCGAGGCCCTTGGCTATGGACCTCTCATAGTCGGAGAATTGGCGACCCAGCGCATACCACCGGGATGCCGTGCGTGCCCAACCCCGGCAGGCGTCAACCGCGACGAGCTGTGAGGTCATGATCCAACCGCCCGCAAGTCTCGGGTGCCCCGACACCATGCCCCAAAGGATTGGTGCGCCGTGGCGAGATACGTGGGGTCGCCAGTAGTTCAGCACAGGTGCCTCGGCGAGGTTAGTTTCGGAAGGGCCACCATCGGCGGCTTTGATGGCGGAACGTATTTTTTTGGCCCAGTGGGGCTGCGCAGGTTTCTTGTCCACGAGGAACTCCCAAATTGAAAAAGGCATGTTTGATGAACGACGGAGGTCGGGGGGCATTGCCATCCCCTCGCGATAATTCTTCTCAGTGCAACACGGGGCGGTTCATTGCCTGCTCGACAGCATCCAGCATTCGAATGACCGATCTCAGGCTGACGTGGTGCGGGGTCCGGATGGCCTCGATGACCTCCTTGACCGCATCAACGGCATCCTGAGGAAGTTCGCGACGCGCTCCTTCCCGTTCGGCAAATCCGATCAGGTGTTCTTGCGTCAGGGCAGCCAGTTCCGTGGGTGGACAGCGACTCAAGAAAGGTGCTGACAGACCACGCAGGCTATTGGCTGTCAGGATCCAGGTAATCCAAGACATATCGAAGCCGATGCGGAAGTACGGACATGACCAGTGGCGCGCGGTAGTCCTCTCAAGGAGCGGCAAAAGACCCTCGGTCAAAGAAAACCGCTGACCGCCCAATGACTGCACATCCCCAGCCTTCTCTATCTCGTCAATCACGATTACAGGATTGGCTATTTGAGACGCCATGATCCCTTCCAGAACCTTACCCGGGCTCGCCGATCCCCAGCCTCGCTGAGACCCCGTCACAGCAAACGAGGCGGGCTCCCCTGTGGCTTCGATGATTGTCGTTGGAACGGAGAGTAGGCCCCCCAGCAGGCGCGCCCAGTGGCTCTTCCCGATCCCTGGCGGACCAACGAGAAGCATCGGTCGGACAAGGGGCGCAGGATCGCCGTTGCGGACCGAAGCGCGCATGTCCCGCCAAAGAAGATCGGTGGCAGGTGCCATCCACGGCATGGCGGTATGAATGGCGCTGGCGATCTCGTCGGCGCGATGTTCGGTCTCGACCGGCATAAGCATTGTACCCTTCCGGAAGACCTCGACCCGCGCACGGTCATTTCTGTCGAGGTGCGCCAACCCGGATTGGTTCACGACCTTGCGGAGATATTTTTGCGTCCGGCGCTCTATCTTTGCCCGGTCCTCTTCCGACACGCTCAATTCATCGGGAGGATTCTCCATGTTCTCCCTGTACCGCCACAGGAAACGTTTCAGGCGCGTGTTGAGCTCGAATTCAGTTGGCAGGTCTTCGGGAGGGAACCTGACATCGGCAAACGGTATTCGGGGCATTGGAAGTCCTCTCTGAGCCGGTCCGCCATTCGATTGGCGACCAGCATTTGGCAGCGCGGGGCTGCCAAGGGTTTCAGTCAGAGGATCCGGATCCTTGAGAACGTTATGAGAACATTGCACCGCCTAGGTCAATGGCATCAGGGCACTCCGCGGGCCCAGGCCAAAGTCAGTAGGCGCAAATCGCCAAATCAGCATTAAGTCATTGAAGTAAAAAAGAAACCACCGACAACCCGGGTTGTCGATGGTCATTTGATCCGTGCCGGAGTGGTCAAAAAAACCCGATAGTGGACACTTTATGCTGGGTTTCACAACTTCATAAGGCGCATTTAATCAGCCACACTTACTATGCCCGCAGCTCCCGCAGGTCATGCAGCCCTCGACCATCCGCATGTCGAACTGACCGCAAGACGGGCAGGACTTGCCGCGCGGGGCGTCGAGGCCGACGACCTTCGCCTGCGGGTCGGTCTTCAGACCCATGCCCTCTCCCGCGATGAAGCCGGTGGCGATCATGTGGCGCTCGATCACGCCGCCGATGGCCGCGAGGATCGAGGGGATGTATTTGCCCTGCATCCAAGCCCCGCCGCGCGGGTCGAAGACGGCTTTCAGCTCTTCCACCACGAAGGACACGTCGCCGCCGCGGCGGAACACGGCCGAGACCATGCGCGTCAGCGCCACGGTCCAAGCAAAATGCTCCATGTTCTTGGAGTTGATGAAGACCTCGAAGGGACGGCGGTGGCCGTTCAGCACGATGTCGTTGATGGTGATGTAGAGCGCGTGCTCGCTGTCGGGCCATTTGACCTTATAGGTGTTGCCCTCCAACTCGGCGGGGCGGTCCAGCGGGTCGGACATATAGACGATCTCGCCGCCTTCGCTGACCTGATCGGGGCTGTCGGCGGGGGCCTTGTCGCTCTTCTCGGAAGAGACGCTCAGAACCGAACCGGTCACATCGTTGGGGCGATAGGTGGTGCAGCCTTTGCAGCCTGTGTCCCACGCCTGCATGTAGACGTCCTTAAAGGCATCGAAGGAGATGTCCTCGGGGCAGTTGATGGTCTTGGAGATCGAACTGTCGATCCATTTCTGCGCCGCAGCCTGCATCTTGACGTGATCGGCGGGCGGCAGGGTCTGGGCGTTGACGAAATAGTCGGGCAGTGGCGCGTCACCCTTCAGCTCGCGCCACATCTGCACGGCGTAGTCGACGACCTCTTCCTCGGTCCGGCTGCCGTCTTTTTGCAGCACCTTGCGGGTGTAGGCATAGGCAAAGACCGGCTCGATCCCCGAGGACACGTTGCCCGCGTAGAGGCTGATCGTGCCGGTGGGCGCGATGGAGGTCAAAAGCGCGTTGCGGATACCATGTTCGCGGATCGCCTCGCGCACGTCGTCGTCCATCTGCTGCATGGTGCCGGAGGCGAGGAACTTTTCGGCATCGAAGAGCGGGAAGGCCCCCTTCTCTTTCGCCAGGTCCACGCTCGCCAGATAGGAGGCGCGGGCGATGGCTTTGAGCCATGCCTCGGTCTGCGCCGCCGCCTCGTCAGAGCCGTAGCGCAGGCCGACCATCAACAGCGCATCGGCAAGGCCGGTGACGCCCAGACCGATGCGGCGCTTGTTCTGCGCTTCGGCGGCCTGTTCGGGCAGCGGGAAGTTCGACACGTCGACCACATTGTCCATCATGCGAACGGCGGTGGCGACCAACTCGCTCATCGCGTTTTGGTCGAGATGGGCGTCGTCCTCGAAAGGCTGGGCAACCAGACGGGCAAGGTTGATCGAGCCCAGAAGGCAGGCGCCATAGGGCGGCAGGGGCTGCTCACCGCAGGGGTTGGTGGCGGCGATGGTCTCGCAATAGTTCAGGTTGTTGGCGGCGTTGATGCGGTCGATGAAGATCACGCCCGGCTCGGCGTAATCATAGGTCGCCTGCATGATCTTGTTCCACAGATCGCGCGCCTGCACGGTTTTATAGACCTTGTCGCCAAAGACGAGGTCCCAAGACCCGTCGGCCTTCACGGCCTCCATGAAGGGGTCGGTGACCAGCACGGACATGTTGAACATGCGCAAACGCGCGGGGTCGGACTTGGCGGCGATGAAATCCTCCACATCCGGATGGTCGCAACGCATGGTCGCCATCATCGCGCCGCGGCGGGAGCCTGCGGACATGATGGTGCGGCACATGGCGTCCCAGACATCCATAAAGGACAGCGGGCCGGAGGCATCCGCCGAGACGCCCAACACATCCGCGCCGCGCGGGCGGATGGTGGAGAAGTCATAGCCGATTCCCCCGCCCTGCTGCATGGTCAGCGCGGCCTCTTTCAACATGTCGAAGATGCCGGACATGCTGTCGGGCACGGTGCCCATGACGAAGCAGTTGAACAGCGTCACGCGGCGCGCGGTGCCGGCGCCTGCGGTGATGCGGCCCGCGGGGAGGTATTTAAAATCCTCCAGCGCGTTGAAAAACTTGTCTTCCCAGACGTCCGCCTTCGATTCGACCTGCGCGAGGTCGCGGGCGATGCGGCGCCATGTGTCCTCCACCGTGACGTCCTTCGGGGTGCCATCGGCCCCTTTAAAACGGTATTTCATATCCCAGATTTGTTCGGCGATCGGGGCGGTAAAGCGGGACATGGGGTAACTCCTGAGGTCAGTGGCAGGGGCTCTTATTAGCTAGGCTCCGCCTGAGAGAAAACCGGAAAATTACCCTCCATCATACAAGAATTTGCATGTGATTGAAATCCAACTACCTTATATGGCGTGGATCAAAGGAATCGCTGGGGGGCGATGTGACCGGTAAAATGAACCTGATAAAACTTTCGGTCGGCACCGAAGGCGTCGAAAGCCTTGCCAAATGGCAGGCGCGCAAGGACGTGCGCACGCATGACGGGCTGCCGCGCCATGTGACCCGCATGTGGCCCAAGCGCGAGGCCGAGATTCTCAACGGCGGCTCGATTTACTGGGTCATCAAGGGCGTGATCCAGGCCCGCCAGCGCATCGTCCGGCTGGAGGAGATCACCCGCGCCGACGGCATCCGCCGCTGCGCCATCGTGCTGGACCCCGAGATCATCCGCACCCAGAACAGCCTACGCCGGGCCTTCCAAGGCTGGCGCTACCTCAAGCCCGAGGACGCGCCGCCCGACCTGCCCGAGGGCCGCGAGGCCGAGGCGGAACTGCCCGTGGAATTGAACCGCGCGCTGGCCGAGATCGGCGTGCTCTGAGCCTCAGTCGGCGTAGAGCGCCTCGATCTGATCCCCGTAAAGCTCGTAGACCTTGGCCCGGCGCACCTTCATCGTCGCGGTCACCTCGCCGTCGTCGTGATCAAGCTCCTTGCGCATCAGCCAGACCTTCTTGACCTGTTCGACCCGCGCCAGATCGCGGTTCTGCTTGGCCACCTCCGCGTCGATCAATTCCTGCACCTTAGGGTGCTCGGCAAGCGAGCGGAAAGTGGTATAGGCGATCCCCTGCCCCTCGGCCCAGAGCCGCACGGTGTCCATGTCGATCTGCACCAGCGCCGTCACATAGGGCCGCTTGTCGGCCACGGCGACGACCTCCTTGATGAAGGGGCTGGCCTTGATGACATTCTCGATATGCGCAGGCGCGAGGTTCTTGCCCGCCGCGTTGATCATGATGTCCTTCTTGCGGTCGATCAGCGTGATCGAGCCGTCGGCCTCCTCGCGGCCCACGTCGCCGGTGTGCAGCCAGCCGTCGCGGAGCGTCTCGGCGGTGGCCTTGGAGTTCTTGTAATAGCCCTTGAAGATGGTCCCGCCCGAGAACAGCACCTCGCCATCCTCGGCGATCCGGGTGCGCACCCCGCTGACCGGAAAGCCGATGCGCCCGTCGCATTGCCCCCAAGAGCGCTGGATCGTGCCCACGCCCGAGGTCTCGGACATGCCCCATGCCTCGCGGATATTGACCCCGATGCCGCGAATGAAGCCCAGAAGCTCGGCGCTGATCGGCGCGGCGGCGGAGATCGCGAATGTGGTTCGCCCGAGACCAAGATAGCTGCGGATATGGCGGTAGATCAGCGCGTCCCAGAAGGCATGGGCCAGCCGGTCCCCGGCGCTCCACTTGTCGCGCCGGATCATGCCGCGCCGCTGCGCGCCCTTCAGCGCCATCAGCGTCATCGGCCCCTTGATGCGCCCGGCGGTCTGCGCCTGCACCAGCACGCCCGCCTGCATCTTTTCCCAGATCCGCGGCACGCCGAAGAACACCTGCGGCGCGACCTCCCGCAGGTCGAGCGTGATGGTCCGAAGGCTCTCGCCGAAGTTCATCACAAACTGCTGCGCCAGCCCGTTAATCACCGTCACCGCCTGTTCCGCGATATGGCACAGAGGCAGGTAGCTCAGCACGTCCGTCCCCGGCGGATAGGCCCCGAAAACATCGCGCGCCACGCCCACGCCGGCGTGGATGTTGCCATAGGAAATCTCTGCCGCCTTGGGCAGCCCGGTGGAGCCCGAGGTGAAGACCATCATGGCGGTGTCGTCAGGCTCAATCCCCGCCTGCCGCGCACGCAGATCATCGGCAAGATCCGCCAGCCGCGCCCGGCCCCGTTCCAGAAGCTCATCGAAGCTGATTAGCCCCAGCACGTCCTCGCCCCGCGTGCCCTTGGGGTTGAAGATCACCAACTGGCGCAGCTGCGGCACCCGGTCGCCCAATTCCTTGATCTTGTCGAGCTGTTCCTGATCCTCAATGAAGAGCACCGTGCTGTCCGAGGCGTTGATCAGATGCTCCAGCTCCGCCGCCGGGCTGGTGGGATACATGCCCACGACCACGCCCGCCGCCGCGTTGATGCCGAATTGCGCCTGCACCCATTCGCTGCGGTTCTCGCTCAGGATGCCGACGTGATCGCCTGCCTTCAGACCCAGATCGACAAGGCCTGCGGCGGCGGCCTGCATGATCTCCTGCAGCCCGGCCCAGGTGATCTCGTTCCAGATCCCGAATTCCTTTTGCCGCATCGCCACGCCGGTGGGGCGGTTCTTGGCATGGTTGTGCACCATGCGCACCAGCGGCGCGAAGTCGCCCTTGAACTCGTCGAATGCCATCACGGGCCTCCCTAGCTGAGCCAGCGTTTGCGGCGCTTGTAATGTTTCACGTCGCGGAAGGACTGCCGCGCGCCGCCCTCCTCGCCCATCCCGAGGTAGAAGGACTGGATGTCCTTGTCGCCGCGCAGCTTCTCCACATCGCCTTCCATGACGATCTGGCCGCTTTCCATGATATAGCCGTAGTCGGCGACCGAAAACGCCACGCCCGCGTTCTGCTCCACGAGCAGGATCGCGGTGCCGTCCTCTTGGTTCAGCCGCTTGATCGTGTCGAAGATCTCCGCCACCACCTTGGGCGCCAACCCCAGCGACGGCTCATCCATCAGGACGAGCTCGGGCCGCGCGATCATCGCTCGGCCAAAGGCCAGCATCTGCTGCTCCCCGCCCGACAGATAGCCCGCGATCTGCCGCCGCCGCTCCTTCAGCCGCGGGAAGAAGGCATAGACCTTGTCGTAATCCGCCTTCGCCTGCCGCCGGTCCAACGCGTATGAGGCCGCGATCAGATTATCCTCCACCGTCATCTCGCTGAAGATCCGCCGCCCCTCTCGCACGTGAAACAGCCCCTGCTGCACCAGACGGTCGGGCTGGATCGACATGATCGACTGGCCCTTGAAGGAAATCCGCCCCTCGCCGACCTCGCCGTTCTCGAGGCCAAGCAGGTTGCTCGCCGCCTTCAGCGTCGTGGTCTTGCCCGCGCCATTGGTGCCCAGCAGCGTGACGATCTTGCCGTCCGGCACCTCAAGCGACAGCCCGCGCAGCGCCTGCACCGTGTGGTGGTAGGTCACTTCGATGTTCTCGATGGTCAGCACCGCGGGCCCTCTCTCTTTTTGGCCAAAAATACTTCGGGGGTCCGGGGGCAGCGCCCCCGAACCTCCTTCGTTTACACCGTGAACCAATCCGATTTCGGCGTGAACAGCCCGTCCTCGGGGTTGTAGCCATAGACGCGGCCGGTCCCGATGGCGTTGTTCTCCATGCTCACCGGCCCGCCGAAGAAGCCGCCCGAATCCCAGTTTGAGATGCCCGAAAGCTTCTCGGCGATATTGTCCGGGGTCAGTTCCAGCCCGGCCTCGGCGGTGTCGCGGAAGGCCTTCATGGCGATCTCTAGCCCGCACATGGTCTGGATCGCCCATGTCGACATGTAGTTCTCCAAGGGCGTGCCCGCGAACATCTGCTTGCTGAGTTCCGCGTACTGCTGGTAGCGCGGCGCGTCTTCGCGGTCGTAGAAATAGCGGTAGGGCATGACGCCTTCGTAGCCCGCAAGGAAGGGCCCGGCCTCGGCGGTGATGCGGTCGGCGATAAGCTTTTCCATGCCCCAGAAGGTGCCCTTGAACTTGACCGGCAGGCCGAACTGCCGCGCGCCGCCGATGAGCTGCGGCCAGACGCCGGTGACATAGCCCTGCAGGATGCAGTGATCCGCGCCCGACTGCGCCAGCTTGGTGACATGGGTGGGGATGTCCGCGCCCTCGGCCTTGGTGCTTTCCTCCAACACGACCTCGAGGCCAAGCTCCTCGGCGGTCTTGCGGCCGTGTTCGATCGGATCGCGCCCGAACTCAGTGTTGGAGAAGATGAAGGCCACCTTCTGCCCGCCCTCGTTCTTGATGTTCTGCAGCAGGATATCGAACTGGCTCTGGTAGGTCGGGCCCGAGAGATACTGGTAAGGGTGCGTCTCGGGGTTGGCCAGTTCCGAGGCAAAAGAGGTCGAGCCCATGATGCGGGCGTTCTCGCCCTTGAGTTCAGGCGCGATCAGCTTCATCGCGCCGGTGCTGTCGGCGAAATAGCCGATCATGTTCTTGCCCTCCGAGGCCAGCGCGCGCTGGTAGTTATTAAGCGCGTTCTGCGGCACATAGCCCGAATCCTCGGTGACGAAGCGGATGGGCACACCGGCCACGCCGCCCTCGTCGTTGAACAGTTTCGCGGCCATGGCGAAGGCAGGCGCGACCAACTGCCCCGCTGTGGCGAAGGGCCCGGTGAGCGGCAGCGAGGCGCCGAGCACATATTCCTTGGGCTGGGCACGCAGGATCATCGGCGTGCCGATGGCCGCCGTCGCGGCAGCCGTGGTGGCGAGGAAGGATCGGCGGTTCATGGTCATCTGTCTTCTCCCTGATGTGGCCTTTTGATTACCCGCGCGCAAACGGCCAACGGTTTGCGGCGCGCAGGATGCGGTCGACGATCTGGTTGATGCCCAAGGGCTCCTTGAGCAGGAACAACACCAGCAGCACGCCGAAGGCGATCTGCTGCAGGGGTGCGCGCAGCTGCCCCGCCCCGGCGCTGTCCCCGGCGAGCGCACCGAAGAGCACCTTGATCAGCTCGGGCACCATGACGACGATGATAACGCCGAAAACCGGCCCCATCGTGCGCCCCATGCCGCCGATGATCAGCGCGGCCACGAGGTTGAGCGAGAGCGCCAGTTCGAACTGCTCGGGCAGGATACGGGCGTAGAAATAGGCGAACAGCGCCCCGGCAAGGCCGCAGTAGGCCGCCGAGAGGGCAAAGCTCATCAGCTTGTAGCGCAGAAGCGAGATGCCGAGGATCTCGGCGGAATAGTCGCGGTCGCGGATCGCGATGAAGGCGCGGCCGACGCGGGTGCGAATGAGGTTCTGCGCCGCCAGCAGCGAGACGAGGCCCACCACCGCGATCAGCCCGAACATCTCGCGCTTGGTGTCGAGTTCCCAGCCCAGCAGGTTCGGCACATTGGTGTTGATCCCCACCATGCCGCCGGTCCAGGGCGCGAAGATCTCCTCCTCGATCAGGAAGATCACGATGAAGTTCGCCGCCAGCGTCGCCACGGCGAGGTATAGCCCCTTTACCCGCAGGCTCGGCAGACCGACCAACACGCCGACCGCCGCCGCCAGCGCGACGGCCAGGGGCACCGAGACGAAGGGCATCAGCCCCGCCGGGATCACCCCCGCTCCGAGATTGCCGAAGATCGTCACTGCATAGGCGCCGATGGCGACAAAGGCGCCGTGGCCCAGCGACACCAGCCCGGTGTAGCCGGTCAGGATGTTGATCCCCACAACGGCGATCAGCAGGATGCCCATCTGGCTGGCGATCAGGATGAGGTAGTCGTTGCCGAACAGGGTAAACAGCGCCAGCGCGAGGATCGAGCCGTAGACGAAGGCCTGCTTGTAGCGGTTGTTCAGCACCCGCTCGTCGGCGGCGTAACTGGACTTCAGGTTGGCGTTGATCATATCCGCTCGACCTCCTTTTGCCCCATCAGCCCGTGCGGCCGCCAGATCAGCACCACCAGCACGGTGACGTAAGGCACGATCTCGGCCCAGCCGCCGCCCATCTGCCACTGGGTCATGGCCTCCAGCACGCCAACGACCATCGCGGCGATCAGCACGCCGACGTAGCTATCAAGCCCGCCCATCAGCACGATCGCCAGCACCGAGAAGCCGAAGAGCCCAAGGCTCGGTGAAATGCCGTTGCGGGTGGCGAGGATGGCGCCCGCGATGGCCCCGGTGGTGCTGGCCAGCACCCAGGCGCGGGAAAAGACCTTGGGCACCGAGATGCCCATGGAATAAGCGGTCGACTGGTCCTCGGCGGTGGCGCGGATCGCGATGCCGCCCTTGGTGAATTTCACGAAGGCGACGATGCCGCCAAACAGCAGCAGTGCCACGGCCATATTCACCAGATCGGTGCCGAAGAGGAAGATCATCGCGCCGCCCAGTTCGAACCGGATCGGCATGTTGGGCGCGATATAGGGCACGCTTGCTGCATCCGCCGTCCAGATCAGCTGTGCCGCGCCCGACAGGATCGAGATCAACCCCACCGTCACCATGATCATGGCAAAGATCGACTGCCCCATCAGCGGCCGCATCAGCACCCGCTCAATGATCCGTCCAAGGATGGCGTTGCAGACCAGCGCCCCCGCCAGACCCAACAGGATGCGCGGCAGGTTCGCCACCCAGTCAAGCACCGCCGCCACCGGCGAGAACATCGGCAATTCGCCCCGCATCTCGACCATCCAGCCGGGCTGCCACGAGGCCAGCCATGCCGGCGCCCAGGGCTGGGCCGGGATGATCACCGCAAAGGTGAAATAAAAATAGGCCCCGAACATGATCAAGTAGCCATGGGCGAAGTTCACCACTTTGGTGGCCTTGTAGACGCTGACGATGCCCACGGCGATCAGCGCGTAGATCGCCCCGGCCATCAGCCCGTTGATCGCAAACTGCACGAACTGCCCCATCACAGCCCCTCCCTGTCCTTAGCCTCGGAATTTTTCAAAAATTCCGGCCCGATTTCTTTAAAAGAAATCGGCGTCATGCCGCGGCCCCCAGATAGGCTTCGATCACCGCCGGGTTGTTGGAGACCTCCTCGGGCGTGCCGCTGGCGATCTGCTGGCCAAAGTTCAGCACGACGATGCGGCTACAGATGTCCATCACCATGTGCATGTCGTGTTCCACCAGCAGGATCGTGGTGCCGAATTGCTCCTGCACGTCGAGGATGAAGCGCGCCATGTCGGCGGTCTCCTCGCGGTTCATGCCCGCCACCGGCTCGTCCAGCAGCAGCACGCGCGGGCGCATCGCCAATGCACGGCCCAGTTCGACCCGTTTTTGCAGACCGTAGGGCAGCATGGTAATGGGGTATTTGCGGATGTGATCAATCTCTAGAAAATCGATCACCTGCTCCTCGATCTCGCGGCGCAGCTCCAACTCGGCCTTCTGCGCCGCGCCGAAATAGCGCAGCGCCTGCCAGACATTGGTCTTGAGCCGCGTGTGTCCGCCAAGTTTGATATTGTCGAGCACGGTCATGCCGCGAAACAGCGCGATGTTCTGAAAGGTCCGCGCGAGGCCAAGCCCCGCGCGCTTGTCGGGGCTGAGCGTGGTGATATCTTCTCCGTCAAAGGCCACACTGCCCCGATCGGGCCTGTAAAACCCTGATATCGCATTGAAAAGTGAGGTTTGGCCGCGCCGTTGGGTCCGATCACCCCGGTGATCTCTCCGGCCTTGGCTTCGAAATTCACCCCCTGCAGCGCCTTGATGCCGCCAAAGGACAGATGCAAATCCTCAACCCTCAGCAATCGCCCACTCCCATGCGGCGACGGCTGCGGCCCCCCGCAAGGGGCGCGTGACATCCGATCATCGACGGATCCTCCCTATGTCCCGACCCCTGCCCCTTTTGGCGGTGCTTGTGGTATCGGCCTGTTGACCCTTTCACCCTATCCGAAGCGCGGCATCTCGCAAGTCTTTCGGTAAGGCGCGCGGCAAAGCGCCCCCGCGCCGGAGCGGCTCGGAAGGTGCAATGCCATGGAAGGGAAGGGAAAAACCCGGGGCTGTGACGCTACGTCAGGTCAGTTGTGCGATCAGGGTTTTCAGCGCTTTGCGGCTGTGATCCTCTAGGGGTGCCATGCGCGAGCGCCAAAGCGTTGCCTGCGATTGCAGGATCAGCCCGTCGCTGAGGATCTTCAGGTGATTGGCGCGCAGCGTCTCTCCGCTGGAGGTGATATCGGCAATCGCCTCGGCGGTCTCGTTCAGCACCGTGCCCTCGGTCGCGCCTTGGCTGTCGACCAGCGCGTAGTCGGCCACGCCGTGGGTGCGCAGGAACTCCCGCACCAGCCGGTGATACTTGGTGGCGATGCGCAGGCGGAAGCCATGTTCGGCGCGGAAGGCGGCGGCGGCGGCGTCGAGATCATCCAGCGTATCGACATCGACCCAAGCTTGCGGCACCGCGATGATCAGGTCGGCATGGCCAAAGTTCAATTCCTCCAGCGGCTCGACCAGTTGATCCCAAAGCGCCAGTTTTTCCTGCACCAGATCGGTGCCGGTGACGCCCAAATGGATCCGCCCTGCCGAGAGTTCGCGCGGGATTTCACCCGCCGAAAGCAGCACGAGCGAGACATCCTCGATCCCCTCGACCTTGCCCGCATATTCGCGGTCGGACCCGGTGCGTTGCAGGCTGACGCCACGCGCGCCGAACCATTCAAAGGTCTTCTCCATCAGCCGCCCCTTGGACGGCACACCCAGTTTCAGCGTCATTGCCCGGCCTCCAGTTCCAGCATCAGGCCGGGGCGTATCACACCGCCCACCGCCGGGATTTCATCGCCCTGACCCAGCCGCCGGGTCAGCGCATCGTAGCGCCCGCCGGTGGCGATGCTGGGCAAATCGGGCCGTGAGGCCGCGCGGAAAGCAAAGACGAAACCGTCGTAATATTCCATCGATGACCGGCCATGGCTGGCCTCGAAGAGCAGCGCGTCGGTGTCGATCCCGCGGGCGCGCATCGCATCGGCGCGGGCCGCGACACGGGCCACGGCATCGCCAATGGCGGGCATGTCGACGGCCAGATCGCGCAGGCGGCTCAGCGCATTGGGCAGGGTTTCCCGCACCTCCAACAGCGCCTCGAAAAGGTCGACCTGCTGCGCGGAGATCGGCGGCGTCTTCGCATCCTCGCGCAGGGCCGCGACGCGGGCTTCAATCTCGGCGCGGGAGCGCAGCCCCACCATCGGCGCGTCGCATGTCACCTCGGCCTCGGCCAGCAGCGCCTTGCGCCCCGCGGGCACAGGGCTGCGCCCGGCATAACGGTCAAGCAGCGCACGAAAGCGGCGCGGGCGCCAGATGTGGCGCATCAACGCCTGTTTGCGCGCAGGCGATGTGCCCAAGCCCTGCACCGCCGCCATCAGCACGCCGATGTCGCCGGTCACCGGGCGCACCGGCAGCCCCTGCATCGCCTCGGCGATCAGGGCGAAAACTTCGGCATCCGCCGCCGCCGGATCGGCGCGGTCGAAGACCTCGAAACCCACCTGAATATACTCATTGGCGCGGTTCGGGTCGTGCTCCTGACGGCGGAAAACCTCGCCTGAATAGGTATAGCGCGCGGGCTCGGCCCCATGGGCCATATGCATCTGCACCACGGGCACGGTGAAATCGGGGCGCAGCATCTGCTCCCCGCGCAGCGCGTCCGAGGTGACATAGGCGCGCGCGCGGATATCCTCGCCATAGAGGTCCAGCAGCGTGTCCGCCGGTTGCAAGATCGGCGGCTCGACCAGAACGGCGCCCTGCCCCTCGAAAATCGCGCGCAGGGAGGCCGCGCGCGCCAGTGTTTCGGAACGTGTGGGCATCAGCTTGTCCGATCCAGAATATCGCGCACCGCTTTGATCAGATCGCCGCGCGGCACCTCATATTGGTTGGGGCGCTCTTTCCACTCGTCATGGCTGGCCTCTTGCGCCAGTTGCGCGCCCAGCACCATGTCCTTGATCTGCACCACGCCGCGGTCCTTCTCGTCACCGCCTTCGATGACGACCACGGGGCTTTGCCGCTTGTCGGCGTATTTCATCTGGTTGCCGAAGTTCTTCGGGTTGCCCAGATAGACCTCCGCCCGGATGCCCGCCTGCCGCAGCTCGGCCACCATGGCCTGATAATCGGCCATGCGGTCGCGGTCCATCACGGTGACGACGACGGGGCCTGTCGCTTCGGCCTCAAGCCGCCCCTTGGCGGCCAGTGCAGCGAGCAGACGGTCCACACCGATGGAGACGCCGGTCGCTGGCACTTCCTGTCCGGTGAAACGCTTCACCAGATCGTCGTAACGCCCGCCGCCTGCGACCGAGCCGAAGTTCCGCGCGCGGCCCTTCTCGTCTTTGATCTCGAAGGTCAGTTCGGCCTCGAAAACCGGGCCGGTGTAATAGCCAAGGCCGCGCACGACCGAGGGGTCGATCTCCACCCGATCGGGGCCATAGCCGCCCGCCGCCAGCAGGTCCGAGATGAGTTGCAACTCATCCACACCCTGCACGCCGACCTCGGAGCCTGCCACCAAGTCGCGCAGCCGCGCCACCGTCTCAGCACCGGTCTCGCGCTTGGCCTGCATGAAGCCCATCACGACTTCGGCCTGCGCCTCGCCCAGCCCTGCACCTTTGGTGAAATCGCCGCTGTCGTCCTTGCGGCCCTCACCCAGAAGCGCGCGAACGCTGTCGGGCCCCAGCCGGTCGAGCTTGTCGATGGCGCGTAGCACGATGCCGCGTTCGGCTTCCTTGTCGTCGCCCGCAAGCCCGGCCACTTCGAGCACGCCGTTCAGCACCTTGCGGTTGTTCACCCGCACCACGTAATCGCCACGCGCGATACCAACTTCCTCAAGGCAGTCGGCCAGCATGGCGCAGATTTCGGCATCCGCGGCCACCGAGGGCGCGCCCACGGTATCGGCGTCGCATTGGTAGAACTGCCGGAACCGCCCCGGCCCGGGCTTCTCGTTGCGCCAGACCGGGCCCATGGCGTAGCGGCGGTAGGGCATCGGCAGGTCGTTGCGGTGCTGGGCATAGACCCGCGCCAGGGG
The DNA here is from genome assembly GCF_043556995.1 of Sulfitobacter sp. 1A15106. NCBI lineage: Bacteria > Pseudomonadati > Pseudomonadota > Alphaproteobacteria > Rhodobacterales > Roseobacteraceae > Sulfitobacter > Sulfitobacter sp. 1A15106. The sequence continues at coordinate 31,132 of NZ_JBIFFM010000015.1, read as the reverse complement.
GGCGGTCAGGTCATAGCGCAGCGCGAGCCAGTCACCGGGTTTGTCGCCTTCGGCATCCTCCTGCCAAGCAAAGACGCCCTCGTTCGGACGGTCAACGTCGGGAAGGAACTTGCCAAGCGCCTCGACAGTCTCCACGCCCGAGCTTTCCAGCGCGTCGAAACCATAGCGGTGGTAGACGGCGGCGATCTTGTTCAGCATCTCGGCCCGATGGGTCACCTCGGTCCCGAAATAATCGCGGAACCCTTTCGGGGTTTGCGCCTTGGGACGGGGGGTTTTCTTGGGCTTTGCCATGGCAAGGATCCTCGGTGCATCAATTGGCCTCGCGTCTAGCCCAAGCCCCCCGCAAGAGCAAGCAACGCGGCATCCCGCCCCTGTCCCGCGCCGCCGGTCCGTGCTAGATCGCGCAAAAAGGATGCGCGCCATGACTGACCAAAGCCCTGATCACACCCCAGACCAAACAGCCGAGCATATCAGCCGCCTTGAAGAGCAGATCGCCCATCTGACCCGCGCGGTCGACGATATGTCAGAGATCGTCACCCGTCAGGAGGCCGAGATCGTCACCCTGAACCGCCGCGTCCATATGCTGATGCAGCGCGAAGGAGAGCGGGACGCTTCGGGCGGTGGCGCGGTGCTTTTGGGCGATGAGCGCCCCCCGCATTACTGAGCGGCAGCGCCGCGCACCGTCAATTGGCTGATTTCATTGCCACGGCGGCGACGGCCCCGTCATGCACCAGCACTTCGGACCAGCGCGCGGTCTGGCCCAAACGCTCATAGGCGCTGACGAAAAAGGTCGTCTTGTCGAGTTTGCCGATCTGCCGCCCGCAGGGTTTGCCGCGCCCCGCCCCGCAGACGCGGGCCTTGATCGCCTCATAGGCCGCGTCGGTCTCGGCGGTGGGCAGGTTCTCTCCCCCCGGGCCGTAGTGTAGTTGCTCATAGACCGAAGGTGTGCCGAATAGCACATTGGCCGCCGTCAACTGACGCGCGCAATCGTCCGCAAAGCCGGTGATGTAGAAGCTGCGCGCCCCGGCACTGCCGGGCTGCGAATCGAACAACCGGTAGCCCCGCGCCGAAGGTTCCTTGACCAGTTGCCCCAATTCGCTAAGGTCCAGATCGCAGACACGGGCCACCTCGCCAAACGGCAGGGCGGTACCGAATGAAACCTCGGAGACCTGCGGGTTCGGCGCGGTGGGGGCCATGGTGCAGGCGGAGAGCAGCGTCCCCATGATCAAAAGGCCGATGCGTCGTTTCATGCTCTGCTCCCAATTGCTTGGCAGGCAGGTAGCGCAGCCACCCGCCGCCGTCCACTGGATGCGGCAACGCGGGAGGCCGCCGAGGCGGCGGAGGTCAGATTTCCTCGACCTCCATCACCCCGTCGAGCGAGCGGATCGCGCCCTTGATCTGCGGCGTGACCGGGAATTCGCGCCCCAGATCGACCTCAACCTCACCGGGCAGGCTTGGGTCCATCAGGCAGAATTGCACCGGCCCCTTGCCCGCCGCCTTCACCGCCTGCCGCGCCCCGTCGAGCACATCGGCCACCGATTGGATCGCCCCCGGCCCGTCGATGAAGACCCGCAGCCCCATGCTGCCCGCATCCGCCACCGCCGCGTCGATCGGCCCGATGCCACGGGCCAGCAATTTCAGCTGATCGCTCTCCATCGTGGCCTCCACGGTGACGACGACCTTGGAGCCGACCTCCAGATGATCGCGCGAGGCTTCGAGCACGTCGGAGAAGATCGTCACCTCGTAGCCGCCCGTGGGGTCCGAGAGTTGCGCGAAGGCAAAGCGGTTGCCCCGCGCCGACTTGCGCTCCTGACGGCCCGCCACGACGCCCGCGAGCCGCGCGTTCATCGCGCCGCGGGTCGAGACCTTTTCATTGAGCTCATCAAGCGTGAGGAAGGGCAGACCGGTCTCCCGCGCCCATTTGCGTTTCAGGGGCGGCATGTAGTCGTCCAGCGGATGGCCCGAGAGGTAGAAGCCCACCGCCTTGAACTCTTCGGCCAACCGCTCCGCCGACTGCCAGTCGTCGCAGGGCAGCATCCGCGGCTCGGGCAGGTCGTCGCCCGCCTCCCCAAACAGCGAGACCTGGTTGGAGGCCTTCTGCTCGTGGATCGCCGCCGAATAGCTCACCAACCCGTCGAGCGACTGGAACACCCGCCGCCGGTTGCTGTCGAGCTGATCGAACGCGCCCGAGCGCACCAGCATCTCCAGCGGGCGCTTGCCCACGCGCTTGAGGTCCACGCGCCGCGCGAGGTCAAAGAGCGTAGCAAAGGGCTTGTCGACACCATCCACCTTGCGCCCCTCGGTCACCAGCCGCATCGCCTCCAGCCCGACGTTCTTCAACGCGCCCAGCGCATAGACAAGCGCGCCGTCGACCACTTTGAAAGTGGCATCAGAGCGGTTCACACAGGGCGGCACCCAGGGCAGTTCAAGATGCTTGCGCACCTCCTCGAAATAGATCGCCAGCTTGTCGGTAAGGTGAATATCGCAGTTCATCACCCCGGCCATGAACTCCACAGGGTGGTTCGCTTTCAGCCAAGCCGTCTGGTAGCTGACCACCGCATAGGCCGCGGCGTGAGATTTGTTGAAACCGTAGTTGGCGAATTTCTCCAGAAGGTCGAAGACCTCCGCCGCCTTCTTCTTGTCGACGCCATTGGCCATCGCGCCCTTTTCGAACTTAGGGCGTTCCTTGGCCATTTCCTCGGCGATCTTTTTACCCATCGCACGGCGCAACAGGTCAGCACCGCCGAGCGAATAGCCCGCCATGACCTGCGCGATCTGCATCACCTGTTCCTGATAAACGATGATGCCTTGGGTCTCTTCAAGGATGTAGTCGATGCTCGGATGCACCGATTCCAGCTCGCGCTTGCCGTTCTTGACCTCGCAATAGACCGGGATGTTCTCCATCGGGCCGGGACGGTAGAGCGCCACGAGGGCGACGATGTCCTCGATACAGGTCGGTTTCATGCGCTTGAGCGCATCCATCATGCCGCTGGATTCCACCTGGAAGACGGCGACGGTCTTGGCGCTGGAATAGAGATCGTAGGTGGCCTTGTCGTCGAGCGGGATGGTGGCCACGTCGTCGACATGGCCCTCGGGCGGCTCGTAGATCTGGCGTCCGTCCGCGGCGATATGCAGATGCCGCCCGCCCGCCTTAATTTGATCGAGCGCGTTTTGAATGACGGTCAGGGTCTTCAGACCCAGAAAGTCGAACTTCACCAGCCCGGCCTGTTCGACCCATTTCATGTTGAACTGCGTCGCCGGCATGTCCGAGCGCGGGTCCTGATAAAGCGGCACCAGATGATCCAGAGGCCGGTCGCCGATCACCACGCCCGCCGCGTGGGTCGAGGCGTTGCGCAAAAGCCCCTCGACCTGCTGGCCGTAAGTCAGCAAACGGTCGACGACCTCCTCGTTCTTGGCCTCCTCGCGCAGTCGTGGCTCGTCCGCCAGCGCCTTCTCGATGGAGACGGGTTTCACCCCCTCCACCGGGATCATCTTCGAGAGGCGATCCACCTGCCCATAGGGCATCTGCAACACCCGCCCAATGTCGCGCACCGCCGCCTTCGACAAAAGCGCACCGAAGGTGATGATCTGCCCCACCTTGTCGCGGCCGTATTTCTCTTGCACGTAGCGGATCACCTCCTCGCGGCGGTCCATGCAGAAGTCGATGTCGAAGTCGGGCATGGAGACCCGCTCGGGGTTGAGGAAACGCTCGAAGAGCAGCGAGTAGCGCAGCGGGTCGAGGTCGGTGATCGTGAGCGCATAGGCCACCAGCGAGCCCGCACCGGAGCCCCGCCCCGGGCCAACCGGGATGTCGTTGTCCTTGGCCCATTGGATGAAGTCGGCAACGATCAGGAAGTAGCCTGGGAACCCCATGCCCTCGATGATGCCCAGCTCGAAATCGAGCCGTTTTTGGTATTCCTCCACGCTCACCGCATGGGGAATCACCGCCAGACGCGCCTGCAGGCCTTCATTGGCCATGCGGCGCAGCTCGGCGACTTCGTCGTCGGCGAACTTGGGCAGGATCGGATCGCGGCGGTAGGCCATAAAGGCGCAGCGCTTGGCAATTTCGACGGTATTGCTCAGCGCCTCGGGCAGGTCGGCAAAGAGGGTCGCCATCTCGGCTTGGGACTTGAAGTAATGCTGCGCGGTCAAACGGCGGCGCGGCTGGCTCTGGTCGACATAGGCGCCTTCGGCGATGCAGATCAGCGCGTCATGGGCCTCGTACATATCGGGTTTGGGGAAATAGACGTCATTGGTCGCGACCAGCGGGATGTCCATGGCATAGGCCATCTCGACAAAGCCGCGCTCCGTCAGGCGTTCGGCCTCGGGCTGGCCGCCGTCTTCCGGGTGACGCTGTAACTCGACGTAGAGCCGGTCGCCGAAGGCCTTGTGCAGCCGCGCCATCAGCGCCTCCGCCGCCGGGCGCTGACCACCCTGCAAAAGCATCCCCACCGGCCCCGAAGGGCCGCCGGTGAGACAGATGAGATCGGCGCTCAGCGCCTCGAGTTCCGCCAGCGTCACCTCCGCCGCTGCCCCGCCCTTGTCGAGGTAGAGGCAGGAGTTCAGCTTCATCAGGTTCTCGTAGCCCAATTCGCTCTGCGCCAGCAGCACCACCGGCGCGGGCGGGCGCGGTTTCTCGCCCGGTTGGACCTCGACATAGGCGACGTCGACCTGACAGCCGATGATCGGCTGCACGCCCGCCCCGGCCATGGCGACGGAGAATTCCAGGGCGGCGAACATGTTGTTGGTATCGGTCAGCGCCAGCGCGGGCATTTCCGCGTCACGGCACATGCCGGGCAGCTTTTTCAGCCGCAGCGCGCCTTCCAGCAGAGAATACTCGGAATGGCTGCGCAGGTGAATGAATCGGGGAGCATCTGACATGGGCGCAAACTATGCCAGCCGCCTGCCCGGCACCAGCGCCGGATGCGGCGGTGCTGCATTTTTCGCCCATGGTGTTTTTTCTTGCCAAAACGCCCCCCGCCCCGCTAGCCTGACCTCTACCTCGCCCGCGCCCGGTTCTACGCCGCATCGAACTCCGCGCATGTTTACGGGCCACTTTGTACCGCGGCGGATGAGAACCAATGGACATCACTTTTCTTCTCAACGGAGAAGTCGTGTCACTCTCCAACGTGTCCCCGACCACCACCTTGCTTGACTGGCTGCGCGAAGAGCGCGGCCTGACGGGGACGAAAGAGGGCTGTAACGAGGGCGATTGCGGGGCCTGTTCGGTCATGATCAGCGATGAGAGCGGGCACCGCGCGCTCAATGGCTGTATCCTGTTCCTGCCGCAGATCAACGGCAAGGCCGTCACCACGGTCGAAGGCATGGCGGGCGCCGACGGCACCCTGCACCCGGTGCAGGAGACCATGGTCGAACATCACGGCAGCCAGTGCGGTTTCTGCACCCCGGGCTTCGTGGTCTCGATGGCCACGGCGCATCTTAACGGCGCCCGCGACCATGACGTGCAGCTTGCCGGCAACCTCTGCCGTTGCACCGGCTACGCGCCGATCATCCGCGCGGCCGAAGCCGCGGTGGACAAGCCCGTGCCAGACCATCTGCTGGGCCTCAAGTCGAAGCTCGCGCAGGACATCCCCGCCCCCGCCAAGGCCGAGGGCGCGCCCCATGTGCAGCCCGAGAGCAGCGATGAGCTGGCCGCGTGGTATCTCGACCACCCCGACGCGACGCTGATCGCCGGGGCGACGGACGTGGGCCTTTGGGTCACCAAGGGTTTCCGCGATCTGGGCGCCGTGGCTTTCCTCAACCGCTGCGCCGATCTGCGCGGCATCACCGAGGACGAGACCGGCCTGCGCATCGGGGCCATGACGACCCTGACCGAGGTGGAGGCGAAGCTTTCCCCCCTCTTCCCCAGCTTGGGCGTGATGCTGCGGCGCTACGGCTCGACGCAGGTGCGCAACGCGGCGACGCTGGGCGGCAATATCGCCAACGGCTCGCCCATCGGCGACGGCCCGCCCGCGCTGATCGCGCTTGGCGCAACGCTGCACCTGCGCCGCGGCGATGCGCGGCGCGAACTGCCGCTGGAGGACTTCTTCCTCGACTACGGCAAGCAGGACCGCGCGCCGGGCGAATTTGTCGAGGCGATCACCGTGCCGCGCCAGCACGACACGCTGCGCTGCTACAAGCTGTCGAAGCGTTTCGATCAGGACATCTCGGCGGTCTGCGGCTGCATCTCGATCACCGGCAATGGCTCTGAAATCCTCACCGCCCGCGTGGCCTTCGGCGGCATGGCCGCCACCCCGAAACGCGCCGCCGCGGCGGAGGCCGCCCTTGTCAGCCAGCCGTGGAACGAAGAGACCATCCGCAAGGCGATGGAGGCGATGCGCGACGACTTCACCCCGCTGTCGGACATGCGCGCCTCGGCCGCCTACCGAATGCAGGCGGCACAGAACATGCTGCTGCGCTATTTCCACGACGCCAATGGCACCCCCACCAACCTAGCGGAGGTCTCGGCATGAGCGTTGCAAAGCCCCTTCCCCATGACGCCGCGAAGCTGCATGTCACCGGCGCCGCGCGCTATGTCGACGACATCCCCACCCCGCGCGGCACGCTGCATCTGGCCTTTGGCCTCAGCCCCGTCGCGGCGGGCGAGTTGACCGGGCTCGACCTCTCCGCCGTGCGCGAGGCTCCCGGCGTCGTCGCGGTGCTGACCGCCGATGACCTCGCGCATGATTGCGACACCTCACCCTCGAACCATGACGAGCCGCTTCTAGCGACCGATCAGGTGCATTACGCGGGCCAGCCGCTCTATCTGGTGGTGGCCACCAGCCACCTCGCCGCGCGCCGCGCCGCCCAGCTCGGCAAGCCGCAGATCACCCCGCGCGATCCGATCCTGACGGTGGAACAGGCGCTCGAAGCCAACAGCCGTTTCGAGGACGGGCCGCGCATTTACCAAAAGGGCGATGCCGAGGCCGCGCTGTCGAAAGCAAGCCGCCGCCTCTCGGGCCAGATCGAGATGGGCGGGCAGGAGCATTTCTACCTCGAAGGTCAGGCCGCCATGGCGTTGCCGCAAGACAACGGCGACATGCTGGTGCATTCCTCGACCCAGCACCCGACCGAGATCCAGCATAAAGTCGCCCATGCCATTGGCCGCCCGATGCACGCCGTGCGGGTCGAGACCCGGCGCATGGGCGGCGGTTTCGGCGGCAAGGAGAGTCAGGGCAACGCGCTGGCGATTGCCTGTTCGGTGGCGGCATCGCTCACCGGCAAGCCGTGCAAAATGCGCTATGACCGCGATGACGACATGATCATCACCGGCAAGCGGCATGATTTTCGTGTCGCGTATGACGTGGGCTTTGACGAGACGGGCCGCATCACCGCGCTGGACGCGACCCATTACACCCGCTGCGGCTGGTCGATGGACCTGTCGCTGCCCGTGGCCGATCGTGCCATGCTGCATGCCGACAACGCCTATCATCTGCGCGACGTGCGCATCACCTCGCACCGTTTGCGGACCAATACCGCCAGCGCCACCGCCTTTCGCGGCTTCGGCGGCCCGCAGGGGATCGTGGGCATCGAGCGGGTGATGGATCATATCGCGCAGGAGTTGGGCCTCGACCCGCTCGCGGTGCGCCGCGCTAACTACTACGCCGACAATGCCCACCGCCCGACCGAGGTGGAGAACACCGGCACCGCGATCGACAACCGCACCCCGCCGGATGCCGAGGCCGATCTGTCGTCACGCGGCGCGCCCCCTGCGCTCGGCGCGCAACCGTCGATCCCGGCCAAGCGCTCGGACGTGCAGACCACGCCCTACCAGCAGCCGGTCACCGACTGCATAGTCAACGCGCTGACCGACCGGCTGGTCGAGAGCTGCGATTACGAGGCGCGCCGCGCCGCCATCGCCGAGTGGAACGCGAAAAGCCCGCTGATGAAGCGCGGCATCGCGATCACGCCGGTGAAATTCGGCATCTCCTTCACGCTCACCCACCTCAATCAGGCGGGCGCGCTGGTGCATGTCTACCAAGACGGCTCGATCCACCTGAACCACGGCGGCACCGAGATGGGCCAAGGGCTGTTCCAGAAGGTCGCGCAGGTCGCGGCCTCGCGCTTTGGCGTTTCGCCGCAAGTGGTCAAGATCACCGCCACTGACACTGCCAAGGTGCCCAATACCTCGGCCACAGCGGCCTCCTCGGGCTCGGACCTCAACGGCATGGCCGCGCAAAACGCCTGCGACACGATCCGCGACCGCATGGCCGCGCATCTGGCGGAACGCTATCAGACCACGCCGGATCAGGTGCGGTTCACCGACGGCATGGTGCAGATCGGGGGCGAAGAGATCACCTTTGCCGCCGCCGCCGCTTCGGCCTATGAAAACCGCGTCAGCCTTTCGGCCACGGGATTCTACAAAACGCCCGACATCGAATGGGACCGCATCGCCGGACACGGGCGGCCGTTCTACTATTTCGCCTATGGCGCGGCCTGCACCGAGGTGGTGATCGACACGCTGACCGGCGAAAACCGCATCCTGCGCACCGATATCCTGCATGACGCCGGTGCCTCGCTGAACCCCGCGCTCGACATCGGCCAGATCGAAGGCGGCTACGTGCAGGGCGCGGGCTGGCTGACAACCGAGGAACTGGTCTGGGACGAGACCGGCACCCTGCGCACCCATGCGCCCTCGACCTACAAGATCCCCGCCTGTTCCGACCGGCCGCCGGTCTTCAACGTGGCGCTCTGGGACCAGCCGAACCCGGCGCAGACGGTCTACCGCTCCAAGGCCGTGGGCGAGCCGCCCTTCATGCTGGGCATCTCGGCCTTCATGGCGCTGTCGGATGCGGTGGCGGCCTGCGGCCCGCATTACGGCGACCTGCAAGCCCCGGCCACCGCCGAGGCCGTGCTCGCCGCCGTTGGACGGACCCGGAAATGACCGCGATCTTCGTCGAGGTCACCGCCACGCGCGGCTCGGCCCCGCGGGATGCGGGCACGGCGATGAAGGTCACGCCTGATGCAATCGCGGGCACCATCGGCGGCGGCGCGCTGGAGCATCAGGCCATCGCGCACGCCCGCCAGATGCTGGCCGAGGGCCGCTGCGAAGACAGCCAGACCCTGCCGCTCGGCCCCGGACTGGGCCAATGCTGCGGCGGCGCAGTCAGCCTGCGCTACACCACCGCGCCGCGCCCGCTGGACGCGGCCACCCCCCTGCCCCTGCCGGATGTACACAGCGACGTGCCGCTCTGGCTCTGGGGCGCGGGGCATGTGGGCCGGGCGGTGGTGGCCGCCTGCCCGCCCCGGGCCTTCGATCTGACATGGATCGACAGCGCCCGCGACCGGTTCCCCGACGACATCCCGCCCCATGTCACCGTCACCCCGGCCGCCGACATGCCGCGTCTCGCCGCCCATGCGCCGCGCGAGGCGCATCACCTGATCTTCACCTATTCCCATGACATCGACCTCGCACTCTGTGCCGCGCTGCTCAATCGCGGCGCAGCGAGCGTCGGGCTGATCGGCTCTGACACAAAAAAGTCACGGTTTTCCCGCCGCTTGCGTGACATGGGGTTGGATCCCTCTGGCATCACCTGTCCAATTGGCGATAAATCGCTGGGCAAGCTGCCTGCGCAAATTGCCCATGGCGCGCTGATCGCCCTCATCGCCCGGACCCAGACAAAGGTTTCCGCATGACTGTTTCACTTCTCGACCTCACCGGGTTGACCAAGGCCTACCCCGGCGTCGTCGCGAACGATGACGTTTCCCTGCGGATCGCTCCGGGCGAGGTTCACGCCCTGCTGGGCGAGAATGGCGCGGGCAAATCCACTTTGGTTAAAATGATCTACGGGCTGGTCAAACCAGACGCGGGCCAGATGCTGATGCGGGGCGAGAGCTTTGCCCCCACCGACCCGCACGCCGCACGGCAGGCGGGCGTGGGCATGGTGTTTCAACATTTCTCGCTTTTCGATGCGCTCAGCGTGGCGGAAAACATCGCGCTTGGCATGGAAAACCCGCCGCGGATGCGCGAGCTTAGCCAACAGATTCGCGATGTGTCGGACACCTACGGCCTGCCGCTTGCGCCGGACCGCACCGTCGGTGACCTTTCAGCGGGGGAACGTCAGCGGGTTGAGATCATCCGCTGCCTGCTGCAAGAGCCGAAGCTGCTGATCATGGACGAGCCGACCTCGGTCCTGACACCGCAAGAGGTTGAAATCCTTTTCAAAACCCTGCGCAAACTCAGCGCCGAAGGCACCGCGATCCTCTATATCTCACACAAGCTCGAAGAAATCCGCAGCCTGTGCGACAGCGCCACGATCCTGCGCTTGGGCAAGGTCGTCGGCCATTGCACCCCGCGTGAGACGTCGGCCCGCGACATGGCCGAGATGATGGTGGGCTCTGCGCTGAAAACGCCCACCCGCGACAGCAAGGAACCGGGCGAAGTGGCGCTGACGCTGAACAACCTCTCGGCCCGGTCGGCCCATGCCTTTGGCATGCCGCTGCGCGATATTTCCGTCGAGGTGCGGCGCGGCGAGGTGCTGGGCATCGGCGGCGTCGCGGGCAACGGGCAGGACGAATTGCTCAACGCGCTCTCGGGCGAAACACTGGTCGGCGCGGGCATGATCACCTTTGACGGGCGCGACATTGGCCTGCTCGGCCCCACCGCCCGCCGCGCGCTTGGCGTCTTGACCGCCCCCGAGGAGCGGCTGGGCCATGCCGCCGTGCCGGACATGTCGCTGACGGAAAACGCCATGCTGACCGGGGCCGCCCGTGAGGGGCTGGAGCGCGGCGGCATGCTCGACTGGGGCAAGGCGCGCAGCTTTGCCGAGAAGATCATCAAGACCTTCGACGTGCGCACCCCCGGCCCGGCCAATGCGGCGCGCTCGCTCTCAGGCGGCAACCTGCAAAAATTCGTCATCGGGCGCGAGGTACTGCAACGGCCCGAACTGCTGGTCGTGAACCAACCGACATGGGGGGTCGATGCCTCCGCCGCCGCCGCGATCCGGCAGGCGCTTTTGGATCTCGCCTCAGGCGGGACCGCGGTGATCGTCATCAGCCAAGACCTTGATGAGTTGATGGAGATTTCCGACAATTTCGCCGCCCTGAACGAAGGCCGCCTGTCGCCGTCTCGCCCCGCGCAGGGGCTCACGGTCGAAGAAATCGGCCTGATGATGGGCGGCGCACATGGTATGGAGGTCGCGCATGTCTAAGCCGAGCCTCGCATCTTTCACTCTGACCATTGGGGGTGATCTGTGATCCGCCTTGAAAAGCGTCCGCAACCCAGTCGGGCCCTCTCGCTGTCGACACCGATCATGGCGGTGCTAGCCACTTTCATCTTCGGCGGGCTTTTGTTCGCGGCCTTGGGCAAAGACCCGATCGAGGCGCTGCAAACGATCTTTTGGCAGCCCCTGTTTGGCGATTACGCCTTTTATTACCGCCCGCAACTGCTGATCAAAGGCGCGCCCTTGGTGCTGATCGCCATCGGCCTCAGCCTTGGGTTCAAAGCGGGCATCTGGAACATCGGGGCCGAGGGGCAGTATATCATGGGCGCCCTCTTTGGCGCGGGCGTGGGGCTGGCCTTCTACCCGCTTGAGGCCTGGTATATCTTTCCGTTGATGGTCCTCGCCGGGGCGCTCGGCGGTTGGCTCTGGGCGATGATCCCGGCCCTTCTCAAGGTCCGTTTCGGCACCAACGAGATTCTCGTCTCACTGATGCTGGTCTATGTTGCGGAACAGTTCCTTGCCTCCATGTCACTGGGATTGCTGAAAAATCCCGAGGGCTACGGCTTTCCCGGCTCGCGTAACCTGCAACAATACGCTTCTGCCCATAACGCCGAACTCTTCGCAGGCTCTGGCATGCACTGGGGCGTGGTCGCAGCACTGATCGCGGTGATCTTTGCCTATGTTCTGCTCGCACGGCACCGTCTCGGCTTTGCCATCCGCGTCACCGGCGAAGCCCCCCGCGCGGCGCGTTTCTCGGGCGTGAACCCGGCGCGGCTGGTGCTGTTTTGCCTCGGCACCTCTGGCCTGCTCGCCGGTCTTGCGGGCATGTTCGAGGTCGCTGGCCCCTCAGGGCAGGTCACCATCGACTTTAACGTGGGCTATGGCTTTACGGCGATCATCGTGGCCTTCCTTGGCCGTTTGCACCCGATTGGCATCCTGCTTGCCGGGGCGCTGATGGCACTGACCTACATCGGCGGGGATATCGCGCAGTCCAACCTCGGCCTGCCCGCCGCCGCCATTCAGGTGTTCCAAGGCATGCTGCTGTTCTTCCTGCTCGCGCTGGACGTTTTCACTCATTACCGGCTGCGCTTTGGCGCGGCGGAGGCTGCCTGATGGATCTTTCCGCAATCAACCCGCTTTTGTTCGTCGCAGGCTTTCTCGTGGCCGCGACGCCGCTGATCTTCGCCGCCATCGGCGAATTGGTGGTCGAGAAATCCGGCGTTCTGAACCTCGGCGTCGAAGGCATGATGATCACCGGCGCGATCTGCGGCTTTGCCACGGCGGTCGAGACCGGATCGCCGCTTCTGGGCTTTGCCGCCGCCGCTGTCGGTGGTGCCGTTCTCAGCCTGCTCTTCGCCTTCCTGACCCAAGTGGCACTGGCGAACCAAGTCGCCTCGGGCCTGTCGCTCACGCTCTTCGGCCTCGGCCTCTCGGCGCTGATCGGGCAAAGCTACGTCGGGATCAAACCGCCACGTCTGGGTGACATCGACTTCGGCCCGCTGGCCGATATCCCCGTGATCGGGCCAATCCTCTTCACCCATGACATCATCCTCTACCTCGGCATCGCGCTGGTTGCCGGGGTCTGGGCGGTGCTGAAATTCACCCGCGCGGGCCTGATCCTGCGCGCGGTTGGCGAAAGCCACGACGCGGCCCATGCGCTCGGCTACAAGGTCAAGCGCATCCGCACCGCCGCGATCCTCTTCGGCGGGGCCTGTGCAGGCTTGGGCGGCGCCTACATCAGCCTCATTCGCGTGCCGCAATGGACCGAAGGCATGACCGCCGGCATCGGCTGGATCGCCCTTGCCCTTGTCGTCTTCGCCTCATGGAAGCCGTGGCGTGCGCTTTTGGGTGCCTATCTTTTCGGCGGCATCACCCAGTTGCAGTTGAACTTACAAGGCGCGGGCGTTGCCATTCCGGTAGAGTATCTGGCAATGTCGCCGTATATCATCACCATCATCGTTCTGGTGGTGCTGTCGGCGGACAAAAGCGCCGCGCCGGCCTCGCTGGGCCGTACCTTCCACGCCTCGAACTAGGGGCATCACGTCACGCGGCCCTGCGCCGCACATCAAGCCCCGGCAAAGGGGCACGCAAACAGGGGAAACCTCATGAAACTAACCACCCTTATGACCAGCGCGGCCCTTGCGCTCGGCCTTGCTTCGGGCGCTGTGGCCCAAGACAAGACCAAGGTCGGCTTTGTCTTTGTCGGCCCCGTGGGCGACGGCGGCTGGACCTATGAGCATAACGAAGGCCGTTTGGCCGTCGAAGAAGAGTTCGGCGACAAGGTCGAAACCGTCTTCGTCGAAAGCGTCGCCGAGGGCCCCGATTCCGAACGTGTGATGACGCAGATGGCGCTCGACGGTGCCGACCTGATCTTCACCACGTCGTTCGGCTACATGGACCCCACGATCAACGTCGCCAAGAAATTCCCCGATGTGAAGTTCGAGCACGCCACCGGCTATAAACGCGCCGACAACGTCTCGACCTATTCCGCGCGTTTCTACGAAGGCCGCGCCATTCAGGGCCACATCGCGGGCTCCATGACCGAGAGCAACATCATCGGCTACATCGGCTCCTTCCCGATCCCGGAAGTGATCCGCGGCATCAACTCCGCCTATATCCACGCCAAGAAGGTAAACCCCGACGTTCAGTTCAAAATCGTCTGGGCCTACACGTGGTTTGACCCGGCCAAGGAAGCCGACGCCGCCAAGGTTCTGATCGAACAGGGCGCCGACGTGGTGCTGCAACACACCGATTCCACGGCACCCCAAGCGGCTGCACAGGAAGCGGGCAACGTGATCACCTTTGGCCAAGCCTCCGACATGGCGCAATATGCACCCAAGCCGCGCGTGTCCTCGATCATCGACAACTGGGCGCCCTATTACATCGACCGCGTCAAAGCGGTGATGGACGGCACATGGGAAAGCCAAGACACATGGGACGGCATCGGGCCGGGCATGGTCGGCATTGGCGAGATCACCGACGCCGTGCCCGCAGATGTGAAAGCCGAAGCGCTGGAACTGAAAGACAAAATCGCATCGGGCGAGTACCACCCCTTCACCGGTCCGATCAACAAACAGGACGGTTCCGCATGGCTGGCCGAAGGCGAGACCGCAGATGACGGCACGCTCGCGGGCATGAACTTCTATGTCGAAGGCATCGAAGGCACCATTCCGGAATAAGCCGAACCGGCTCACCGACAACAGGGGCGCACGGGCAACCGCGCGCCCCTTTTTCGTCGCCGCCCCGGTCGGGGCCCCATGCGTGCGGTCCCCAAGCGCGCCGCCGCCTGCCCCTGCGTAAACCCATTGCGCGCGGGCAGCGCACATGCCACCAATCTGGCATGACACAGATGCTCACCAGCCTTGATGGCACCCCCGCCAGCCGCCTCGCCTTCGGCACCATGCAGTTCGGCGGGCGCGCCGATGCGGCAGCCTCCCGCGCGATGTTCGACGCCTGTATCGAGGCCGGGATCACCCATTTCGACACGGCCCATGTCTATACCGACGGGGCGTCAGAGCGGCTGTTGGGCCAGTTCGTCCAAGACCGCCGCGAAAGCCTGATCGTCGCCACCAAAGCCGCCTATACCGGGGGCGCGGGCCGGGCCAATATCCTCGCCTCTGCCGAGACATCCCGCCAGCGGATGCAGCTTGATACGCTCGATGTGCTCTACCTCCACCGCTTCGATCCCGAGACCCCGCTGATCGAAAGCTTCGCCGCGCTGGCCGACCTGCAACAACAGGGCCATATCCGCCAAGTGGGCCTGTCGAACTTCGCCGCATGGCAGGTCGTAAAAGCCGCCCATATCGCCGCCGACTTCGGGCTTGAGATCGCGGTGATCCAACCGATGTACAACCTCGTCAAACGTCAGGCCGAGGTCGAGATCCTGCCGATGGCCCATGACCTCGACATATTGGTCGCCCCCTACTCCCCGCTGGTCGGCGGGCTGTTGACCGGAAAATACGCTGAGGGCGGCACTGGCCGCCTGAGCGAGGATGACCGCTATGCCGCCCGCTACGGGCAAGAGGGGATGCACGGCGCCGCTGCCGGTCTTGCCGCCCTTGCGGGTGATCTCGGCACCCATCCCGCAACCCTCGCCGTGGCCTGGGCGGCGGCCCATTCCACGAAGCCGACGCCGATCATCTCGGCCCGCTCCTTGGCCCAACTAGAGCCGTCGCTCGCCGCGCTGACCTACCTGATGACGCCGCAGACCTACGCCGCCATCTCTGCCCTGTCGCCCACACCGCCCCCGGCCACCGACCGGCTGGAAGAGCAGGCATGAGCCGCCTGCCCCCCAACGCCAGCGTCGCCGAAGACGCAGGCGGCGACCGCCTCTTCGCCCCTGCCGCCGCGCGCAATCTCGACGCGCTTTGCGACCTGCTAGCCACCCACGCCCCGCCCCGGGGCCGTGCGCTGGAAATCGCCAGCGGGACCGGTCAGCATGTCGTGGGCTTCGCCAAACGCCTGCCGGGCCTCAGATGGCAACCCAGCGACATCGACACCGCACGCCGCGCCAGCATCAACGCCTATGCAGCCGAGGCCGCCTTGCTCAATATCGCCCCCGCCCTGCCGCTCGACGCGACCGCGCCCGGCTGGGCGGGCGACCACGGCCCCTTCGACCTGATCATGCTGGCCAATCTGCTGCATCTGATCTCGACCTCCGCCACCCGGTGCCTGATCGATGAGGCCGCCGCAGCCCTCGCCCCCGGCGGCACGCTGGTCCTCTACGGCCCGTTCAAGCGCGCCGGCCAAACCACCTCCCCCGGCGATACCCGCTTTGACGCCCAACTGCGCGCCACCGACCCCGCGATCGGCTATAAAGACAATACCGAGATGGCCCGCTGGCTGAGCGATGCAGCCCTCAGCCCGATCGACGAAGTGGACATGCCCGCCAACAATCTCGCCTTCATCGCCAGAAAGCCCAGCCCATGATCCTCCGCCGCGCCCTAATCCTGTCGCTCCTCGCCCTCGCCGCCTGCGGCTCCCCCGGCAGCCCGCCCCCAGCCCCGCCCGGCGTGCTCTTCCCCGCCGCCTTAGGCGACAGCGACCCGGTGAGTTTCAAAGGCCGCACCCCCGCCGCCTACCCCGTGCACGGCATCGACGTGGCCCGTTTCCAAAATGATATCGACTGGAACACCGCCCGCCGCGCGGGCGTGAACTTCGCCTTCATCAAAGCCACCGAAGGCGGCGACCTCAAAGACATCAACTTCGACAGCCACTGGCAAGGCGCGGCCCAAGCCGCCGTGAAACGCGGCGCCTATCATTTCTACTATTTCTGCACCCCGCCCGAGGATCAGGCCCGCTGGTTTATCCGCAACGTGCCCAAGACAGGCGGCATGCTGCCCCCGGTGCTTGATATGGAATGGAACCCCTTCTCCCCCACCTGCGCCCATGTCCGCCCGCCCGCCGCCGACGTCCGCGATCAAATGCGCCGCTGGCTGCGCGTGGTCGAAGCGCATTACGGCCAACGCCCGATCATCTACACCACACCCAAATTCTACCGCGAGAACGACCTTGGCCGGTTCCGGGGATACGACTTCTGGCTGCGCACCACCGCCAAAACCCCAGCCGAAACCTACCCCGGCCAAACATGGCGCTTCTGGCAATACAGCGCCACGGGCATCGTCCCCGGCATCGGCGGCGACGTGGACCTCAACGCCTTCTCCGGCAGCCGCGCCGACTGGCAAAACTGGGTCGCCACCCGCGCCCTGCGCTAAAACCAACGGGGGAGCACCCCTCCCCCTCCTTCATCCTTTCTCAAATACCTCTGCGCCACCCCGCCGCAAAGGCGACGCGATCGGTTACTCCCAAACCAAACGCCTCCAACGAAAACGCCACCCCGCCCGCTTCATCCTTTCCCAAATACCTCTGCACAACGCCCCCCAGACGCCACGCCAGCCTTCACCCCCGCGCATAATACCGCGCCACAACGAACAGCCCGCCCACCAACAAAAGCGGCAACAAGAATATCCGAAATACATGCACCCCCAGCACCGCCAAAAGCGCGCCGATCAACTCATCCGCGCGGCTCCAAAGGTTGCTGGCAAGCTGCCGATACTCCGTCAAACCCGGTTCTTCCTCACCCAAAGCCTCGCTGCCGCCAACATGGGCGGTGATCTCCTCGATCACCTCCATGTTCCGCAGATAGACCCCTTCGGTGAGCGTCCCCGCCAGCGGCTCAGACACAACCAAGGCAAGCGGAAGCGCCAGCCCCAAAAACCCGCCATACCATGCCAACCGCCGGGGCAGCCCCGCATGACCGCGCTTGCTCAAGGTCCAAACTGCCAGTGCGACAGACAACAGCCCCAGCCCAATCGCACTCACCGGACCAAGCGCCACGGCGATCACCCCCGTGGCCACCATGACACCGAAAACCAGCCCCGCGATCCGCTCCACCGTGTCGTCAATCGGCTCCAACACCTTTAAAGGCCGCGCCGAGCCGGAGGCGATGAAGGACAGCCCCACCTCGATCTCCTGCGCGGTGGAGAGAAAGGCATTCAACGTGCGCAGCGTGACATAAGAGGCCGCCGCCGTGGTCGCCACATCCGCGGCATAGCCCTGCGCCGCGCCGACCACGGGATTGTCGCGCAGCAGCGCCGCCGTCAGCGCCAATACGCAAAAGAGTGCCAGCAGCCCGCGCCGGATCAACCGTCCGCCCGGATGCGCTGGTTCTTAGGATCATAGGGGCTGTCTTCGACCACCTCGGCCTCCCACAGTTGATCAAGCATCTTTACCTTCAGCCTCGTGCCTACCACCGCATCCTCGGGTTTGACATAGCCCATGCCGATGCTCTTGCCGAAGGCCACGGAATAGCCCCCCGAGGTCAGCCGCCCGGTCCGGCTCTCGCCATTGTAAAGCACCTCGCGGCCCCAAGGGTCGGCATCCTCTGGCCCGTCGATCAGCACGGTCACGCATTTCGCGCGGATGCCGTGATCGACCATCGCCTGCTTCCCGTGAAACTCTTTGTTCAGGTCCACGAAGCGCGGCAAATCCGCTTCCAAAGGCGTCGCATCCCGGCCCAACTCATGCCCAAAGGCGCGATAGCTCTTCTCCTGCCTCAGCCAGTTCTGCGCCCGCGCGCCGACCAGCTTCATCCCATGCGGCGTGCCTGCCTTCTCCAACTGGTCGAACAGATGGTTCTGCATCTCGATCGGGTGATGCAACTCCCAGCCAAGCTCCCCGGTATAGGCCACCCGGATCGCGCGCACCGGCACCATGCCCAACTCGATGTCGCGCATGGTGAGCCACGGAAACCGCTTGTTGCTGAGCACCGTCTCCGGCTCCGCATCCCGCACCAAAGCGCCCAGCACATCACGCGACTTCGGCCCGGCAATCGCGAAAACACCCCACTGCGTGGTCACGTCATGACATTCCACGTAGCCGACCTCAGGCATCTTATCGGCAATCGCCTTGCGCAGATAATCGCTGTCATAGGCCGTCCATGCCCCCGCCGAGACGAGGTAATATTCGTCCTGCGCCAAACGCACGATGGTATATTCCGTCCGCGTCGTCCCCGCCCCGGTCAAGGCATAGGTCAGGTTGATCCGCCCCACCGAAGGCAGCTTGTTGCAGGTGAACCAATTCAGAAACGCCGTCGCCCCCGGCCCGCGGACCAGATGTTTGGTAAAGGCCGTAGCATCGATCAGCCCGACCCCCTCACGGATCGCCCGCGCCTCATCGACCGCATATTGCCACCAGCCCCCGCGCCGGAACGAGCGGCTGTCGTGATCGCTAAACCCCTCGGGCGCAAAATAATTCGGCCGCTCCCAGCCATTCACCTGCCCGAACTGCGCCCCCCGCGCCGCCTGCTGGTCATAGGCGGGCGAGGTGCGCAGCGGACGGCACGCGGGCCGCTCCTCGTCAGGATGGTGCAGGATATAAACGTGGTCGTAGGCTTCCTCATTCTTGCGCGCGGCATATTCCGTGGTCATCCAATCGCCGTAGCGTTTGGGATCAAGGCTCGCCATATCGATCTCGGACTCGCCCTCCACCATCATCTGCGCCAGATAATAGCCGGTGCCGCCCGCCGCCGTGATCCCAAAGGAAAACCCTTCCGCCAGCCACATATTCCGCAGCCCCGGCGCTGGCCCCACCAAGGGGTTGCCATCGGGCGTATAGCAAATCGGCCCGTTGAAATCATCCTTCAGCCCGCAATCCTCGGCCGAGGGGATGCGGTGGTTCATCGCCATATATTGCTCTTCGATCCGCTCAAGATCGAGCTGAAACAGATCGGCCCGGAAACTGTCTGGCACCCCATATTCAAACCGCGCCGGCGCGCCCTTCTCATAAACCCCAAGGATCCAGCCACCACGCTCTTCGCGCACATAGCTCTGCGCATCGGCATCGCGGATCACCGGATGTTCCCCATGCCCCGCCGCCCGGTAATCGACCAAGGCCGGATCGCGGTCCATGACGATGAACTGATGTTCCACGGGAACCGCTGGCATCTTGATGCCCAGCATCCGCGCCGTGCGCTGCGCATGGTTGCCGCTCGCAGTCACCACATGTTCCGCCGTAATGACGATCTGCTCGTCCGACGGCACAAGGTTGCCGCCCTTCTCGACCATCTTGGTGCAGGTCACTTCCCAATGCGTTCCATTCCAATGGAACCCATCCGCCTGCCACTTGCGCTCGATCGCCACACCACGCTGCCGCGCGCCCTTGGCCATCGCCATGGTCACATCGGCGGGGTTAATATAGCCATCAGTCTGATGATAAAGCGCCCCCTTCAAATCCGATGTCTCGATCAGCGGCCACTTCGCCTTGATCTCATCGGGGGTAAGCCATTGATAGGGCACACCACAGGTCTCGGCGGTGGAAGCATAGAGCATATACTCATCCATCCGCGCATCCGTCTGGGCCATACGCAGATTGCCCACCACGGCAAAGCCCGCGTTCAACCCCGTCTCCGCCTCCAGCCTCTTATAAAACTCGACCGAATACTGATGAATATGAGTCGTCGCATAAGACATGTTGAACAAAGGCAAAAGCCCCGCCGCATGCCAAGTCGAGCCAGAGGTCAACTCGTCCCGCTCCAAGAGCATCACATCATCCCAACCGGCCTTCGCCAGATGATAGGCAATCGACGTGCCAACCGCGCCGCCCCCGACAACCAATGCTTTGACTTGCGTTTTCATCTGCCAATCCCCC
The DNA here is from genome assembly GCF_043556995.1 of Sulfitobacter sp. 1A15106. NCBI lineage: Bacteria > Pseudomonadati > Pseudomonadota > Alphaproteobacteria > Rhodobacterales > Roseobacteraceae > Sulfitobacter > Sulfitobacter sp. 1A15106. The sequence continues at coordinate 10,823 of NZ_JBIFFM010000015.1, read as the reverse complement.
TGCGCTAGGCCCACTCCCGTTGTACGCAGCAGCACCACGCCCCGCAGGCAGCAGCCGACCCAACATCGCCAAAAACCGACCTCACCCGCTCCCCCAAAGCGCCACCTCAGCCCCAGCGGGCCCCCTCACCTTCATCCTTTCTCAAATACCCTGCACCACCTCTCCTGCCGCACAACATCTAGGCAGACCACACCGCCCCCACCTTCATCCTTTCCCAAATACCCTGCACGCCCCCTCCCGCCGCACAACATCAGGGCGAAACACCCAACTCACCCCGGCAAAATCTTCCCCGGGTTCAAAATATTCTGCGGATCCAGCGCCGTCTTTAGGGTCGCCATCACATCCACCGCGGCCCCCAATTCCTTGCGCAGATAGGGCCGCTTGCCCTGCCCGATCCCATGTTCGCCGGTGCAGGTCCCGTCCATCGAAATCGCCAGTTCCGCCAACCAGCTGACGAATGCCTCGCCGCGCGCGACTTCTTCGGGGTCCTCCATGTCGATCAACAAAGACGCGTGAAAATTCCCGTCCCCTGCATGGCCCACGATGGGGGCGATCAACTGCAACTCTTCCGCCCGCGCTTGGGCCGCCACCACGGCATCGGCGAGGCGCGAGATCGGCACGCAGACATCCGTGGCCACCGCCTTGCAGCCCGGTCTCAGCGCCAGCACCGCCCAATAGCCGTCATGGCGGGCCTGCCATAGCTTGCTGCGCTCTTCGGGGGTCGTCGTCGCCGCATAGCCGCTGCCGCCGAACTCTTCCGAGAGCATGCCAAAGGTCTCGGCCTGTTCCACCACCCCGGCTTCGGAGCCGTGGAATTCCAGCAGCAAAAGCGGCGTTTCGGGCAGGGTCAACTTGGAATAGGCGTTCACGGCCTTAACCACATCGGCGTCCAAAAGCTCGATCCGCGCCACCGGCAGGCCGTATTGGATGACCGCCATCACGGTCTCGCAGGCAGCTTGCACCGCCGGAAAAGAACAGCGGGCCGAGGACATCGCCTCGGGGATGCCTTGCAGGCGCAGGGTGATCTCGGTGATGATCCCAAGCGTCCCTTCCGAGCCCACGAAAAGCCGCGTCAGATCGTAGCCCGCCGAAGATTTCCGCGCCCGCCCGCCGGTGCGGATCACCCGGCCATCAGCCAGAACCACCTCAAGGCTCAGAACGTTGTCCTTCATCGTTCCATAGCGCACCGCATTGGTGCCGCTGGCCCGCGTCGCGGTCATCCCCCCGAGCGACGCATTGGCGCCGGGGTCGATCGGAAAGAACAGCCCCTGATCGCGCAGATGGGTGTTGAGCGCTTCGCGGGTCACGCCAGGCTGCACCCGGCAATCCAAATCGCCCGCATTGACCTCAAGCACGCGGTCCATCTGCATGACATCGATGCAAATCCCGCCCGCCGGGGCGTTCACATGCCCTTCGAGAGAGGTGCCCGTCCCGAAGGGGATCACCGGCACCCGATGGGCGGCGCAGATATGCACCGCCTGCGCCACCTCTTCGGTCGAACGCGCCATGACCACCGCGTCGGGCGCCTGCGTGTCGATCCATGTGGTGGTGTGGCCGTGCTGTTCGCGAATGGCTTGGCCGGTCAGCAGATTGTCCCCGAAGGCTTGTTGCAACACATCCAGCGCGGCGGCGATCCCCACCTCATTTCGCGGCAAATCTGCGATTTTCGTCACGTTCTATCTCCCAATAGCATCCTCACGCCGCAAAATCTTGCGGCGGCATCTTTGTAAATTAATCACACGAAAGGTCCGCGTTGCCGCAGCCGTCCGTGGGTCAGAGCATGGAGGGCACAACCTGATCCGGCGGGCGGTGGCCATCATCGAAGGTCTTGATATTGATCAGGACTTTCTCGCCCATCTCGATCCGCCCTTCCAATGTGGCGGAGCCCATATGCGGCAGCAGCACGACGTTCTTCAACTCGCGCAGGCGCGGATTGATCTCGCGGCCATGTTCATAGACGTCCAGCCCCGCGCCCTTGATATCGCCCGAGCGCAGCATCCGCGTCAGCGCGTTCTCGTCGATCACCTCCCCGCGGGAGGTGTTCACGATCACCGCGTCGGGCTTCATCAGTCCCAAGCGGCGGGCGTTCATCAGATGGAAGGTGCTGGGGGTATGGGGGCAGTTGATGCTGATCACGTCCATCCGGCTGACCATCTGATCAAGGCTCTCCCAATAGGTGGCCTCTAGCTCGCCCTCGATCTCTTCGCGCAGGCGTTTGCGGTTGTGGTAATGCACCTGCATGCCAAAGGCCCGCGCCCGGCGCGCCACGGCTTGACCGATGCGGCCCATGCCCAGAATGCCCAGACGGCGCCCGCCAACGCGGCCCCCCAAGAGTGCCGTGGGCGCCCAGCCGTCCCAATTGCCCGATTGCATCACCGCCATGCCCTCGGGCATGCGGCGGGTCACGGCAAGGATCAGCGCCATGGTCATATCGGCGGTATCGTCGGTCAGCACGCCGGGGGTGTTCGACACCAGCACGCCGCGCTGGCGCGCGGTGGCCACATCGATGTGATCGACCCCGGCCCCGTAGTTGGCGATCAGCTTCAACCGCTCGCCCGCCTGCGTGATCAGCGGCGCGTCGATCTCATCTGTGATCGTGGGCACCAGCACATCGGCCTGACGCATCGCCGCGCCCAATTCCTCGCGGGTCATGGGCTTGTCATCTTCGCGTAGGGTCACGTCAAACAGCTCTGACAGCCGTGTTTCCACGGCCTCTGGCAACCGTCGCGTCACTACAACACTCAACCGCTTCTTTGACATGCCTGCTCTCCCGGTCTTGGCGTCGCCTCGTTTCGCGGGCATGGTGTCTCATGCAGCGACGAGGCACAAGAACTCGCGCCCGAAAAAGAGCAACAATAACCCGCAGATTTGCACAGCACCGACCCACAGCAGTGAACCGCATAGCAGGCAATTCCATGATAACCGCTTTCTTTCGCAGCGCCCTGATGGTGGGCGCGCTGCTTTTGGCACAGCCGACCTCCGGCGTTGCAGAAGAGGCGCGTGGTCAGGTCACGAACCTGCCCCTGCCCCGTTTCGTTTCGATGAAAGCCTCCGAAGGCAATGTGCGCCGCGGCCCGTCCCTGTCGCACCGGATCGACTGGGTTTACAAACGCCGCGACCTGCCGCTCAGGATCACCGCCGAACATGGCCACTGGCGCCGGGTCGAAGATCGCGACGGTATGGGCGGCTGGGTGCATTACTCGCTTTTGTCGGGCACCCGCACGGTGCTGGTCGAACAGGACATGCTGCAACTGCGCATCAATCCCGACCCCAAAGCCGCCGTTGTGGCGCGGCTTGAGCTCGGCGTCGTGGCCCGTCTGGGCGAATGCACGCTGGAATGGTGCGAGCTGCGCTCGGGCGGTTTTACAGGCTGGGCGCCCAAGGTGCGGCTCTGGGGCGTCGGCCCCAAGGAACTGCGCGAGTAGCGCCCGCCCTCGCCACCGCAATTGCATGATCCCGACGCATGCGCCACTCTGCCCGCAAAATTCAAGCCGGAGAGAGCGCCATGCAAGCCATCACCTATGACCAATTCGGAGCCGCCGCCGACGTGCTGCGCCTGTCGGAGGTCGACAGCCCCGCCCCGCAAGCCGGAGAGGTCTGCGTCGCGCTCAGCCATTCGGGCGTGAACCCATCGGACGTGAAGGCCCGCGCAGGCACCCGCCCCGGCGTCAGCAAACCGCCCTTCCCGCAGGTCATCCCTCATAGCGACGGCGCGGGCGAGATCATCGCCGTGGGCGCGGGCGTCGATTCTGCCCGCGTGGGCCAGAAGGTCTGGATCTGGAACGGCCAGTGGCAACGCGGCTTTGGGACGGCGGCGCAGCAGATCACCCTGCCCGCACATCAAGCCGTGCCCCTGCCCGATGGCGTCTCGTCCGAGGTCGGCGCGCAGCTTGGCATTCCGGGGCTGACCGCCTGCCACGCCGTCTTTGGCGGCGGCGGGGTGGCCGGGGAAACGGTGCTGATCCAAGGCGGGGCAGGCACGGTGGGCTATCTTGCCGTGCAACTGGCCAAATGGGGCGGGGCCAAGGTGATCGCCACCTGTAGCCCGCGCGACAGCGATCTGGTCCGCGATGCAGGCGCCGATGCCGTGTTCAACTACGCCGACCCCGATCTCGCCGCCGCCGTGCTCGATGCCAATGGCGGCAAGCCGGTCGACACCATCGTCGAGACGGAGTTCGGCCTGAACATCACCACCGACACCGAGGTCATCGCCCCCAATGGCCGCATCGCCGCCTATGGCTCGGCGGCGGAAATGTCGCCGGTGCTGCCCTTTTATCCGCTGCTGTTCAAAGCGGTCACCATCGACATCATCTTGATCTACCTGCTGCCCGCAGGCCCGCGCGAACAGGCAATCAACCGGTTGCACCACGCGTTGGAGGACGGCGCCCTGCGCTGCCCCGTCGACACGGTCTTGCCGCTTTCTGAGGCCGCCCGCGCCCATGAGTTGGTCGAGGCCGGACAGCGCAGCGGGGCGGTGCTGCTCGATTGTCAGGGGTAACGCGCTAATTGGCCAAGCTGCCGCCCACCCGTGGGGCGGTGGCCCTTCCCGCTGACGGAGTTCCCCCATGCGTCTCACCGCCGCCCTGCCCCGCCTATTCCTGTGTCTGCTGCTGACCTTTGCGCTGCCGCTCGCCCCGGCCTTCGCGCAGACCAGCGACCAGCCCGAGGGCACCATCGCCGTCGAAGGCGATGCCACGGCGGACGCCGCTATCGCCAAACGCATCCGCGCCATCCTGCGCGAGCTTGAGGGGTTCGAGAAGGTCCGCGTCTCTGTCGCCTCCGGCATCGTCACGCTGACCGGCACCACGCTCGACACCGCCAGCGCCGCGCGGCTGAACGATTTGGCGGGCCGTGTCGAAGGGGTGGTGGCGATCCGCAACGAGGTGCGCGAAAGCACCGATGTGACCGAGCGGCTCAACCCCGCCGTAGAACGCTTCCGCGACCGGATGGCGCAGGCCCTGGCCTTCCTGCCGCTGGCCTTGGTGGCGCTTGGGGTCTTTGGCCTGATCGTCGTCGCCGGCCTCGCGCTGGCGCGGCTGCGCAACCCGTGGGATCGGCTCGCCCCCAACGCGTTCATCGCTGACATTTACCGCCAGATCATCCGGCTGGCCTTTGTCATCGCCGCACTGGTGGTGGCGCTGGATATCCTCGGCGCCACGGCGCTGCTCTCGGGCATCCTTGGCGCGGCGGGCATCGTCGGCCTCGCCATCGGTTTCGCGGTGCGCGACACGGTCGAGAATTTCATCGCCTCCATCATGCTGTCGATCCGCCAGCCCTTTCGCCCCAACGACACGGTCGAGATCGACGGCGACACCGGCAAGGTGATCCGCCTGACGAGCCGCGCCACGATCCTGCTGACCTTTGACGGCAACCACCTGCGCATCCCCAATGCCACCGTTTTTAAAAGCCGGATTATCAACTATTCACGCAACGCCGAGCGGCGGTTCACCTTTACCCTCTCGGTCGCCAGCGACGCCGATCTGGCCCGCGCCCGTGATTTGGCGCTGGAGGTGCTGAACGGTTTGCCCTTCGTTCTGTCCAGCCCCGAAGCCGCCGCTTGGGTGGACGAGGTCGCCGATCACTGGATCAACATGCAATTCGCCGGTTGGATCAATCAAGAAAGCACCGATCTGCTCGCCGCCCGCAGCGAAGCGATTCGCCTGACCCTCTCAGCTTTCGATGCGGCGGGCCTCACCGCGGGGCCACCAGCCTATCAGCTGATCTCTCAAAGCGAATCGCCTTCGGACGGACCCATCGATTCGCCCCAAACGGCAGCCGCACCCACGAATCCCGCCGCTGTTCAGCCCGTCGAGCCCCAAACCGAGCGGGAATTGACCCGCATCGTCGCGCAGGAACGTGCCGAATTGCCCAGCAAAGACCTGCTCTCTGTTGATGCAGCCGAAGAATAGGCTAATTTCTTTAAAACGGGTCTTGCACCCCGGGCCAGAGAACTTTAGTTAGCGCCCTGTGTTGGGATGTAGCCAAGTGGTAAGGCAACTGTTTTTGGTACAGTGTACCGTAGGTTCGAATCCTACCATCCCAGCCAACACCTCAGAAAACATTCAGTTTTTCAGAAGCTTGGCCTTATCAGCTCCGTAGGGCTGAAGAGCAGGTTACACTGGCGTTTACACATGAGGTCGCACAGACCGCGCGGGTAGTCCGCCACGCCGTCCCGAGCGATGGCCGACTCGAAAGGCGGTCGTCATGGTCACTATTCCCTACCTCTGCACCAGACGCGGGCGATTCTACGTCCGCCGGCGGATCCCGAAGTTTTCCACATACCATTTGCCACTGATGGTCTCCTTGGGGACGACGGATCACTCGGCAGCGACTAGGTTATGCGTGCGACTGACCGCACACGTGGACCGAATGCTCGACAACGTCCTTCATATCGACTTGCCCACGGCAGATGTCTCAGCCTTCTTTAAGGCTGAGCTCGCCCGTTGCGTGGCATCGGCGCATCGCGTGCGGATGGTCGAGCGTATGGATGGCAGCCTGACGGCTAGATACGCCCACCGGGCCCACAATCGTCTGCCTTGTGGCGATCCTCTTTGCGCTGTCGGCGCTTGCGAGGCGTCGCTGAACAACACCTCGCCTTAGAGCTGGGATACGCTCCCGGCCCTGATTATTCCGCCGATGTCGTCAAGCAGCCTCAGGGGCGCGGCGCCAGCCGGGGAAGGGGTCGGGCAGATCTTCCCATTGGTGAGGGACAAAGTTGCTCTCGTCGCCGACAAGGGCGGCATCGAGGGCGGCTGTGATCGCCGTCTTGTCCATGCCTGCGCCGATGAACACCAACTCCTGCCGGCGGTCGCCGTAAGGCTCTTGCCAGTGCTGCGCGAGATAGGCGCGGGCCTGCGGGTGATCGGGCCAGCGTTCGCGCGACACCGTCGCCCACCAGTTGCCCATTGGTTTGACGTTGCTAAGTGCGCCAGCGAGCGAGAACTCCGCCAGCCAGTCCGGACGTGTCGCAATCCAGAAATGACCCTTCGCGCGGATGACGCCCGGCAGATCGCCGGTGAGGACATCATGGATCTTTTGTGGGTGGAACGGACGCCGCGCGCGGTAGACGAAGGAGGACACGCCGTATTCCTCGGTTTCCGGTACATGGTCGGCGAAGCCATAAAGCTCTTTGGCCCACATCGGGTGCAGATGCGCCTTGTCAAAGTCGAACAGGCCGGTGCCCATGATACGGTCGGCCGGAACCTTGCTTTGGTCCGCTTCGATGATCTGCGCATCGGGGTTCAGCGAGGTGATGATTTTGCGCGCGGCGTCGAGCTTCTCAGGCCCGGCGTCGGAGACCTTGTTTAGCACCACGACATCGGCAAATTCGATCTGGTCGACCAGTAGATCGACCAACGTGCGGTCGTCCGCATCGCCCAGGCTCTCGCCGCGGTCCCGCAGGAAGTCATGGCTGGAATAATCGTTCAGCAGGTTCACCGTATCGACCACGGTGACCATCGTGTCGAGGCGCGCGGCGTCTGATAGGCTCTCGCCGTTTTCGTCGCGGAAATCGAAGGTCGCGGCCACGGGCAGCGGCTCGGATATGCCGGTGCTTTCGATCAGCAGGTAATCGAAGCGCCCCTCTTCGGCGAGGCGACGCACTTCGTCCAGCAGGTCGTCGCGCAGGGTGCAGCAGATGCAGCCGTTGGTCATCTCGACAAGCTTTTCTTCGGTCTGGCTCAGGTCGGCACCGCCGTCGCGCACGAGATCGGCATCGATGTTCACCTCCGACATGTCGTTGACGATCACGGCGACGCGGCGCCCCTCGCGATTGTTGAGAACGTCGTTAAGAAGCGTGGTCTTCCCGGCGCCGAGAAAGCCCGACAGGACGGTGACAGGCAGGCGTTTATCGCTGGCTGGCATGGGGGTCTCCATTAGTTAAGTGATATGTTATATCATCACATTGGGTGTGCGAAGGACTGACTGCAACCCGGTTTGCGGCGTCCGCTGAGGATGGGGAGGGACGGCGGCCTGAAGTCGCTGCACAACTACCGTCCCAAACGGACCGTCACGATCAGTGGATATAGACCGCGTCGTCATCCTGCTCGGGGTCGGTGACCGGGTCCAGCACTAGCAGCAGACGCGTCTCCCCGGTCCCCGCGATCGGAGGCGAGCGGTGCAGCAGGCCCACCGGCGGGCTTTCCGGCCAGCGCGTTCCGCGCAGGAAGATCGGAGAGCCTGTCGGCACAGTGAGGATCTCGGCGGGCTCCTTGCCCCTTTCGGAGATGCCGTATTGCGTGCCGGTCCCGCGATAGGTGCAGACCAGCCGCGCGGTTACCGCGTCGATGTGGAACTTGCTGCAGGCATTGGTGTCGACAACGTCGAGACGGAGTTGAACATGGTCGCAGCGCATCAGGTCGCCGAAGATCAGCGCCAGCGCCGCGGCGTCTTCGATCAATATGTTGCGCTCCGGGCAGTCCGGCATCTTGTGAAAATCCGCGATCTCGATCAGCGCGTCGCAGACCGCCTCGGGCCGCAGGATGACGCGCGCGCGGGGCAGCTGGCTGGGCGGCAGGGCGTCGATCCAGGCCTGGAAACCCGGCAGCGGTGTGCGCTCCCAGACTGTCGCGGCGGTGCCGGGGTCACGGATAGATGACAGGCCCGCGGGGCTGGTGCAGCGTTGCAGCGGTGGAATGGTGTCGAGGATCATGAACCTGCCTCCGACGGCTGATAGGGCAATGAGGAATGGTGCAGGACGATGCGCAGGGTGCCTGTCGCGTCCTTCTTGTAGCCAAAGCTCTTGTCGACCGTGGTGACGGTGCCGTCCTTGTTGGTCAGCGAGACCCAGCCCATCCACATCGCGACATCGCCTTGGATGAAGCTGGCCGAGGTGATGCTCTCGGACGCGACCCAGCCCATGATCGCAAAGCCGTTGTCGAGCGGGTATTCCTCGGAATGGCCGCAGAAATAGGCGAGGGCCCCGGCCTTGGTCGGACGGAAGGTCTGCGCGCCGCTGGCCATGGTTGGTTTGAACAGAACCGGGCCGAGGTCAAAACCGTAGTAGCTGTCGATATTGGCCGAGGCGACCTTGCGCGCGGCTTCGATCCCGCCCTGCTCGAACGCCTTTGAGATGGCGATCTTGCCTTCGCCCCAGGTTTTCAGTGCCTGATCGATTTCGTCTTGGGTGATTTGCATGGGGTGTCCTTCTGTCCTGTCTGTCAATCTGCGTCGTCTTTCCCGAGCCCAGAAACCCCGGCAACAAGGTGACGGGAACGCGTGTATCCTCGGCCGTCATGGGGTCTCCTTTCCGTGAGATATCTGCTTTTCGTCACGGCTTGTTATGATATAACATACCTTCACGCAAGGGACTCGAAAGGACCAAGATGCCCGCATTGAACTTTGACTCCCGCCGCTCCGTGGAGCAGGTCGAGGAAAGCACTGATCTTGCACCCAAGTTCGGGTCGGATGGCTTGATGCCCTGCATCACCACCGATGCCGCCACGGGGGAGGTCCTGATGCTGGGCTGGATGAACGCCGAGGCTTTCCGCCTGACCATAGAGACCGGAGAGGCGCGTTACTTCAGCCGGGCGCGGCAGGTCTTGTGGCACAAGGGCGCGACCTCCGGTCTGGTTCAGAAGTTGGTCGAAGCGCGGATCGACGACGATCAGGATGCGCTGTGGCTGCGTGTCGCCGTCACTGGCTCAGGCGCATCCTGCCATGTCGGCTACCGCTCCTGCTTTTACCGCAGCGTCCCGCATGGGGCAGATGCCGGCGCGCCGCTGGTCTTTGTCGAGGATGACAAGACATTCGACCCCATGGCCGTCTACGGCGACGTGCCGAACCCAACCCAACTCTGATCCGGTCCCAGGAGGGGGACGGAGAAGCTGCGCCCGCGAATGGACGCAGCCGAAGTTCTTTAGATGCCGGCCCCTGCGCCGCGGTCGATCGGCTGAGAGGATAGACTTTCAGCGCTGACCGAAGCTTCGTGTCGAAACGCGACATGCGGTAGGACTTTCAATACAATAGGTTGCAGCCGGACATTCGCCGAGCCAGTCCTGCCGCAATGCTCCGCGATCCCGCCCTTACCGAAACCGGAGCATATCCGGCGTGAGGCTTGGGGAAATGTATCGTCAGCGCTCCATGCTCAAACGTTCAGTTCTACCCGAAGACATCGCGGAAGCGGCTTATTTCTTCGCTTCGGAACAATCGGCAAAATCGACCGGCAACATCGTAAACGTCGACGCTGGCAACGTGCAGGCCTTTACCCGCTGAGCGAGGGCAAAGACATCACCCCACGGTCCAATCTGCGCGCCCGCTTTGAAAAGAGGGCCGGGCGCGCGGTTTTTATCGGAGAAAATCATGATCAATACCACCATCATCGAGGCCCAGAACGCGACGCGCTACACAGACCTGAAAAATGACTACGACGCTTTGGGCGAGAAATTGTACCGCGATGGAATCGATATTGACGCCCTCAAAGACCGCGCAAAAGGCTTTTCGGTAGCGGTGCCGAGTTGGGGCACGGGGACCGGTGGCACGCGCTTTGCTCGGTTCCCTGGTGAGGGCGAGCCACGCGACATTTTCGACAAGCTCGACGATTGTGGTGTGATCCATATCCAAACGCCCTACATTAGGCATAGCCGACACGTAGAAATTACATTCACGCTAGCACATCGGAGCATCGGTCAAGACGGGTCGAAACCGAACCTCTGCCTTGTCACGGAAGCTCCGAAAGCCGCAGAGGCGGGCCGACAAATTCCTTTCCTCACCCCAAATAAATCTGCCCCGCCGGATATTTCACCTTTGGAACGCTGCGCGTGGCGAGGAAGAACCCGATTGCCAAGGGCCCGACCCGCCCGACGAACATAATCATCATGATGATG
>NZ_JBIFFM010000036.1:0-1440 GCF_043556995.1 Sulfitobacter sp. 1A15106 | reverse complement strand
AAGTCGTAACAAGGTAGCCGTAGGGGAACCTGCGGCTGGATCACCTCCTTTCTAAGGATGTTCCTAGCCAGTTGAGCCTCGCTCAACTCGTGGAACACTTAGCAGATCGGCAAACAAAGCCGATCAATATATAGAACCGAGCCGTCCTCATATCTCTTCAGACAATAGAACACGGGCTACCGCCCGTATGGGTCGGTAGCTCAGGTGGTTAGAGCGCACGCCTGATAAGCGTGAGGTCGGAGGTTCAAGTCCTCCTCGACCCACCATCGCTTCTGCAGTTGCAGAATCCCTTTGGGGCCTTAGCTCAGCTGGGAGAGCGCCTGATTTGCATTCAGGAGGTCAGGAGTTCGATCCTCCTAGGCTCCACCATGAATTCTCTTGCCGCCTTTGATCCGCACGGATTAAAAGAAGGCATGAAGATTTGTGCGATCACAATGGTTTACCGCGATTATTGGGCGCTATCACAATGGTACGCGCATTACTCACGGCACCTAGGCTCGGAACATCTTTATATCGTAGCCCACGGCCATGATCCGAAGGTTTCTGAGCTTTGCCCACGGGCGAATGTGATCACGGTGCCGCGGGATGACCTGACTGGTTTCGATCGGGTTCGTGGACACCTGCTGAACGGCCTTCAGGACGGATTGGGTGCGCTATACGACTGGGTTATCCGCACGGATGCGGATGAACTGATTTGTTTCGACCCGGAACGTTACGCAAATTTCAGCGACCTGTTCGCCTCGCGCAAGGGAGTATCTGCACTCTTTGCTTTGGGAGTGAACCTCGCTGAAATGGAGGGCGATCCTACGCTAACTGCGGAGGCTCACGTCCTGCACTACAGGCGTGAGGCGCATTTCTCCGGGCACTACAGCAAAGCTTGGGCGGTTCGGCGTGGAACGCATTTGGTGCGCCATGGCATTCAAACTGCCCCCGAGCGATTGGACGACACGTCATTCACCTTTCCCAAAGGTGTTTATTTGGTTCATCTCAAATATGCGAACAGCGCTGCGCTGATCGATGCAAACCAGCATCGGACGCTAATTGGAAACGCTGGTAGCAAAGGTCTTCCCGGTAAAGCTTGGGCGCAGGCAGATCAAGATGCCTCCCGCTTTTACGACGCTTTTCGCGAGCTGAACGAGCTGGACTGGCCCTTAGCCGAAAGGCGCGCCTATCGGCGGATCAAGCGCGATCCGGTTCGAGATGAGAAGCTTAACGTGCTGCGTGCCAGATCGGTAAAGTTCCCGTTTCGGACGACCCTCCCAAAGTGGTTCGAAAACTGCTGATAGATTAGATCAGCAAGAGCGCTACGGCGCTTTTGCTCGTCCAATCTGGACGGTAGCGTGACATTCTTCGGATGCACGTGATTGACATCGTAAAGAGAGATACTAACAACATGTTTGATCTCACCGCGTTAGGTGATGATCTCAGTTGCTGCCCTTC
>NZ_JBIFFM010000014.1:0-77559 GCF_043556995.1 Sulfitobacter sp. 1A15106 | reverse complement strand
ATCCCGCCTCGCTGATCTTGCCGAAGGCGTTCGTATCGCAGAGGCACAGCCACAAGAGACTTATGGGTAACTGCAAGTCGACGTTTTTCAGCTCCTGAGTGCGGCCCGTCTGCGAAGCGTAAACCTCGATATTAAGCGTGTTATCATCTGTGACGCTGTAATGGCTGAGAGTGCCCTCGAAGCGGACGGTATCTAGGCCGGCCTGCCCATCGATGACACTTGCAGCTTTTGAGGCGACCAGGAGATCGTCTTGCGCGGTGCCCCACATTCTCGCGCCATACATAAGTTGCGCGCCTTCGATATCATGTAGGGTCAGATCGGGCTGTGATGTGAGGGTCGGATACATGATGGTGTCGGGGTCATCGGTATGCAGCAAGCCCATGGTATGGCCGATCTCATGCAGGGCTGTGGTGTAGAAGCTCAGGGCTGAACCGGAAGCTGTTTTGCTTGTCGACCAGTTTTCTGCCAGATCAAATCGAATTTCTGCCTCGGTCACGCTATAGAGCGCCGAGGTCGTCCGGCTGTAGTAGGACTGCGCCGTGCCGATCACGCCGTAGGCGCCGTCAATATGGTCCCAGCCAAGGCGCAGGTCGCTTTGCGCGCTGTCGGTAACTTCGACAAAATCGATATTGGCGACGTCTTCCCAGGCCTGGAACGCATCGCGGATCAGCGCCTGGTAGAGCGGGTTTGATATGTCACGTGCGAAGGCAGTCCCGAGGCTTAGGGTGGCAAAGCTCCAAGTGACGGTGCCGCCCGAATGCCCTTTCTCCCCAACACCCCATTTGTAGTTGGCCAAAGTATAACTCATGTCGCAGGGTCTTTCTTGATGCAGCGCATTGGATTGTTTTCATGGGGGAGGGACAGGGCCATGAGAGGGCCCTAAGTGCGAGCGAAGCCGACGGAACTGCTTTGCCGCGAATTGGGGGGGCTAGCTAGCCGGGCACAGGTGGGGAGGCAAGGGCGTAAAGTAGGCTTCGAAAGCGATGTGGGGGTGGTGGCGCAATGCCGCCGAAGGAGGGGCTAGAATTCCTGAAGCGGGATGTGACGGCAAAACTACGTCCTCATGGGGGTCATTTACCAGCATGTAGAGCGTCTGATGTGGCATCACGGGGGCGCATAAGTGTTCGTTTTGTGTACGCGTAAGGTACTGCCATGTTGAGGGTGGAAGTGTAGCTACGCGAGACCTATCATTGGTTTTTCGGCCGATAGGCTGACATCTATTTCCAACTTGCGCGTCCAAAGGATGTTTTGATGACCCATATTGTTCACCCGATCCTATTGGCTGGCGGTTCGGGCACCCGGCTTTGGCCGCTGTCGCGCAAAAGCTACCCAAAGCAATTTGCAAAACTGATGGGGGAGCACAGCTTGTTTCAGGCGTCGGCCAAACGGTTGGCGGGGGCGGGCTTTGCGGCCCCGGTGATCTTGACCGGCGCGGATTATCGATTTGTGGTGACAGAGCAGCTGGCCGCCATGGAGATCGCGGCTGCGGGCATTCTCATTGAGCCCGATGGGCGCAACACCGCACCGGCGATTCTTGCGGCCGCCCTAGAGCTTGCCGCCCGTGCGCCCGAAGCATTGATGCTGGTGGCCCCATCAGATCATGTGATCCCTGATGCGGCAGGTTTTCGCGCGGCGGTGCAGGCTGCAACCTCTGCGGCCTTTGAGGGCCAGCTGGTGACCTTCGGCATCCGTCCTGACCGGGCCGAGACTGGCTATGGCTGGCTGGAGATGAGCCAAGCCCCGTCGGCTGATTTTGCCGCTGAGCCGCAGCCCCTCAAAGGGTTTGTGGAAAAGCCCGATAGCGCCACGGCAGAAGCGCTGCTTCAAGGCGGGCAGCATTTGTGGAATGCAGGAATTTTCCTCTTCTCGGTCCAGGCGATCATTGCCGCCTTCGAGGCGCATGCGCCCGAGATGCTGTCTTTGGTGCGCGCCTCTGTGGAACAGGCCGAACAAGATCTTGGCTTTACCCGACTGGCGCCCAAACCTTGGAGCCAGGTTGAGGATATCTCGATCGACTATGCCGTGATGGAGAAAGCGGAAAACCTCAGCGTTGTCCCCTATGGGGGGTCGTGGTCGGATTTGGGTGGTTGGGATGCTGTCTGGCGTGAGACCGGTCCGGATGAAGCGGGCGTGGTGGTCTCGGATTGTGCCACGGCCATCGATTGTCAGGACACAATGCTGCGCGCTGAAGACCCACGACAGCAATTGGTTGGTATCGGGCTGCAGGACATCATTGCGGTGGCCATGCCTGACGCGGTGTTGGTGGCACATAAAGACCGCGCCCAGGATGTGAAAAAAGCGGTTGCGGCTCTTAAAGCCAAGGGTGCCTCTCAAGCGGACACACTCCCGAAGGATTTTCGCCCTTGGGGTTGGTTCGAATCTCTTGTGTCAGGGGCGCGGTTCCAGGTGAAACGGATCACGGTAAACCCCGGTGCCGCCCTCAGCCTGCAAAGCCATCATCACCGATCTGAACACTGGATTGTCGTTGAAGGCACGGCCAAGGTGACGATTGGCGAAGAAGTACAGCTCGTGAGCGAGAACCAATCTGTCTATATCCCTCTGGGGGCCACACACAGGATGGAGAACCCCGGGAAGGTGCCAATGGTGCTCATTGAAGTGCAAACCGGCAGCTATCTCGGCGAAGATGACATCATCCGATATGAAGATGTCTACGCCCGAGGGCAGGGCGCGAAGGGGTGACAGGTAGAAGAGAAGCACATGCGCCGCTATTGGCGGGTGCATTGAGCTCTCGTGACCTCAGGAAATCGTTTTAGAAAACGAGTTCCTCGGCCAGTTTTTGCAGAACGTGCCAAATGCGACGCGGCGGACAGGAAACGACCTTTGTGGAATTGCCGTTCCGCGCGATACTTGGGCTCAGGTTCGACATGGTGTCGACCTTTGCAAGCGCGAGTAACGAAAGATGGCTACTGCACCTAAAACCCAGCCTAAGAAAAGCCCGGCGAAACCTGGCGACAAGCCACAGCAGAAGTAAGCTCCATTTTTGAAACGACATCTGCCGCCTCCGACAGGGGGCGGCATTTTGTTAAGGGCAGAGGCGTTACCGTTTGGCCAATCTGGCTAGGTCGCAGTTCTGCAGCGAAGAAATCTTGGCCGAAGCCTTCGAGGAAGGCTGTCGTCGCAGAGCACAACGTCAGGGCAACGATCGGCCCAATCACAGCACCTAAGGGTACGAAGGAGGACGGGCTCAAAATCCGTTAGCATTACCTACCCGTTGCACTTTTTCAGCTAAACAGCGAGCCTTAACCTACGCAAACGCAACTGGGAGGAATTCGATGAAACAGATTTTCACCAGCGCGGTAGGCTTGGCAATGCTGGCTGTCCCCGCGCTTCATGCCCAAGAAGCAGCTATTTTTTCCGGGAATGACCGTGTTCATCCCGTCTACGCCGAGAATGGTATGGTCTCGGCCCAAGAAGCTGTCGCGGCCCAGATTGGGCTCGATATTCTTAAGGCTGGCGGCAATGCCGTTGACGCAGGTGTTGCTGTAGCATTTGCACTGGCTGTGACCCTACCGCGCGCGGGTAATATCGGCGGAGGTGGTTTCATGATCGTGCATGACGCCGAGTCTGGAGAGACCAAGGCGATAGACTACCGCGAAATGGCGCCCGCCTCTGCTGAAAGGGACATGTATCTCGACGCCGAAGGCAATGCTGACAGCGAGCTTTCACGGTTCACGGGATTGGCCGTGGGCGTGCCTGGAACCGTCGCGGGCATGCAGATGGCGCTGGAAAATTACGGCAGCATGACGCTCGCCGAAGTGGTTGAGCCAGCCATTGCGCTGGCGCGCGATGGCATCGCGGTCACGCCCGGACTTGCAGACAGCCTCAAAGGGCTTGAGGATCGGCTGAAGAAATGGCCCACCTCTGAGAGCATTTTCTACAAAGAAGATGGCGGTTTTTATGAGCCCGGCGAGACCCTTGTGCAAGCGGACCTCGCAAATACCCTCCAAAGGATCGCTGATGAGGGGACAGACGGCTTTTACAAAGGCGAGACGGCGACAAAGATCGCCGATGCGGTACAGGCCGCCGGTGGACGCATCACTGTTGAGGATATGGCAAATTATAAGCCGGTCCTACGTGATCCGGTGCGCGGCACTTACCGCGGGTATGAGATCGTCTCAATGCCGCCACCCAGTTCAGGTGGGGCGCATATCATCCAAATACTCAATGTTCTTGAGGATTATCCGATCTCCTTCCTTGGTCATAACACAGCCGACACAATTCACCTCATGGCTGAAGCAATGAAGCGGGCCTATGCGGATCGTTCGGAATATTTGGGCGATAGTGATTTCGTGGATGTGCCTTTGAGTGAGATCACCTCCAAAGCCTATGCCGAGGATATTCGGGGTGAGATCAGCTTGAATGCGGCAACGCCGTCGAGCAGCATCAAGCCTGGAGAGCTTGCGCCTTATGAGTCAGATCAAACCACGCATTTCTCTATCGTGGACAAGGATGGCAACGCCGTATCCAACACTTATACGATCAATTTCTCCTATGGGTCTGGGATGGTTGCTGACGGCACCGGTATTTTGATGAACAATGAGATGGATGACTTCGCCGCCAAGCCCGGTGTGCCCAATGCTTATGGGTTGATCGGTGGAGATGCCAATGCCGTGGAGGGCGGAAAGAGACCGCTTTCTTCGATGTCACCAACGATCGTGATGAAAGACGGTGAGGTGTTCTTAGTGACCGGTTCGCCCGGCGGCTCGCGCATCATCACGACGACCTTGCAGGTCATCATGAATGTCATTGACCACGGGATGAACATCGCTGAAGCCTCTTTCGCGCCGCGCATTCATCACCAGTGGCTGCCTGATGAAATCCGGATTGAAGAGGGGATCAACCTCGACACGGTGGGCTTGCTTGAACAACGGGGTCATAAGGTCAGTGAAAAATCGGTGATGGGCTCGACCCAATCGATTCTCGTGGACAAAGAAAGCGGCTATCTGTTTGGCGCCTCTGATCCCCGTCGTGTCGATGCAGCGACCTTGGGTCATTGATTTTTAAACAGGTAACTCCGGCGAAGGCGCCGGGGTTACCTGCTTCATTCTGTTAAAGGCCGAGTGGTGTAGTAACGATCAGCCCCTCAAGGCTGGCAGGCCGACACCGGTGGCGTCAAACCCGCCATCGGAGGCCACAACCTGGCCTGTCACATAGCTGGCCCGCTCACTGGCTAGAAAACAAATGACTTCCGCGATTTCGCGCTCTGAGCCGTAGCGGTTGAGGGGGATCGCATCGTGATAGGCTGCGCGTATTTCTGGCGAATGAACGGCCAATGCAAGTTTAGTGTTCACAGGGCCGGGGCAAACGCAGTTTGCACGGATGCCGACTTCTCCCAACTCCGCGGCTTGTTGTTTGGTGAGATGGATGATGGCAGCTTTGGAGGTGCCATAGGCAATGCGCAGCGTAGAGGCGCGCAATCCTGAGATCGACCCAATGTTGACGATGGCGCCGCCGCGTACCGACAAAAGGGGCAGGCAGGCTTGCGACATCAGAAACACACCATCGAGGTTTGTCGCCATAATCTGCCGCCAGCGGTCGAAGTCGGTTTCGGCCAAGGGGCCGAAGTCAGCGACGCCTGCGTTGTTTACCAAAATGTCGAGGCGTCCACATGTTTGTTCGACCTCTGCTATAGACTGCGCGACTTCCTGAGGGATCGACACGTCGCAGGTAATGGGCAGAGCTCCGGGCAGGGTGGCCGCGGCCTTTGCGAGTTCTTCTGCGTCGCGGTCGAGCATGACAACGCGTCTTCCCTCTGCGTGGAAAAGAGCTGCAGTCGCGAGCCCAATTCCGCGTGCAGCGCCTGTAACGAGAGCAACGGTATCGTTCATTTTAGGACCTCAGGCAAAAATAGGGATAGGTCAGGGACGGCCGCCACGATGGCAAGGCCAATGACGCTGATCGCCAGAAACGGCAATGCAGCACGCGCAATGCGCTCTAGAGGCTGTCGCGTGATATTTGCAGCGACGTAGAGATTGATGCCCACGGGCGGTGTGATGAGACCAATGGCGAGGTTCACCATCACCAGAACGCCGAACCAAACCGGATCCCAACCAAGTTCGCGCACCACCGGCAGGAAGATCGGCAGGGAGATGAACATCACTGTGACCGGGTCCATGAACATGCCTGCGATCAGAAGGATCAGCATGATGACCATCAAGATTACGCCGCCATTGTCCGAAAGGCCGAGCAATTGGCTAGAGTATTGGCCGACGAGATCTTCCACAGTCACGACCCATCCGAACAGGCTGGCATAGGCGACCACCAGCATGACAACGGCGGAGGAGGAAGCAGCCTCCGTCAGGGCGTCGTATAGGGCGCGGATGGTGAGCGTGCGATAAGCAAAGGCCCCTACAGCAATTGCATAGACCGTGGCGACGAGAGCGGCTTCGGTCGGGGTAAAGATACCGGAGTAGATACCGCCGAGAATGACCACGGGCGTCATCAAGCCCCAGAAGGACTCACGAAAGCTCTGCCCCAAATCACGCCAGTAACCGTTGCTGGGAGGCGTGGGGGAAAGCCTATCCAACCCTTCTCGATTGGTTGACTTGATGAAGGGCAAGATGACGAGCATCAGCACCCCCATGAAGAGGCCAGGTAGAATAGCTGCGATAAAGAGCGCGGAGATTGAGGTCTCGGCGATGACGCCATAGATCACCAATCCGATGGAGGGCGGGATGACGATGGAGAATGCAGCGCCCGTACAGACCAAAGCGGCGGCAGCGGCACGGGGGTAGCCATCTTCTTCCATCCCTTTGATGATCATCGGGCCAATGGCTGCGACGGAAGCCGGGCCTGATCCCGAAACCGCGCCCCAAAAGAGGCAGACCACGGTGCCGACGACCCCCATGCCGCCGGGCAGGTTGCCGATGAGGATGCGGAAAAATCGGATCATCCGCTCGGCGATGCCGAGGGTTCCCATCAGCGTCCCCGCAAGGATAAAGAACGGGATGGCGAGTAGGGCGTATTTTGCGATGCCGGTGGCGATCAAGTCGCCTGCGAGGTCAAAACCAAAGCCGATTTGCCACATGGCATACATGGCCGAGAGGCCTAGGGCGAAGGCCACAGGTACGCGCAAGGCCATCAGCAGGAAAAAGGCGACGATCATCTGGGTGCCAGCACCCATGCTGGAGATGTCAAACACTGAATTACGCCCGCGGTTCTTGGCGCGTCGCGCGCCACATTTCTACGGCATGTTGCAGGTAACGGATGATGATCAGGGCAAAGCCGAGGGGCAGGCCGACCTGATACCACCAGGCAGGCACGCCAAGCGCATAGCTGCGGATGCCGCTGCCGATCTGGTTCATCAAGGTGGCCCAAGAGAACCAAGCGGAAGCCACCAAAAGCAGGACCGAGAGGATTATTGAGAGCAGGAACACGGCCTGGGCCGCGGGGCGCGGGAGAAAATCCTGAACAATCGTGACCGCCAAATGCTGCCCCCGCCGCGCGGCAATCGCAGCACCAAAGACGGTTAGCAGCAAAAAGCCGTTGGTCAGCAGCTCTTCCGAGGCTGCGAATGAATAATGCGTGGCATAGCGGACCACGACATTGATGAAGCCGATTAGCGTCATGCCTAGAAACAGCACGGCGCAGACGATCTTTTCAAACTCGTTCAGCAGAAATCGCATGGCACTGACCCTCCCGGATCGGCGCGGCCCTGATGCAGGGCCGCGCCTAGGCTTTAGTTCGCGGGTGTCGCGGCGATGGCGTCTTGGAAGCTACCGACGATGTCGGTGCCAACCTTAGCAGCCCAGGTATCGAAGGCGGGTTTGGTCGCTTCGCGGAAGGCGGCCAGTTCCTCTTCGGAGGGCTCGTAAACTTCCATCCCTTTGTCGCGCAGGAAGGCAACGCCTTCGGCTGTGCCTTCGCGGGTGATTTCGCGCTGATATTCCATGGCTTCGGTCGCGGCGGCGCGCATCTGCTCTTGGGTCGCCTCGTCCAGTTCTCCCCAGACTTCGGTTGAGACGCCGAGGAAGATCGGGTCATAGGAGTAATGCCAAGCGGTCAGATGTTTTTGCACCTCGAAAACCTGCTGGGGAATGATCACGGCCCCAATCGGGTTTTCCTGACCATCGACCACGCCTTGCTGTAGTGCGGTCATCGTCTCGCCCCACTGCATCTGCTGCGGGTTGGCGCCGAGCGCGTTCATCACGTCGATGTACATCGGCCCGGCAACGCGCATGTTGAGACCCTTCATGTCTTCGGGGGTCTTGATCGGGCGGACATTGTTGGTGACTTCGCGAAAGCCGTTCTCACCCCAAGCCAGCACCTCGATGCCTTTTTCGCGCAGGATGTCTTCAAGCAGTTTTGCCGGTTCGCCTTGGGTGGTCGCGTCTACTTGATCGTAGTTGGCATAGAGATAGGGCAGCGAGAAGACGGCCATCTCGGGCACCAAGGGGGTTACGTTGATCGCTGAGGTGACGACGAGGTCAAGCGCCCCGCGACCCACCATCTCGGCCTGTTTCATCTGGTCGCCGCCGGAGAGCTGCGCATTGGGAAAGACGCGCACGTCATAGGCGCCGTCGGTTTTCTCGGACAGAAGCTCGCCGAATTTCTCGGCCCCCTTGTGCCATGTGGTGGTGTCGCCGGTGTTATGCGACAGACGCAGGGTCTCGGCGCTGACCGCGCCGGAGAAGATGGCGGTTGCAAAAATTGCGGCCAAACCCGCCTTTGAAATCATTTTCATAATAGTTCCTCCCTCATTGAGCCATAATGTGGAACAGAGTTCGTCGGCTCGGGCAAGATATTTCTTGCAATCAATTGAAGAATGCGCAGTTCTTTGTTTCCATATTCCGGAATCCCGATGCAAGAGGTCCATATTATGAACGGCGGAGATCAGGCGACCCCCGCCAGCGGCAGCCAAGCGGTGGACCGTGCACTGGCGCTTTTGCAGATCACCGGGCGCGCAGCGGCGCGGGGCGCGCCTTTGTCGGAATTGATTGAGGCGTCGGGCCTGGGAAAACCGACGGTACGGCGGCTGATGCTTGCGCTCATTCGGCGCGGACTGGTGGAACAGGACAGCGCCTCGCGGCTCTATTTTCTGGGAGAAGAAAGCTATGTCCTCGGCACTTTGGCGACCCCGCGCCATGGGTTGTTGGAGATTGCGGCGGATGCGGCTGTGCGGCTTGCGCAAGTGAGTGGAGATACGGCTTTCGTCAACATGCGGCGCGGCTCGGCTGCGGTTTGCTTGCATCGCGAGGATGGGGCGTTTCCGATCCGGACGCACGCGCTTGAAACTGGCGCGCAGCATCCTTTGGGGATCGGCGCGGGCTCGCTCGCGATGCTGAGCGCCCTGCCGGATGCAGAGGTCGAAATGGTGCTTAGAGACAACGCAGAGCGGATGGCCAGCGATTATCCGGATTATGACGCCGCACTTTTGCGCAGCGATGTGGCGCGGACCCGCGCGCGGGGATTTGCATTGAACCCCGGGCGGATCGTGCCGGGCAGTTGGGGCATCGGCGTGGCCCTTTGCCGCCCCGACGGCTCTGTCGCGGGCGCCATGTCGATCGCCGCGATCGAAAGCCGAATGCTGCCGCCGCGCGATGGCGAGTTAGCGGAATTGTTGAAGCGTGAAGCGCGGGAAATTGAAATCCGGTTGGCGCGTAGGATGCCGCAGCCGGTACTGGAGGAGGATAAACGATGACGGACCCTTATATTGTAGGCTGGGCCCATAGCGCCTTTGGCAAAAGCGAGGCGCCCGATACTGAAGCGCTGATGGCCGAGGTCACAGGTCCGGCCTTGGCCCATGCGGGCGTGGAGGCCGAAGACGTGGACGGCATCTTTGTCGGGGTCTTCAACAACGGCTTTTCGGATCAGGATTTCCAGGGAGCGCTCGTTGGCATGGGGAATGAGGCCTTGGCCCGCGTGCCCGCTACCAGATACGAAAATGCCTGCGCGACCGGTTCCGCCGCCTTGCACGGGGCGATGGATTTTATCGCCAGCGGCAGAGGCAAGATCGCCTTGGTCGTCGGAGCCGAGAAAATGACCGCGACACCGGGCGCGGAGGTGGGCGATATTCTGCTCGGTGCTTCTTATCGGGCGGAGGAAGCAGGTGTCGGCGGGGGCTTCGCCGGGCTCTTTGGGCAGATCGCGGGCAGCTATTTCCAGCGCTACGGCGACCAATCCGAAGCACTGGCGATGATCGCTGCAAAGAACCACCACAATGGCATGCAAAACCCCCTTGCCCATATGCAGCGGGATTTTGATGTGGCCTTTTGCAATACCGTGTCCGAGAAAAACCCCCTCGTGGCTGGCCCTCTGCGGCGCACGGATTGTTCGCTCGTCTCTGACGGCGCGGCAGCGATGGTTGTGGCGGCACCTGAGGTGGCGGCTGAGCTGCAGCGCGCCATCCGTTTCCGCGCCCGCAGCCATACCAACGAACCACTGGCGCTGTCGCGGCGTGACATCACCCGCTTTGATGGCGCGCGGCGGGCGTGGGAGCAGGCATTCGCGGCAAGTGGCCTGACGCTGGATGACCTGAGCCTTGTAGAAACGCACGACTGCTTCACCGTGGCGGAGCTGTTGGAATACGAGGCAATGGGTTTGACCGAGCCGGGCCAGGGCAGCCGCGCCATTCGCGAAGGCTGGACCGCGAAGGACGGTCGGCTGCCGGTGAATCCCTCTGGCGGGTTGAAGTCAAAAGGCCATCCGATCGGGGCCACGGGCGTGTCGATGCATGTCATGGCGGCGATGCAATTGATGGGCGAGGCGGGCGGCATGCAGATTCCTGACGCCGAACTTGCCGGGGTCTTTAACATGGGCGGGGCGGCTGTGGCTTCCTACGCCTCGATCCTTGAGCGGATGGCGTGATGCAGCCTGTCTCTACCCGCGTCATGAACCTCTCGCAGTTTTTGACAGACTCTGCGCGACGCCAGCCTGAGGAAATCGGTTTGGTCTGGGGTGAGAAAACCTGGGCCTGGTCCGCGCTGGAAGCCCGGGCCACCGCCTTCGCCGCCGCTCTGCGCGACCGCTATGGCATGCGCAAGGGTGACCGTTTGCTGGTGCAATCCGCGAACTGCAACCAGATGTTTGAAGCCGCCTTTGCTTGCTGGAAGCTTGGCTGCGTTTGGGTGCCCGCCAATTTCCGCCAAACGCCGGAGGAGGTCGCATGGCTTGCCATGTCTTCGGGGGCCAAAGGACTGTTGGCGGGCGCTGAGTTCGACGCCCATATCGCGGCTTGTAAGGATGTTGCCTTCACTGTGGAGATCGGCGGGGCCGGTGAGGATGATTACGACACGCTTGTGACGGAGTTCGCAGGCGTGCCGGTCACCGTGGCCGCGGTGGATCGCGACGATCCTGCGTGGTTCTTTTTTACCTCCGGCACGACTGGCAAGCCAAAGGCGGCCGTGTTGACGCATGGCCAGTTGGCCTTTGTCATTACCAACCATCTGTGTGACCTGATGCCGGGCACCGGGCCTGATGATGCGTCCATCGTCGTCGCACCCCTGTCCCATGGCGCGGGCATCCATCAGCTAACGCAGGTGGCGCATGGGGTGAAAACCATTCTGCCCGGCGGGACAAAGTTCGACCCTGCTGAGGTTTGGCGCTTGGTTGCCAAATGGCGCGTGACGAATGCCTTTACCGTGCCAACGATCGTGAAGATGCTGGTCGAACATCCTTCGGTTCATGAGCATGACCATTCCAGCCTGCGCTACATGATCTATGCCGGAGCGCCGATGTACCGCGCCGATCAGGTGCGTGCGATTGAGGTTTTGGGCCCTGTTTTGGTGCAATATTTTGGCTTGGGCGAGGTCACAGGCAATATCACCGTGTTGCCCCCGGCGCAGCACTCGGCAGATGATGCCGTGATGCGGATCGGCACCTGCGGTTTTTCCCGAACGGGGATGCAAGTTCAGGTTCAGGACGCCGAGGGTAAAGAGGTCGCGCCCGGTGAGACGGGAGAGGTCGCCGTGATCGGACCGGCTGTCTTTGCTGGTTATTACAATAACCCCGAAGCTAACGCCAAAGCGTTCCGCGACGGTTGGTTCCTGACCGGCGATCTTGGGCATATGGATGCCGAAGGGTTCCTCTACCTGACCGATCGGGCGTCCGACATGTATATTTCGGGCGGCTCCAATATCTACCCGCGCGAGATCGAGGAGAAGATCCTGCAGCACCCGGCGATCAGCGAATGCGCCGTGCTGGGCATGCCGGATCCGACATGGGGCGAGGTCGGGATCGCCGTCTGCGTCGCCAAAGGTGCGGCGCCTGAGGCTGATGCGTTGCTCAATTGGCTGCAAGACAAGGTGCCGCGCTATAAGATGCCAAAAACCGTCGTCTTTTGGGAGGAGATGCCGAAGTCGGGCTATGGAAAGATCACCAAGAAGTTGATCCGGGCTGAACTGACTGAGCGTGGAGAACTTGCCGGTGTCTAAGGCACCTTTGGCGCAGCATCCCGGCCCGCTTGCGGCGGCGCGTGTCAGCGCGCTGCCCTGTCGGGCGACGCACCGCCGGGTGACCTTGGCCGAGGGCGCGACGCTTTTGCAGGCGATGACAGACGTGGCTGATGGCGCGGGTGCGTGGTTTGATCTGACCGATTTGCCAGTCGCAGAGCTCATCTTCGTGCGCCCTGCGCCCTCTCCGGATGGTCGCCATGTGGCATGGTACAGCGAAGAGACGGTATTGCGAAATGCCGTGATTGAGCAGGCCGGTGCGCATCTGGGGCGGCGGGATGGTGCGGCATTCGCGCATATTCACGGGATGTGGCGTGCGGAGGACGGGGCTTGTCACGCGGGGCATCTTTTGGCGGAGAAGACGATCCTATCTGCGGATCATACTGTCGATGTTTGGTTGCTCGAAGGGGCCATGCTCGAAACCGCGCCGGATGTGGAGACGGAGTTTACCTTGTTTCGACCGATCTCTACGGGCCCGGTGGACAGACCGAATGCCACTCTTGGTACGATCCGGCCCAACGAGGTGATCGAAGAGGGCATAGCGAAATGCGCAGCGGTCTCTGGCTTGCCTGTCAGCGCGGTGAAAGGTCTGGGGAGCTTCGTCGGTACGCAATTAGAAGGGCAGCCAGCGCTGGACGATATTGCGACAGAGGTGCTTTTGCTGGGCGAGAATGGGCGCTGCGCGATTTCCGTGGGCCTTGAGGGTCCGCTGGTAAGGGGAGAGATGGCGGCGCGGGTAAATCGGGTCTGCGTGACGTTCGAAGTGCTTTTGCTATCGCAGGCGGAATGAGCGCGCTATTATTGCCAAAAGGGGACGCTGCATGCCGCGTGATGGTTGCGGCATGCAGGGTAGCAAATTCACAGCCGCCAAGCGCGTCTATTGCGGCGCGAGGAAATCGATGATGCCGCTCAGAAACTGAACGCATTCTTCAAGCTGGTCGAGATCAACAAACTCATTGGGCTTATGGGCCTGCTCAATTGATCCAGGCCCCACGATCACCGAAGGGATCCCGCCGATCTGTTCGAACACCCCGCCTTCGGAGCCATATGAGACCTTGCCGCCCCAGGCGGGCAGAAGGGTGGCATAGCGTTTAAAACCGTCGGTTTCGCGCGCGTCACCCATGGCGGGATAAGAAAAGATCGTCTCAAAGCGAATACCGGTGCCAGGGATTTTCTCTGCCATGGGTGCGGTGATCTCACGGGTGATTTCATCCAACAGCAGTTTCATATCTTGCTCAGGCGCCATGCCGCTGATCGAGCGCAGCTCGAACGTCAGCGTGCAATTGTCCGGCGTTACGTTCGTTGCGACACCGCCCTGCATCATCGTTACCAGCATCGTCGCATGCGGCACGGTGAAGTCGTGATCAAAGGGGCCTTCTTGCTCATAGCGCTTGCCGCGCTCGGAAATCCGCGCCACCGCCTTGGAGGCAAACTCGATCGCGTTGACATGCTCGGGCGCGAAAGACGAATGGCCCGCGGTGCCCGTGGCATGGGCGCGCATGGCAATCTTGCCTTTCTGCCCAGTGATCAACTTCATCATCGACGGTTCGCCGATGATTGCAAACTCAGGCGGCACGGAGAGCTGCGCCAGGTGCTCCGCAATCGCAGGGGCGCCCAGACAACCGACCTCTTCGTCATAGGAAAAGCAAAGGTAAACCGGACGTGTCAGTGTCGCCTGCGCCAGTTGCGGGGCCACCGCCATGACGCAGGCTGCAAAGCCCTTCATGTCGCAAGCGCCGCGACCAAAAAGCTTGCCGTCCTTGATCTCGGCCTGAAAAGGGTCTGTTTCCCATTCCGGCTCATCGGCGGGAACGACATCCGTATGCCCGGACCAGACGATCCCCGCTTTGTCCTCGGGGCCGAAGGCGGCGATCAGGTTGGCCTTGGCTCCCGTCTCATCAGGCAAGATCGTGATCCGCCCGCCCAGATCGCGAAAGTACTCGGCCATATGGTCGATGAGGGCGCGGTTGGAGTTGCAGGAGACCGTATCGAACGAGATCAGCCGCGCCAGATGTTTGGTGGCATCACCGGTTGGGTCGTCAAACGAAAGGGGAGTTTCGCTGAGGTTAATCATTGCTGAACGCGTCTTTCTTTGGATTTTAGGAACTCGCGGCGGACTGTCAGGCCGAGCACAAGAATGATCAGCACCGCGAAGGCCCATGTGATCGGCGACGACAGCAGCACCGCAGGATCGCCCCGCGAAATTGCCAGCGCGCGGCGCAGGTTTTCTTCGATCATCGGGCCAAGGATGAAGGCAATCAGGAAGGGGGCCGCGGGAATGTTCAGCAAGAACATCCCAAAGCCCACCAGCCCCATCACAAGCAGAACGGCCACGTCGAAGGTGCTGGAGGCGATGGAGTAGATCCCGAAGATACAGAGCAACAGCACCAAGGGGGTCAGCAGGGTCTGAGGGATGAGCGCCACTTTGGTGAACATCCGCATGGTGACCTTGCCTGCGAAGAACAAAAGCACCGAAGAGACCAGCATGCCGATGAAGAGCATGTAAATCTCATGCATGTTCGTCTGAAACAGCAGCGGGCCGGGGGTCAGACCTTGGATCATGAAGGCACCCAGCATCACGCCTGTGATCACATCGCCAGGCACACCCAAGGCAAGCAGCGGGATCATGGTGGCACCGCAGGCCCCGTTGTTGGCGGATTCCGAGGCCGCGATGCCCTCAAGCTCGCCCTTGCCGAAATTCGCACCGTTCTTAGAACTGCGCTGCGCTTCGCCATAGGAGAAGAAGGCGGCGGAAGAGGGCCCGATGCCGGGGATCGCGCCGAGGATTGAACCGATGACGGAACCCTTGAGGATGCTGCGCAGCGATCCCATGAACTCTTCGCGGGTCACGTGTTGGGCACCCAAGGGAGCCGCCTCATCTTTGTTCGCGGCGCGCAGGACCACCAGTTTGATCAGCTCGGGCAGCGCAAAGAGGCCGATCAGGACCGGGGCAATCGAGAGGCCGGCTTGCATATCCGGCACAAAGGCAAAGCGGAACGAGCCATAGAGGTCCTCACCCACCGTCGCCAGCAGCAAGCCCAAGGCTGCAGAAACCATGCCCAATAGGAGTGAATTGCCGGACACTCCCGCGACAGTCGTCAATGCAAAGACCATCAGCATGAAGAACTCCGGCGGGCCAATATGAAGTGCCAGCAATGCAAGCGGGGCAGCAAAGAAAATCAGGGAGATATTCGATAGAAAGTCGCCGATCACCGATGAATAAAGCGCCATGTTGAGCGCTTTGCCGCCTTTGCCTTGTTGGGCAAGAGGGTAGCCATCCAGGGCCGTGCAGGCCGCCGAGGCGGTGCCGGGGGTTTTGATGAGGATAGCAGACACCGAGCCGCCGTAGGTCGACCCTTTGTAAAGGGCCACGAGCAAGAGGATCGACGGCACCGGCGCCATGTAGAATGTGAAGGGCAGCGCCAATGTCACTGCCATAGTACCCGTCATGCCGGGAATGGCCCCGACGATCACGCCGCCCCAGATACCAGCGGTCATGATCAGAAAGTTCTGCAAAGTGGCAACTGCCGAGAGTGCAGAGAGAACGTCGTTTAGCATCAGTATCTCCGATCAGAAGCCGAGTGTCTTGAGCAACGCGCCCTTTGGGAACTGGGTGCCCAAGGCGGAATTAAAGAACAAAAGCAGCAGCACCGGAGCGCCGACCGACAGCAGTGCGATCCAGACCCGGTAGCTCCGTTCGCCGGTCATCAGGACCATGGTGAAGGTCAGCAGGATGATCGCGATCAGGAAGCCGACGTAAGGAAGTGCCAGCAGGAACAGGCCGAACGCGATCACCACACCCGCAAAACGAAGCACCATCCGCTTGGCCGAGCTTTTGTCGGTTTTGATCGCTTCCTCTGCCGGTGCACCGCCGCGGAACGCGAGGATCAGTACAAGCAGGCCAAGAAAGATGCCGATCAGAGACACAGTGCGTGGCCACATGTCAGGCGGTGGGGCGAAGCCGGGAATGAACGCCGGGCGAGGCACATAGACAGGGATAAGATAGAAGGCGCAGAGTGCAAAAAACGCGACGACCAGCACCCCCCGCAAAACGGGCTTCGTCATGGCAATCCTCATGGACAACAGGGACCTCTATTGAGATCGAGCAGGCCGCAAGGGCCGGCTGGGATAGGGGCAGGCGGGCGATGCTGCGCCCGCCTGCAAGGGCTTACTGGGGCAGATAGCCGAAGTCTTTGGCCAGGCCGTTAAACAGCTCGTACTGGCTTTTCGCGTAGTCAGGCATGTCCACCGTGCCGATGGTGGAGATCGAGCCGCGACGGTCGGCCAGTTCGAGCCATTTCTCGTCGGTCGCCACTTGGCCCAAAACGTCCTGCCATTTGGCGATCACGTCTTCTGGCAGGTCTTTGGGGGCGTAAAGCGCGCTCCAACCGGTGATCTGGCCTGCTTTTTCATAACCCAGCTCGCTCGCTGTCGCGACCTCGGGCAGGCTGTCCATACGTTTCGGGGCAAAGACCATCAGAGCTTTCATGTCGCCGCTTTCGATATGGGGCATCAAGGATGCCGCCGCCATCGCGACGAAATCGACATGACCGCCCAGCAGGGCTGTCGCAAGGGCACCGCCGCCTTTGTAGGGCACCAGTGTTGCCGCGGTCAGCGGGTCAAGATCGTTGTCGGCCAGCAGAGCCTGCGTGGTGAAGCCGTCAATCGCAGTGGCGCCTGAAGCCGCATAGGTCATCGCGCCCTTGCTGTCTTTGACCGCCGCGATCAACTCGTCAACGCTGCCGTAGGGCGCGTCGCCGCGCACGGCCAAGATCATCGGCGTCGCTTCGAGCGCGCTGACGAATGTATAGGCGTCCCACGGTACTGCGGCGCCCGGTGTCACGGCAGGCGACAGTGCCATGCCAACCCGCGCGAGCAGCAGCGTATAGCCGTCCGCATCGGCGTCGGAAACGAAGCGCGCGCCGTTCATACCGCCTGCGCCCGGCTTGTTCATAACTGTGACCGGCTGTTCCAGAAAGGGCTGCGCCGTTTCCGCCAAGGCCCGGCCCGCCAGGTCCGAGGCGCCGCCCGGGCCATAGGGGACCACCAGCGTCACGGATTTTTCAGGATAAGATTGGGCGAGCGCCGGTCCACCGACTGCCATGAGCGAGAGTGCAATCGTTCCGATTATGTTTTTCATGAGTACCTCAGATGTTATCCGGCATCCCGGAGCTGTTGGATGGCGGCCACCATCCACAGTATGCTGAATTTGACAAGAGACGCGATATTGTTGCATAAATTGCATACTGAGGGAGGCAGTATGTTCAAGGCACGAGAATTACAGGCTTTCGACGCCTATATGCGGTTGGGCGGCATGAAGCTCGCGGCGGAGCATTTGGAGTTGAGCCAGCCGATGGTCAGCCGTTTGCTGTCCTCCTTGGAGGAGAAAGCGGGGTTCGAACTCTTCCAGCGCAAGCGAAACCGCCTCACGCCGACAGTCGAAGCCTTCAGTTTTCATCAGAGCGTGGTTCATTATCTCGCAGGACTGCGCAATCTGGAGCAGGAAGCCAAGGCGATTGCCAGCGGTCAGGTTGGGCACCTTGTGATCGCGGCGCAACCGGTCTTTTGTGACACCTTCCTGCTGGATGCGCTTGCTCAGTTTCGTAAGGAGCATCCACAAGCCACGGTGCAAATCGCCGATGTCGGCATGGCGGAAATGCTTCAAATGATTAGCGAGAACCGCTGCGATCTGGCCTTTGGCATCACGCTCAACGCCGAGGCTTTCGGCGGGGAAGCCCTGTCCCTGGCCCATTGCGAGGCGACCTGCATTCTGCCGAAAGGGCATCCGCTGGAGAATATAGAAGAAATTCCCTTGCCGCGGCTGCGCAAGGAGATGTTCATCGACCTGTCCCAGGGCAGCCCGCTGCGGCGGCGGATCGATCTGATGATGGAGACCATTCAGGTCAACCGCACGATCGCCGCGGAGCTTCGGACCATCCACGGCATTGTCCGGCTTGTAGAGCGCGGAGAAGGTATCGCGATCATTGATCCCGTGGCGCATCAACTCCTTGATCTGAACCGGGTCTCGGTCCACCGGCTGATCCCATCAATCACATGGGACATTGCCCAATTCGTTCCTCATGGGCGTCCTTTAAGCACGGTCGGCCAGGCCTTTGCTGCGGTGGTTGCGGAGGAAATAGAGAGTTTGAAGCGGGCCGGGGTGGTGAGCGAAACGCTGTAGTTTGGGCATTGATACCCCTAATAATATGGACAAACGAGAGGGTGACCCATGGCAAAAGTACTGGTGACCGGTGGGGCGGGTTATATTGGTGCCCACGCATGTAAGGCGCTGGCACAGGCGGGATATACGCCGGTTGCATTTGACAACTTAAGCACCGGACACCGGGCGGCGGTCAAATTCGGCCCGCTTGTTGAGGGTGATCTGTTGAACCGTGCGGCGATCGATGCCGTACTGGCGGAACATGCCCCCATTGCGGTGATGCATTTTGCAGCCCTGAGCCAAGTGGGCGAGTCCATGCAAGATCCGGGGCGCTACTGGCGTGAAAACGTGTTGGGTGGGCTGAACCTAATTGAGGCGACGCAGGCGGCAGGGATCGACAAGTTCATCTTTTCTTCCACCTGTGCCACCTATGGCGATCAAGATGGGGTGGTGTTGAATGAAGAAACCGAGCAGCATCCGATCAATGCCTATGGCGGCTCGAAGCTGGCGATCGAACAGATGCTGCGGGATTTTTCACCCAAGGGGCTGACCTATGTAATTTTCCGCTACTTCAATGTGGCAGGGGCCGACCCTGATGCCGAGGTGGGCGAGGCACATGACCCAGAGACACATTTGGTGCCGCTGATCCTACAAGCTGTCGCTGGGGCACGCGGAGCGCTCACCATCTTTGGCACTGATTATGACACTGCGGACGGCACCTGCATCCGCGACTATGTGCATGTTAGCGATCTGGTCGATGCCCATGTGGCGGGCCTGAAATGGCTGGAGGAGGGGAAATCTTCAGAAGTCTTTTGTCTTGGCACGGGCGATGGTTTTTCGGTGCGCGAAGTTGTGGCAGCTGCCGCCGCTGTCACCAATGGCCCTGTGCCGATCGAAGAAGGCCCGCGTCGTGCGGGGGATGCGGTGAAGCTGGTCTGCGGGTCCGATAAAGCCAGAACGCAATTGGGCTGGACCCCATCACGCTCCACTATGCCGCAAATGCTGCGCGATGCGCACCGTTGGCATGCCTCTGACGGGTTTTGAAGCTTACTGTCGGGACGGGTCTTTGCTGCGGGGGGCGCTGCGCAAGTCCCAATTGCAAGATAATACGGGGCGGTATCGACAGTTAGGGGACAAACCACATATCGAATAGGGACAGCTATACGAGGCCCCTAGTTTTGCCCGACCGCATTTCGCCCCTAATCCTCTTTCGCAACCAGACTTTCCGTTCTCTTTGGATCGCCGCGCTGGCGTCGAACTTCGGCGGGCTGGTGCAAGCGGTGGGCGCGGCCTGGCTTATGACGTCGCTGTCAGAGTCGCAGAACATGGTGGCGTTGGTACAGGGCTCTGTCGCGCTTCCGATCATGATTTTTTCGCTGCTGGCGGGGGTCTTTGCCGATAACTTTGACCGCCGCCGGGTCATGTTGATCGCGCAGAGTTTTATGTTCGGGGTCTCAATTCTACTGACCTTTATGGCCTTTGAGGGCTGGCTTACGCCGTGGCTGCTCTTAGCGTTCACATTCTCTATTGGTTGTGGCACCGCGCTGCACAACCCATCTTGGCAGGCGACCATGGGTGACATTGTTAGCCGGGAAGAGCTGCCCTCGGCGGTATCGCTGAACTCGATGGGGTTCAACCTGATGCGCAGCATCGGGCCTGCGGCAGGCGGGGCGATTGTCGCGATCGCGGGAGCCGCGGCTGCCTTTGCTGTCAATGCGCTAAGCTATGTGGCGATCATTCTGGCTTTGCTGCGCTGGAAAGCGCCCCTGCGCGACACGCATTTACCACGTGAACCGATGGGCAGCGCCTTTTCTGCGGGGCTGCGCTATGTTGCCATGTCGCCCAATTTGATGCGTGTCATCCTGCGCGGTTTCTGGTTCGGCCTTTCGGCCATAGCATTGTTGGCCCTGCTGCCGGTCGTGGTGCGCGAGACGCTTCAGGCGACAGCTTTTGTCTATGGCATTATGCTAGGCTGTTTTGGCATGGGCGCCGTCTTCGGCGCCTTGACGAATGCGGCTCTGCGGGCGCGATTTCGGAATGAGATCATCGCGCGTGGCGGTTTTGTTGGGTTCGCACTGAGCTGTGTCGTGCTGGCAGTGAGTACGCATCCTGCTCTGTCGGGCGGCGCTTTGATGCTGGCCGGTGCGTGCTGGGTGCTTTCACTGTCGATGTTCAACGTGACGATCCAACTTTCGACGCCGCGTTGGGTCGTGGGCCGGGTAATCGCCCTTTATCAGACCGGCACCTTCGGGGGCATGGCCGCTGGCAGTCTGATCTGGGGGATCGTCGCTGACCGGGGCGGCCCGGAAGTCGCTCTCGTCGGGGCCAGCGTAATGCTTTTAATCGGCGCGTTGATCGGCTTGCCGCTGCCGCTGCCTGAGTTCAGCGGGCTCAATCTTGATCCCCTAAACCGCTTCAAAGAGCCCGACACGCGGTTTGATCTTAGCTATCGCAGCGGACCAGTGATGGTCATGGTTGATTATGAGATCGCGCAGTCCGATGTGCCGGAGTTTCTAGCCGCGATGAGTCTCCGGCGTCGGGTGCGCATCCGCGACGGTGCGCAGCAATGGGCGCTGTTGCGCGATCTGCACCGGCCAGAGCACTGGAGTGAAAGCTATCATGTGCCAACCTGGGCCGAATACGTCCGTCACAATGAGCGGCGGACCAATGCAGATGCAGAGCTATCGGATCAGCTCAGACGGCTACATCGCGGAGAGACACCGCCCGAAGTGCATCGAATGATCGAACGGCAAACCGTGCCACTGCGCGACGACATGTTGCAAAAGGAGGGCGCGAGCGACGCCCATTAAAAATGATCAAAGCTAAAGCGCTTATCTTGTCCAAAGTGCTGCTCCGGCGCCGATGCCCCCTTCGATCTTAGGAGCGGTCACGCCACGGGGAATTCGAGAGAAAAGATCGTTCCCTCGTCGAACGCATAGCTGTAGGTGCCGTGCAATTGCAGGGCCATGCCTCGGATGATTTTGGTCCCCATGTTGATGGGACGTGTCCTGGGGTCAAACCCCGGTCCGTTGTCGGCTATGATGAGGTTGGCTTGCTCGTTGGTAAGGAGCTTAAGGCTCACGCGGATCTCTGCGGTGCCTTCTTCTGATTTCGCGTGTTTTAGGGAGTTGGTGACGACTTCGTTGATCAGCATCGCCAGTGAGGTGGCTTGCTCATGGTCAATCGAAACCTGATCTATATCGAGGCTTAGGTGATCTGAAGCGCCATGAGCCTTGAAGATGTTTTGCGTCACTGAAGTGATGAAGGCCGGCGCATCTAGGGTGGCATATTTGTCGTGGTTGTACATATGCTCGTGGACGGTGGACATGGCAGAGAGGCGCAGCTTGAAGTTGGTCTCCACGGCTTTGGGAAGTTTGTGCATGGCGACCAGTGCTTGCATCGCCTGCATGTTGTTTTTGACCCGATGGTGGATTTCCCGAAACAGCATTGCATTTCGTTCAAGCGCTTCCTCGAGGGCCTCGTTTTTTTGTGCTTCCCGCCTCAAAAGCCGGATGATCCAGATGGCACATGCCGCGAGGGCCAGAAGGGTGGGGATGACAATCGCCAAAAACACCTGAATACGCCGCCAGAAACGCGCCATGGCTTCTTCATAGCCATTTGACGCGATGGCGATGAGCCCCCTGTTTGGGAGGGTTTGATAGCCTACAAACCTTTTCTCTCCGTCTATGGGGGACGTGTCGATATAGGTCCCCGCATCCGCGTTGGGCAAGTGATCTTTGAAGATTGTGTGTTGCCTCAGGTCCACGGGGCCATCGACCGGGGGGAAACGGGCCACCAACATGCCATCTGTACGCAAGATCGCCAGAGCAGCGCTTTGCCCAAGGCCGAGAGATGTCAGCAGATCTTCCAGCAAGGCCGCATCAAAGGAAATGATCGCGACACCTACAAACACGCCCTCCCGCTCAAGGCGTTGACTGAATGTGAATATTGGGCTGCCGTCGATGCGGCTGGTAAGAAGTGAAGAGGTAAAGAACTGCTGCCCTCCGGCGGGGGCCGTAAAATACTCTCTGTCGCGAATATCTATATTGGGCGCATCGGGGTCAGTAGTGTAAAGGGTTTGCCCCTCGGCGGTCACGATATAGGCTTTGGCGCTGTCGGGCAGTCCTTCTAACGCATCCTCGATGGTCGCTAAGGTTGCAGCCTGGTTGGCCCGAACATCGGCACCCAATGCAAAATCCATCCGGCGCAGTGCCTGTTGGGCCACTTCGACGATCCAGCCGGTGTTGATCTGGACAGCCTTTGCGGCGGCGGCCACCGAGCTCTCGGCCCGATCTTCCGCCGAGTTGAACTCTTGATAGACAAGCACCGCCAGGATGCTTGAATAGATAAAAAAGGTCGCGGCGATGAATATGGTCGCGGCGCGCACGGAGCCGGTAATCGTCCTGGTCACCATGAAGACTTCCCCTGCAGTTGCTGGACGGAAAGACATAGCGCTCCGGCAACGGTCTGCACTTAGAGGTATTTTACCGGAAGTCTATGAGCCAGCGTCTCTAGGTATAGCGGGTCATCGCACGAGCCTATGCCGGGGGAGGAGAAAAGGCCCGCATGCAACGCTGGCGTGGGTCTGGTGTGGCCCAAAGACCGTGAATTTATGCGTCCCTGTCTGCCTCGGTGGCACTGCGATGCGCATGCGGCGCGTAGAAGGAGCTGCGTTGCGTCTGCAACATCCGGAATTTAGGTAGTATGGTGCGGAACTGAACAGCTTTTGCATGGTTGAGGTTGAGCAGTTGAGCAGGATTGAGAATGAACGCCAAAGTCGTATTACTGGTCGAAGATGAGGCGCTTATTCTCTTGGACATCGAAGCGGCCCTTGTTGACGAAGGGTTTGACGTGGTCCCGGCAATTAACGGTGCCAAAGCCATGGAGATTTTTGAAGCTGACCCGTCGGGCATCGACGCGGTCGTCACCGATATAAATCTTGGCAAGGGGCCGAACGGATGGGACCTCGCAAACCACATCCGGGCGTATCAATCTGAAATTCCGGTCGTCTATATGAGCGGTGACAGCTCTCATGAATGGAGCGCTAAGGGTGTCCCGGAAAGCACCATGATCCCAAAGCCCTTCGTACACGCACAAGTCATCACGGCTCTGTCCTCATTGATGAACCATTCGGACCAAGCCTGAGATGTAAAGAAACGTGGCAGGTCGCGCGGGCCGTGCTGAGGTTCTTCCTATGCTTTGGGATGTGCGCCGCCTGAGGTGAAGCGGGGACGCATTACGCTTTTGCTACAGCGGCTTTTCTGCGGTTTACTGTAATTCAGAGCCGCCATAGAAAGGGGCAGAAACTTGCCGCGGGGGAGCCTTATGATCCGAACCATCTTAGTTAGTGACTACATTCAAGTTCAGGGCGCGTTCGTGCGCGCGTCGAATGATGGAAACATCGTTGTTTGCACAGGAGAGGGTCAGTTCGAAGGGCGTCCGATCGGGCACCTTGGCAAGAAGCCGTCCTCACATGTAGTGCTTGCAGTCTCCTAAGATCCCAATGTGGCCGCAAGGCCGCATCTCGCCTGTCTGGGGGTCGCGTATCAACGGGAGTTCGCCTTTTTCGTAAGAAGCGCAAGCGGAGAGAAGCAGGGCTGATATCACGATG
The DNA here is from genome assembly GCF_043556995.1 of Sulfitobacter sp. 1A15106. NCBI lineage: Bacteria > Pseudomonadati > Pseudomonadota > Alphaproteobacteria > Rhodobacterales > Roseobacteraceae > Sulfitobacter > Sulfitobacter sp. 1A15106. The sequence goes on along the minus strand of NZ_JBIFFM010000014.1, from coordinate 53,378 downwards.
AAAAGTTTCATAGGGCATGGCTCCTAAGGCTTTTGGGCGTTGCGCGATCGGCCAACAGACTGCTTCTCTATATGAATTTATCCTTTGAACATTCAATGGAATTTTCGCCTCTGTAAGTGTGCGAGGGTAACCGCTTCGGAAAAATACTTTTGCGACCTGAAGAACTGCGTCTCTCCCCATAGCCCTGTCGGTGGAAGGTCTGCCGAAGCACTGGCAGAGAGCTGTCGTCTATCGCGAAAAGGCGCAATGGCTTTGCGTGGTCTGCGATGGCGACGGGCATATCGACTGACCTACTGGCGGCAGAAAGAGTAATAACGTGCCAAAGAGTAACACCCTAAGCCAAGGAGGCGCGCCGCTTGATCCTGAAGCGCTGTCTGAGGTGCTCGGATCTTTGGAGGACATGAAGGTCGGCGTTATCTCTTGCAGTCCCCGCCTCGCAGGAAGCATCATGTCAGATGCGGCCTTGGTGATCCGTGCTCTTGCAGAGAGGGCGGAGATCAAAATTGGTTAAAGGTGCGTAAGGGGTAACCGTTTGGCGGGCAACCGTTGGGGCGCTGGCGCTGCTTTCTACCGTGGTTTTTGACACGGTCTAGGAAAAAGCTGCCTATACTGCACGTATTGCTTGTTTAGATCAGGGGAAACGGGAATGGCGAGGATTACCTGGAAGGAGCCGGACCGCAGACGGGGGGCGAAATCTTGGTTGCTCCGACCAATTTGTTGGCTCATGGGTCATGGATATTACCAAGCGGATGGGGAGAGCTGGACGGAAGCGACGTTGGAATGCCCCCGGTGCGGGTTGGAGCATCCAAGATAGGAGATTGACGTGCAGGTCTTTGTCGCATCTCTTGAGCAGTGCCTCAAAGCAAAAAACTGGCCTGCGGCACTGTGCCTTGCGCTGACCCTGCCGGAGATGGCCGGTGCCGTGGAAAGCCCCGAAAGCGCTGCGCCGCAAAGATACGCACAGTGGTTCGATAAATGGGTGGGCGTTAAGTATCGAACCCGTCTTTTGTCTGGGCAACAGGCGCTGTTCTCCGGGTTCGACTGCTATGCCTTGAGGTGCGCGATGCTCTATCAGGAGCAGGACTCGGAGGCAGGTCGGCGCCGGTATGGAACAGATGCTCTTGATCGGTTTCAGTTTACCCAAGTCGCGGAAGAGCACTGCATGCATAAGAACCGGGCGCTTCAGCTCCACGCGGACCGCTTTTGCCGAGATGTTGCTGAGGGATGCGAAGCTTGGCTCAAATCCACTAAGAATGACGCCAGTAAATCGGCGGTCTTGAAGCGTGAGCTGAATATGACAATGCCCCTCTAGGGCTGCGTGCCAGTAAAGTCGCGCGGACGTGGCAAGCATCTCAATGATCAGCCCCTGGGTAACGGCTTTTCATATATGTCCGCGCCTTCCGATTTGGGTCAGACTTTAGATAATGGTGAAGGGTTTCACGGAGGCGGGTTAGATGGGGTCGTTCTCGCGGCGCCGATGACCTGTAAACATGGTCTTGGGGTAAGGCTTGCAGTACAGCGAGGCAGGGCATAGGCGGCAGACGAGCAATGCGTCACCTAGCTTAAACCTGACTTCGGGTATCCCTAAGGGGTGCGCGTCATACAAAATCACCCCTTTGCATCCGGCCAGCTACCGAGCGCCCAGAGGGGTGTCACTATTGGGTGCCGATAAGGGGTTATGGTTGCGTGCCGATTGACAATCAAAGTCCTTTAGGGGCGGATTTTGACTTGGGGCCTCAGGGTCCAATGGTTCGTAATAGAGGTCGACAAAAAACTGATACGTGGGGCCTTCGCGGGCATCCAAAAGGACGCTCGATAGACGATCTGGCGGCCCGAGCAGTCAGGCGGCTCTTGGCGGAGGCTTGGGCTGTGAAATCGTGGAATTGTGGCTTTGGCTATGGTTGAACAGACGGACTACTGGCTCACCCTTCCGGCAAGACATTTCAAATGGTGTTAAAGGGGAAGAAGTCGGCGCCTGTTTGTTGACATATTTCGGCCTCCGTATTTCCTTTAGGTGCTTAGAATTGTACAGTAGCGAAATTTATTAAATAGAATCAATTATATATCTGCATATCTCGGGTAGCCTCTTGCGCTTTCTTGGTGTGAAGCGGTTTTTTGCTATCCCGCTTATCCACCAAAGAAAGCGGCAGTATCACAATGACGCATTCCGTTCAGCGGGGCACGCCGTCCATGACAGGCGTCCCAAGGTGAGTTGGGGGTTTGCTTTTCAGGCAGCCCAGAACCGGGTCCATCCGAGCAAAGCTTCTCGGATGACGATTCCAGTCCAGCAGCGCAATGGCGCCGACCTGACAACGGTGATACGGGCACGGGGAGTGTAGGACTCAAAGCATTTGCCACAGGTCTCGTGCGACGGAGACGCCTGGTCGGCACCTGCATGTGCGGAGGGGGGGTAACACTGGTGTCTCGCAACCCGGCCTTACGTGGCGAAGTAGCCGGCGATCTGCTTGGTGCGCCGCGACGGAACTCCGGCGGCGTCTGCGTGTCGCGGCCAGTCGGCGATGGCGGCGCGAACCGGATCAATGAGCGCGGCGATCGCTGCAGGTTTCATCCCGAGCGCCTGCCCGACTGCCTCTACATGCTTCCTGCCGGGTCGGCGCCCCTCTCCGGCGATGGCGAGATGGTGCTCGCCGCCGGGCCCGTCGGAGAAGCTGACGTCGTAGGCCGGCGACAAGCGCCAACCGCCCCCAGCGTCCATCAGGAAGGCGTGGTTCTTCAGGTGATCATCCCGATTGTGGGCGAGGACGTTGAAGGCCATCCTGCGGAACATTTCGTCCTGATCTCCAGCATGCCGGGTGGTCCAACGCACCAGCTTATGCAGGTTCTCGTAATCGGTGGACGGCTGCCGGAAGTCGACGTCGAGCATGCCAGCGGCGGTATGCATATGCACCCGTCCGGCGCCTCTGCGGTCAAAGCGCTCAACGGCAAAGAAAGCATCGCCGCGCCCAGAGCGCAGCACCATCGTCCAGGGCATGGCGATACCGGCCGCCCGCGCCATCCTCGCGTAGGCCTCTTCCTCTTCGATCGCGGTCGGGCTGTCGGTTGTCGCCCGGTGCTTGATCAGCACCTGCCGTTCGCCGCGCTCCGGGGTTCGCCGATGGTCGCGCACGCGGCCGGTCTCCACATCGAGCAGGGCCACGAGTTTCGGTCGGGCGCCGGCAGAGCCACCGGCCGCCGCGCGGGCCTTGCGGAGGTCCTCCACGGAAGCGTCTTCGGCCATGCTGGTCGCGAGATCGGCGAACCACTCGAGGTCGACGCTGTTCGGGCCGACCACTTGCTCTTCTGGACGATAGATGAGGGCGCCCATGCCGTGGGTGCCGACGATCGCCAGACGGTCAACCGGAGTGATGGCGGTGCGACCGCTGCCGCGGCGCTCGAGTTCGCGGTCGATGAGCAACCGTCCCCAGCCGTCAGGGAGCGAGTCGCCGAAGACTCCAGGCAGGCCTTCGAAGGCGGCCGTATTGCCGGTGCGATAGAGCCCGGCCAGCGTCTTGATGTGGTAGGGCGAGATTGGGAGCGGGGCTGCGACGAAAGAGGGGTCCCATTCGACCGCAGCGGAGCGGCGGGCGGAATCCCAAGCGATCTGTCCCACGGGGCGGACATCGTCCGAGTCGAAGGCGATATCGACGCGAAGACGGCGGGCCATGGTTACGAACTCCTGCAGTTGCGAGCGCGCTGTCGCGTCGTTGGCTTGTCGAGATCATCGAGACGGGTCGCCTCGACAGCCGGGAACAGGGTGCCGAAGCCAGCGATGGCGTCGAGCGCGTCGGCGATGGCGAGCAGGCCAGTGAGGCTGATCTTCCCCTTCTGCTCGAAGACTTTTAGGGTCGCCAGAGGAACTCCGGACCGCGTGGCCAGGTCGCTCTGAGTTAGCCCAAGTGCGAGCCGGCGGTCACGAGCAGCCGCGCGAACCCTATCCTGCATCTCGGACGGCGTGTCGAGATTAAGCTTAAGGGTCATTATGATATCCTTTATTAGGATTTTTTGCTATTATGGATACTATATTAGTCGTTATCTTGGGGCAAGAAGGAAGTAGACTTGGTGCCCCGCACGCGATGACGCATTCCGTTCTTTGGGATCGCAGCAATGCGTGCTCTGTATGTCCCACGGAACGGAATGCGTCAGCATAACGGCCTGCATAGGCCGTATTCCTTCGAGCGGTGGACTTGCTTGCCGACCGCGCCCTGTAGGAGGACGCGCATCTGGTCAACCACTGGGATCGGCCGCCAGATTGTTGTCGATTTCTCTCGTGCAACGCCGGCTCTCGTGGTCCATTGCTTGACCACTTCCCGAACGGGCTCACGGTGGTTCCACCGCCAGACAATCTCGTCGAGGTATCGCTGAAGGTGCTGCCTTCCAAGATTGTGGTAGACCCCGACCAGGGCACGTTGCACCTGGGAGATCACGGCATCGGCCGTGTTCACGTGCGCGCCGGTCTCTGGATTGGCGTATTCTTTCCGGCTATGGATCACAGACTGATGGTCGGCCATGGTCTTTCCGAGTCCGATGTAGCTCTTGCTGCCATCGGTCATTAGACTGATCGTCGCCGGATCGACCCATTCCAGAAGAACCGGCTCGAGCGTGGTCCGTTTGTAATCAGAAACGACCCTGGCGCGCGCCTGTCCGTCGCGAGAGGCCGCGACGAAGATCATCGGCTTTGCTGTGCCCTTTCCCCTTTTGTTGTAGGTACCTGACAGAGACTTCGGTGCTCCTCCGACATAGGCCTCATCGACCTCGACAATGTCCTCCAGAGGCAGCAGCTCACCATTGCGGTAATACATCATCTCTCGGATCGCATGCCCCATTTTCCAGGCGGTCTTCTGGTTGACGCCAAGTAGCCGCGCCATCACGACCGAAGAGATCCCCTTGCTCGATGTCAGCACCAAGAACATCGCGGAAATTCAGACACGCAAGTCGAGCTTGGTGCTATGCATCGGTGTCAGTGTGGTGACCGTGAACTGGAGACGGCAATCACGACACTGGTAAAGCCCAGGGCGGCATGTCTTGCCTCGTAGCGGCGACGAGGCCACCGACCCGCAGTGCGGACAGTGCCTGCCAGTTGACCATATGAGATTTTCCAGAAAGCGTCGCGCGTGCATCTCGCTCGGCATTCTTTTCCAGATGTCCGGGATCGACTTCAGTTCGGTGATCATCAATGCTCTCCGTTCGTTCCGCCAGGCGAGCAATGTTGGCACGTAGGCTGTTTGACGAAAAAACCGGGAGAATCGCGCAAAATACGGCAAAAGCGCGGAAAACCTAAGTTACACCAACACCTTGCAATATTCGCTACTTTTTAGTGTGGATAGGCGGGTTTGCTATTGATTGTCCCCGCAGCTTTGATTTTGCTCAAACGGTAAGCCAGAGGATGGAATTGTGACCTTAGATTATGATGTTTCCCACGCTTTCCGCGAAACTGAAGCCATAGATCTGGGGGCGTCTTTATCTGAGCGAGACGCGCGCTTTGATAAGCTCACGAACATAGCATCCCTTACCATGCAGGCGCCTGTATCTCTTCTTACGATTATCGACGATGCCGGGGGCCAGCAGATTTTTAAATCAGCTTCTGGCTTGACAGGAGAGCTTTTCCAAACGCGCGCAACACCGCTAAGCCATTCTTTTTGCAAGTATGTGCGCGACAGCGGTAAGCCGCTTTTGGTTCGAGACGCTCGAACACACCCCGAACTTAAGTATAACCCAGCTGTCGCAGAGTTCGGGATCATCGGGTATCTTGGGGTTCCGTTTCGCAATGAACAAGGGAACGTAGTTGGTGCTTTATGCTGTATAGACCATCAACCGAGGAACTGGGATGAGAATGATGTCGAAATCCTTACCCGATTGGCTTCCATCGCAGCTGATCAGCTTCACTTGAACTCTGCTGAAACCGGACGCGTAAAAGCCAAACGCCTAGCCGAGCAAGCAGCGGCAACCCGGGCAAGCTTTCTGTCGCATGCCAACCATGAAGTGCGAACCCCACTGAGTTCGATTGGGGGAGCAACCCGCCTTCTAAGTACACTTATTACCGATGAGAAAGCGCGCAATCTTGTTGGCGTAATCGAGCGGAATGTCTCTCGGCTGAGCGCAGTTGCGGATGATCTCGTGCGAATTGCTGACTTAGACGATGCCAGCTCTTCTATTGCCGCGGAAACCTTTAACCTAACGGAAGTCGTTCGTAGCATTGTAGAAGAGCATCAAGGCGCCGCTAAGGCTAAAGGGATAGGTCTTACGTTCACCTGCAGCCTTAAAGATAACCCGCTTTTACTCTTTGATGCGCAATCGCTCACTCAAGTCATTCAGCGCCTTCTATCCAACGCGGTGAAGTTTACTTCCGTGGGCGAAGTGCATGCTGCGATCGCCCCAGAGCGCTGCCGTGATGGTGTCACCCTCCGCATTAGCGATACGGGTTGTGGTATTGAATCTGAGCAACTCGGAAGGCTGTTCGAGGAGTTCGAAGCCCACAATCCAAGAACGGCACGTCAAGGCGGAGGTACAGGGTTGGGTATGAGCATCGTTCGCCGCGAAGTTGAGCGGATGGGGGGCGAGATTTCAGTATCCAGCCGTCCAGGAGAAGGAACGACTTTTGTCGTATTTTTGCCTGCCAGTCTTGGCGCGTATTGCAGCGAAGTCGATGAATAGGACCAAGAGGGTGACTTTCATCTTTCCGCTTGCCTTGAATGGGGGAAAGATGAGCCTTCTGCGGCGCCACCTAAGCCAAGTGCGTGGACTGACGCCTGAGGCATATCGCGCAAAATGGAAGTTGGCGAACGACTACGCACTATCGGGCGAAAACTATAGAAAGGATCGACAGGCGGTCAAAGACTTGATGTGAGTGCAGGAGCACAACTGGGAGACGGGAAGTTCATCTGTGAACAGACTTGGAAGCTTGGCCCTGTAGGGGGGTGATCGGCGTCCAAAAATGCCCCCCTTATACTGATGTGGACAATGCTCCCGGCGAATTCTCGACCGCTCCTAAGCACCGCCTTTCGAAGGTCGCGCGCGTAGAGCCTCATTGATCAATGATACACACTTGTAGCATTCTCTCAGAGCCTTCATGAAAGATACAAGGCGGTAGCAATGTGCATTTGACGGCAGCAAAGTTGCCGAACTGTATCAAGAGGGGCTACCATGCAATTGAAGCCCGCAGAACAACGTCTGGCCCGTCAGTTTGGCGAGTACGTCCGCGCCCGGCGCAAGACGCTTGGCTATCCCAAGATGATCTCACCTCCATGATCGTAACCAACAGACGCTTTATCAGCGGACTGCAGCGGGGAAAGGGCGCCAGCTATCTTGGCTCATCCCTAGCGACCGCCGAAGCCCTGGGTATCAACATTTCCATTCTCTTCGAAGGCCCCCGAACGACGCTATTCTCTTCGCTTCCGAAGGCGTAGCTCATGGATATCTTTTTTGAAAGATACCGGAACATCCTAGGGAAATAGGTTTCGGGGTCATTCCAAGGGGTGGCGATGTTCTAAAGATGTTCTTTCATCAAAGGAAGGGTTGGCAGTAGTGCATCAATGGCCGCCCTAACGTCTTCGAGCATCGGTAGGGCATCTTTTTCACGCTTCCAGAGCGATGCAAAATCGCTCGCGGTTTCTCGTGCCACGTCCAGAACCATTTTTCTAGGTAAAGCGGCTTTCGCGGCGAGATGGGAGATTTCATCTTCATCAAAGGCAGCAAAGTCTCGCACGCGGCTGTAGTTCAATGCAAAGCTATCACCCGTAATGTAGGGAATTGTTGATACAAAATCATAGGCTGGCGACAGGGCGGCCGTGCGTCGATCAGGGTAGATTAGCGACCAGTTCTTAAGATGCATATCCCCGTTGCCAATCAGCGTGTTGAACGTCAGGCGGCGTAAGAATTCGCGGATATCCTCATCCGATCCTTCTGCGCCAATGACAGTCGCAATATTGCGCATGCTCGCCTTTTTATACTTGTCTTCGCTATAGACGCCAAAGACTTGCGCGAAGTCTTCGATATGCGCCCGGTCGCCGCTGGAGCGCCGGTCAAATCGTTCGATAACGAAGGCCTTTGTGCCAAAGCGATCAGTGTCAACTGGAAGATTGGCGATACTCTCTATGTCGACGAGGTTAATGCGAGGTACGTCTATGCCGAGCATGCTGGCCAGCCGCATCATTGAGAATTCGTTTTCAGGGACGCCTAGGTAGTCCCGTGACGGCAGCTTAACGATCCAGTTGCCGCCGGTGCCCGACGCGGGAATAGTCAGCCCACCACTTGCGGCCTCAATGGCGGAGAATTTCAGCTGAACGCCTGCAAGAGAGAACCGAAGCATGTTATCTTTGGGGTTCAGTCCGTCTTTGCCCGTTACATGCGCAGCCTCCGGTGGCCAGATTTCGCCGTCCGCAGGCTTGATCGTAATCGCCCCGGGAAGGTCACGCCCTAGGGCCCAAAGCAAAAAGAATTCTCGCTCAGCATTCACGCCTGCTTGCTCTGCGAGGTACTTGCGCAAGTGCCCCTCCGGCAAGAGGTTGGAGAAGAACGGCATGACCTGCTTTTGGACTGGCTTAAACTCCGTACGCAGGTCGCCGAATTCATCTTTGAAGAACAGGCCAAGTGTCGGGCGGTCAGCGCTCTCGATATAATCTTCGTTGAACGCGAACAGACTGCGATCCCCCGGGACGCGTGTCAGCGTGCCGATAGCTTCTCCATAAAGCTCGACATTTAAAACAGAGACATCAGCCATCACTGCCCTCCTCGTCCAGGCTGTAGGCGGGTCTGCTGGTTGGTTCGCTGATCATGCGTGACGGCACATTATGTGCTAGCATATTGCGCAGGCGCTGCGTCTCTCTGGCAATTTTTTCGAGTTTCTCAAGGTCTCCAGAACTTTTAATTCTTTCAATATCTTGGCGGATCCGCTTGATTGAGCCAGTCTCCTGCCAGATGTTGTGGAAGTCATTCAGTTCTTGAAGATGCTTTTGTAGCGCGTTTGCCGCAAGACTCTCATGGAGAGATGACGACAGTGTATCGAGGACGCGCTGCGCGCGCGCGAGCTCACGTAGTGCATCGTTATTGCTATGAGGTTTGTGGCTGCCCGTACTGCGCACAATCGACCTGACGGCTGGGACCGATTTACGCGGTATCATCGTCAGTTCAAGGTCAAGCGCATGGGCAAGTGAAGCAAGACTTGAGAGCCGCAGATCGACTGCGTTGCTCTCGATCTTTGAGATATGCGACTGTGGCACGCCTGAGCGAGCGCTAAGCTCTCTTTGACTTAATCCCTTGTTTTCACGTGCCAGCTTCAGGGAAGCAGCGATGTTTTCGCTAGCGTAACTCATTTTTGATCTGCCTTTGCACATCAAAATCAACTCCTGATATGCAATGATATATCAGGTATGCGGCGTGGCATCAATAATGATATGCGATAGTAGATCATCCGGTGAAAATGATCTGCCTGTGCATATCAAAATTTGCACCGCTTATAACAACCCAGAGCCCTAGAAGGGCGGCATCTAGAGTGCTTATCCACATTTTGCCATGGACTGCTGTCCATGCCAGCGCTCACCGCTTATGGATAGGTTTCATTGCCATTTTGGTGAACGAGCCCGAAGGGATGCATGAGGGAGCTTCATGCCTTACACACGAAGGCCCTTATCGCTGAATGCTTTCGAGATAGACCAGCAAGCCTGCCAACTCACGTGGGGTTGGGGTGAGGACGCCATTTATCTCAACCGGCACGGTATCATGTGCCATTGCCCCGCCAAACTGCGGCATAGGGCGTTCCATATTACGTTGCTCTGGATGCCCGTAGATATAGCTGAGGGCCCGCGCGCGGGGGAACGTGCCGTCGTTCTTACGGGCCAGCAGGGTGAGGTCTGTCGGCGCTTGGTCAAGGTTTGCGGCTAGAACGCCGTCTCCTTTTCCTGATGCGCCATGGCACGCAACGCAGTTTTTGGCGTAGAACTGAGCGCCATCAGGTGCTTCTGGCATGGAAGGTACTGTACAGGCTGCAAGCGCGATACCAGCGCTGGCCAAAAGGAACAGGGGCAGTTTGAGCGATGGCATATCTATTCCTTTAGATGTGAAGGCAAACGCAGCTCACTCAACCATAGCTGCTGCGTTGCGCATTGAACATAGCGGCATAGAGCCCTTCTTCGGCCATTAACTCGGTATGCGTGCCCTCTTCAACCACCCGGCCCTCGTCAAGGACATAGATATTATCGGCGTGGGTTACCGTCGACAGGCGGTGAGCGACCAGGATCGTGGTTTTGCCCTTGGAAAGCTCGTGGATGGCGCCGCGCACTTTCTCTTCGGTACGCTGATCGAGCGCAGATGTGGCCTCATCGAGCAGCAAGATTGGGGCGGACCGCAGGAACGCCCGGGCGATGGCGATCCGTTGTTTCTGCCCGCCTGAGAGTTGCGAGCCTTTTGGCCCCAGGGGCGCATCGCCGCGGTCGCGCATCAATTGGTCGATGCCTACAAGTTCAGCCGCGCGCCAGATTTCTTGTTCAGTGGCGTCGGGGCGCACATAGCGAATGTTTTCGTAGATCGAGCTGTTGAAGATGACGATGTCTTGAGCGACCACGGAAAAAGATTGGCGCAGCTTGTCGACGCGCAGCTCTTTCACGGGCGTCCCGCCGATGGTCACAACCCCTTCGCTGACATCGTAGAGCCGGGCGATGAGGCTGAGAACGGAGGTTTTACCGGACCCGGTTGCCCCGACGATGGCGGTGACCTTGCCACCCTCAAAAACCATGTTCACGTTGTGGAACAGGGGGTGTTTCTCGGAATACTGGAAGGTGACGTCATCCAGAATGATGTCGCCCGTGGCGTTGAACGTCTCTTTGGCGTCCGGCGCATTGGTGATGCTGGGGACTTCGCGGTAGAGTGAGCGCAGACTGTCGAGGATGATCAAGCTGGCTTGCATGCTGACAAAGAAGGCAGTGAGGCGGCGTGCAGGATCAAAGATCAGGGCCATGCCAATCATAAAGCCGATGATGCCGGCGCCATCCATCTCAAACCCTGGGCTGAGGGCCATGTAGCCTCCCACCCCGATGATGAGAACATAGATGATTGCGGCCAGCACATCGACGGTAGGGCTCATCATCGCCTGCAGTCTTTGCAGGCGAATAGAGAGGTCTTTGATCTCACCGGTAGCTTTGTTCAGGCGGGCTTTTTCCACGGGCTCTTGGTTGGAGATTTTGACGGTGCGCATGCCGTTCGTCATCTCTTCGATCCCGGACATGTAGTTGCCCATGGCATTCTCGGCGTTTGCCTGCGTGCCTTTGATGCCTTGAGAGATCCGCCGGACCACGATCGTGATCGTGGGCATGACGATGATCACCAGCATGAAGAGGGCTGGATTTTTCCAGATCAGATAGCCCGAAACGGCAATGATGGTCACGGTATCGCGCACCGCGTTGACCGTGGTCTGGCCAATGAAGCCCGACAGATCCTGCGCCTGATTGACCAGCCGCAGGATGATATCGCCCGACTTTGTCCGCTCAAAAAACGCCAGATCCAATGTCATCATGTGATCAATCAGATCGCGCCGCATCTTGAACACCGCGTCGCTGGCCAGCCAAGCCGAGAGCCTGGGAACCCAGTAAGACATCACCGCGCGCAAAGCAAAAATCGCCAGCACCATGCCGCAGACCTTTACCAGCCCTGTGACCGTGCCTTCGTCGAAGATCACCCTTAGCCCGCTTTCCGTGAGGGCGATAAACTGTTGATAGGCAAAGCCCTGAACCAGGATCATCAGCATCACCAGGCCCAACCAAGGCGTGCGTTGCTTCAAGTAGGTAGACCAGAACCAGGAGATGTTGTCCTTATCTTGGTCATTGAAGAGCGGCGCACGTTTTTTGCCTTTCGGTGCGGCGTTTGTCGTGTCTACTGGTTCTGCTGCTGCAGTATGATCTTGCTTGGCCATGGTCTGCTTCAGGCTTTCGTGGAACTGGCGGATACCGTGGCGATGATATCTGTCGCAACGTCTTTCCAAGTCCGGAGTGAGGAATGGTTGCGCCGTATTTTGTCTTTTGCAGCTTCATAGGCTGCGGGATCAGTATGCATTTTGTCGATAAGGGCTGCGAGCTCTCCAGGCTCGTTTGGATCGAAGTATTCCGCCAAATCCTTTCCTACTTCGCGCAAAGCCGGTGCCGAGGCGGAAATTCCGGGGGTTCCCAGCCATAGAGCTTCACCCAAAGGTAGGCCGAAGCCTTCCATATGGCTTGGGATAATGAGGGCGCGGGCTTTTTGATAGAGCAGGCGCAAGCTCGCTTGATTGGGGTTCAAAATGAGCCGCACTTTGTCTTTGATCGGCGCCAACTCTGGCTTGTCGAGATGCGCGACAGTTCTCTTTCTATGAGCGCCGGCCAAGACAAACAGCGGCACAGGGCGGCCGGTATCGTGCAAATGCAGCATTGCTTGGAGAATGCACTCAAGGTTTTTGCGCCCGGTCATCACCCCAACCCCCAGAAAATAGGGTGTATCGGGGATGTCGACATCGACCGCCTCATCGGTTGGGCGCAACTCATGGGGCAGGGGGACGGGCACAACGGGGGGGATGTCGGGTAAATGACCGGAGGCAGAAAACTTTTCGACTTCTGTTTTTGTAAAATGGGAATTGGTCATCACTTTTTCGGCGTGGCTGATGACGATTCCATTGTCGTGGGCAAAATTGCGCGCAAACATGCTTTGGCGGGGGTGTGCAAATTCATGCAGCGGGATCATGTCGTGGACCAGCGGATAGAACCGCGTGCGGATGTTCTGCTTATCCAAGGCGACGAGGTAATCTGCCATCATTTTGGGCCGTCCGAGGGAGACAAGGATTTGGCCTGAGAGATCAACTTCGCGCAGACTGCCTTCGGGGATTGCCCGGCGCCATCTGCGTAGGCAAATACGTTTCATCACTGTGCTCACAAGCGGGTAGAGTGCATCGCGCAGCCAATGAGGTTCGGGAAAGCTATAGCGAAAGCGCATAGGCTTTGCTTCAACCGGCATATTGGGGTCGCAGACACCTGTCTCGGAGGCAGATCCTATGTTTGGCTCAACCTCAAAAAAGCGATCATGTGCAGGAGAGAATACGACGAAGCGGACGTCAGCCGAGGAGCGGGCGAGCTCATAGCCCACCTCCATCACGGTGCGCGCGATGCCATAGTATTTGAACTTGACCCCAGAAGACAGAAATTGTTCTGAAAGGTCAAAATATATAGGGCTCATAAGTCGTCCTAACATCGTCTCTGGGGTTGAGGAACTTTAAATTGTTCTTCACTGAGCGTCGCAAAGCGGTGTTCTATCCCTCTTGGGGATTGTGCACCAGACTCAAGGAACCGCACCCGACATGTACTATTTTGACGTGACCGATATCCTAATCTACGTGGAAAAAGAAACCACTGTATCGGGTATTCAAAGGGTCTCTTTCGAAGTCATCCGCCGTATGGTCGCGCGCTTGGGGGCCGAGAATGTTCGGCTGAGTTACTGGGACCGGGGCCAACGCGCCTATGTCGCCATCGAGTCCAGTTTTTTGCGGGATATGGAAGAGTTCTCTCCCGATGATTTGGGGGCGGTGTTCTTTGGCAAGAAGGCACGCTCTCAACATGATGCGGCACCGACATTGGTGCGCTATCGCAACAGACCCCTGAAGTACTGGTTTTATCATAAGGTGCGTGCGTATCACGCGGCGCGCGGACATGAGCGCTATTTTGCCAAGATGGGCTCGAGCATTGAAGAATGGGAAGCCTTCAAGACGCGGCGCGCACCGCTTCAGGCGCGCGGGGTGCAGGAGCTTTCCCGAGAGGTTGTGAGCGAAACCGCGAAGCCAGGTGATCAGCTGATCATTCTAGGTGCGATCTGGAACATCGATGGGTTAGAGCCCGCTCTGCAGCGTTTGAAAGACGACAAGAGCCTTGAGATCTACCAGCTGGTGCATGATCTGATCCCGATCATTGCGACCGAGCATATTGCGGCGGATTTCTCGGGCGAATTTTATCACTGGCTGCGGTCCTCTTTGGACTATTGCGACCGCTTAATGGCAAACTCTCAAAATACCGCACGGGATTTGCAGCGATTTATGGACGAAGTCGGGCAGCAGCGCCCCATCGACGTGGTGCCGCTGGCACAGAAGTTCAACGTGGTGCACTCCAACCGGGTAAATGATCCTGCAAAGCCGTTTAAATCGCGTCTCAGCAGTTTGCAGGGGTTGCAGCAATCTGTGTTGAACCTGACCAAGACGCCTTTTGTTCTGGTCGTGGGCACGATGGAATCGCGCAAGAACCTTTGGAGTCTTGCTCAAGCTTGGCAACGTCTTATTCAGACCCCGGGACTTGAGGTGCCCAAGCTTGTCTTTGCTGGCAAGCCGGGCTGGTATAACGGCGATTTTGAAGAGTTGATGTCAGCTACGGGCAACCTAGGAGGCTGGGTGCAGTTTGCCAAACGCCCCAGCGATACCGAACTTGGGTTTCTGTATGAGAACTGCCTTTTTACAGCGACCGTGAGCTTCTACGAAGGCTGGGGGTTGCCGATCGGTGAAAGTCTGTCTTTTGGCAAGACCGCGGTGGTGGCAGATAATTCCTCCATGCCTGAGGTCGGTGGGGATTTGGTGGAATATTGCGATGCCCACTCCATCAGCAGCATCTATGAAGCCTGCCACCGGCTGATTGCGGATCCTGAACATCGGCGCGCTCTGGAACAGAAGATCAGCACAAGTGCGCTGCGCACATGGGACGATGTGGCGCAGGATGTTGAGGCCGTGTTGAACCACAAAGATGATTGAGCCGCGCGGCAAGAGATATCAAATGGCAAATCGCTCTCGGATATGGCACACTCCCTCACAAGGTTTCTGACGTGATATCTCATTACATTATGCGCGTTCTGTGAAGACGCGCGGCAGTAGGTGGATGGCGGAAGCCTGATCTTGGGGGCTTGTCTTTTAAGCGCTCAGAGCAAGAAACGCGCTTCCATCCTGCTTAAGCCAAAGAGAGAGCGCATATAAAAGGCGAGACGAGCAATGCAGATCAACCGTTTCAGAAGGTCTCTACGGCAGGCGAGCGTTGCCTTGCCTCTCGCGCTGGTGTTGTTGGTGCCGCGCCCTTTGTGGTCCGAAACATTGGCGGACGCGTTGGTGGGGGCCTATGAGCATTCAGGGCTATTGGATCAAAACCGGGCCTTGTTGCGCGCCGCGGATGAAGATGTCGCCAGTGCTAAGGCCGCGCTCAAACCGGTCTTGCGGTGGGCTGGGGGGCTAACGCAGAGCTTTGGCAGCACACGGGCCTCCAGTCTCGCACCCTCACAATCCACCGAAGCTCTGACCGCGTCAATCAACCTGATTGGGGAGCTGCTGCTGTATGATTTTGGCGCCAGCCAATACCGGATTGAGGCGACAAAGGAGACGGTACTGGCCACCCGCCAGACGCTTCTCGACCTTGAGCAGCGGGTGCTCTTGCGCGCCGTTTCCGCTTATATGGGGGTCATTGAAGCTTCAGACGTCGTCGCACTGCGCAACAACAACCTGCGTCTTTTGACCCAAGAGCTGCGTGCCGCGCGCGACCGTTTTGATGTGGGGGAGGTGACGAACACGGATGTCGCTCTTGCTGAAGCGCAATTGGCGCAGGCCCGCAGTGGGCTTGCGGGGGCAGAAGGTGCCTTGCTGCGCGCCGTGGAGGAGTATCTCAATGTCGTTGGCCGCAAGCCCGGCAATCTCAGCCCCCCGCCTCAGCTGCCGAACGTGGGTGGCAATTTAGAGGCGGCCAAGGCTCTGGCTGTGCGGACGCATCCCGCCGTTTTGGCCGCACAACATCAGGTCGCGGCCGCACGGTTGGCTGTCAGTTCAAACGAGGCGGCGATGCAGCCTCGGGTCACGCTGCAAGGGAACTACGGTCTTTCAGAAACATTCGACAGTCAGCGCTATAGCCGCAGTGGCAGTATTGGGGTGGAGGCAGGTCAAACAATCTATCAAGGTGGGGCGCTGTCTTCAGCTGTGCGGCGGGCCATGGCCCAGCACGATGCGCAGCGCGCCAATCTTCATGTTGTGAGCCGCGAGGTCTCTCAAGAAGTTGGCAATGCCTATGCGTCTTTGTCCTCGGCGCGGGCGCAACTTGAAGCCTCAGATCGGCAGATCCGCGCCGCGCGTGCCGCTTTTGAGGGGGTGCGGGAGGAAGCAAAGCTGGGGGCCCGGACCACCTTGGATGTTTTGGATGCCGAGCAGGTATTGTTGGACGCGGAATCTACGCGGGTCACTGCGCGCGCCAATCTCTATGTTGCGGCCTATGCCGTTTTGGCCGCCACGGGACAGCTCACCGCGCAAGATTTGCGCCTCCCCGTGCAGCTCTATGATGTCACATCCTACTACAACTTGGTCAAAGACGGGCCGCCCAAATATTCCAAACAGGGCAAAGCGCTCGACCGCGTTCTACGTGCATTGCAAAAGAACTGATGCCTTAGGGGGCATTGCGCCCGGCTGGGGGATGTAGCATGCGATCCTGTCGACTGCGAGGTCGGTACGGTCGGACCTATATTGAAGCCATGGTTGCCGAAGAGGGAGACCCCGCATTGGATGCGTTCCTTGGTTTTATCGAAGCTGACATCAAGATGCATCCGGAAGGCCTGCAGGCACTCAACGGTGGCTTGCATGACCGGCTCAAAGCATTGGTTGGAAACGCCGATGTTATTCTTGACGCGCCACTGTCAGACGAGGACGAATGACTGGCAGTGCCGCGCACCTGGAAGCGCTGCTCGTCGGTAACAGATGGTCGTTCTATGCTCACCCGGTTTTTCTTGACCAACTCGAAGCGCTGATTGAGTAGGTCGAAGAGCGCAAAGTACGCGATCCAAAAAAACTGCAAAGGTTATCGTGCTTGCATGGGTGAGGGATGAGAAGACCTTGCGGGCGTATGGCCGTAAGACTGATCCCTATGCAACTTTTAGAGGGATGCTGGACGGAGGAAACCCACCAAAGACATTTGATGCGCTCATGAATGAGGCCATGGGGGCAGCGAAGCGTTTTGAGGAAGCCCTTAATGGGGTGCCTAATCCTTAGCGTGAGCAGGGCGGTGGTGAGAGAGCGATCAGTACACGATTTCTGATCGCCTATCCTCTGGCTGCAAATTTTAACGCCTTGGTATAAATACAAAGCCGTCAAAGCGCTCTATAAATGCCGTCATCTCCGCCCGAGGGTGCTTAGCCTCGGGAGCTTTGAACGATAGGTTGAGCTTTCATGTCCAATTTGCGCGCGTTTGACTTGAAGACTTCGTCTCGCCGCATGATCGTTTTGTGGGTCACGGTAGGCCTGATGATTTGCATCGGTATGCTGATGCTTCTCCCTCTGGGGCTTTCCGATATGCCTGGTCGTGATAAGGACCACCATATATGGGCGTTCGCAGTCTTGGTATTGCCCTGTGCTACTCTTTATCCTCAAGGGCTTACGCGGATGGTTCCGGGGGCCACCGCCTATGGCGCTCTGATTGAGATCATACAGCCCTTTGTTGGACGTTCGGGTGATTTTATTGATCTCATGGCGGATTTGGCAGGCATTGGGCTGGGGTCCATCCTGGGCCTTGGGCTACATCACGCGGCCCGAAGCTATTCCAGCTTTCGGCGCGGGGGCGTTCAGAGTCATGCGACAAATGTTATCCAACTCCATGATTCCCGCCCCTCCGAAACCACTGCCAAAGACCCTTTGGAGTTTTGAGCGAGAGGCTTATGCAAGAACCATTTACCGATCATCACGCCCAGGGCCTGGATCTGAGATATGTGAGTATCTCCCAAAAGATTGCGTATTCCGGAGTATCCGCCCACTCATTCCGACAACATGCGCCCACCTATTCCGGGGTATCCGCCCACTTGTGACGCGTTGCCGTGAGGCAGTGGGTTTGGGTTATCAGGTTTGAGGGTTTTCGTCATCCATTTTGGTGACGCTTTTCCGCATAGACTGCCCCTCGAGTTCGAGGCGGTAAGCGTTGTGAACGATGCGGTCGAGGATGGCATCAGCGAAGGTTGGTTCGCCAATGACGTCATGCCAAGCCTTGATGGGTAATTGGCTGGTTATCATTGTTGAGCCGCGACCGTAGCGCTCTTCCACGATCTCCATGAGATCCCGGCGTTGCGTGGCGGTCAGTCGGTCTGGCCCCCAGTCATCGAGGATGAGCAGCTGTGCTTTGGTGATGCTGCGGAACAGGCGAGGGAAGCGCCCGTCGCCATGGGCCAGTTCGAGTTCTTCGAAGAGACGCGGCATTCGCTTGTAGGCCACAGTGACACCGTCGCGACAGGCTGTTTGCGCCAGTGCGCATCCGAGCCAAGTTTTGCCTACACCACAGGGGCCGGTAATGATCAGATTGCGCTTGTCGGTGATCCATCTACCGGTGAGCAGACTCCGGAACAGCGTCTTGTCGAGACCACGGCGCGCGCGGTAATCGACATCTTCTGGGCAGGCGCCCACATGGCGCAGCCTGGCGGCGCGCATCCGAGCTTCAAACCGCTTGGTCTCACGGCTGGCGACCTCACGGTCAACGAGCAAGCCAAGCCATTCAGCGTGGCTGAAGTCTGCTGCGGCATCCTGCGCTTGCAGCTCGGCAAAAGCTTCGGCCATACCGTCCAGCCGCAGGGCCTTCAGATGATCGAGGGTTGGGTGATCAAGCATTGTGTTCCTTTCAATGGAAATAATCGGCGCCACGGATGTTGGGATGGGTGATTGCAGGCTCCTCCGTGGCGCGGGTGCGGGGCTTGCTCTCCAGCCCATTCTTGAGAATGGATTGGAGTGACGAGTAAGAACGGGCGTTGATCTCGAGCGCGCGGCGGCACGCCGCATCAAGGCGGGCAGCACCGAACTTGTCGGCCAGCCGGATGATGCCCAGACAGCTCCGGTAGCCCTGTTCGGGGTGCTTGCGTTCGCGCATCACAACCTCTGCAAAGGTAGCGACATTCGGCCCGACACGAGCGGCCCGTGCGATAATACGTTGTGGTGTCCAGTCCTCGCGGAACTTGTGGTGCGCCGGCATGTGGTCGCGCTGTGTAGAATGCTTGCCGTTTCCAGAGGTGCGCACATGGGAAGCAACACGCTGTCCAACATGGAAGACTTCGACCGTGCGGGCGGTGATGCGAGCCCACAGCTCTTTCTTCAGCAACTGATGGGGCACAGAGTAGTAATGTTTGTCGATCACTACGTGATAATCGAGCCCTGCTCGGCACTTCTTCCATTCGGCATAGACATATGGAGCCGTCGGTAGCGGCTTCAGGGCGGGCTTGTCCAACTGCTCGAACAGCTGCTTGCGGCTGGCCCCAAGATGGCGAGAGACCTTGTCGTTGAGCTGGTCAAGCAACGGGCGAATGGCAGCGTTCACATCCCCGAGGCTGAAGAACTGCCGATTGCGCAACCGCGCCAGAATCCAGCGCTCGACCAGCAAGACCGCCCCTTCGACCTTTGCCTTGTCCTTTGGTTTATGCGGCCGCGCGGGCACAACGGCTGTGTCGTAATGGGTGGCGAGATCCGCATAGGTTCGGTTGATCACAGGGTCGTAGAAGCACGCTTTGGTGACCCCGGCCTTCAGGTTGTCGGACACGACCTGCGCCGTCACACCCCCAAGGAAGCCAAAGGCACGCACATGGCTCGAGATCCAATCCGGCAGCGATTGCGTCCAGGTCGCCTCTGCAAAGGTATAGCTTGAGGCCCCAAGCGTCGCGACGAACAGCTGTGCCGTGCGCACTTCCCCGGTCTGAGGATCAATCACGTCGATGGTGTGCCCTGCGTAATCGACGAACAACCGCTCGCCCGCCGGGTGACGCTGTCGCATCACCGGCGACAGCTTGCCTTCCCACCGCGTGTAAAGTTCGCAAAATCGGGAGTAGCCGTATCCCTCGGGGTGGTCGGAGCGATGTTCCTCCCACAAAAGTGACAGCGTTACGCCCTTCCGACGCAACTCGCGGTGAATATACGACCAGTCAGGCTGCGTCTCGATCCGTTGGGTGTTCTGGTGAGCGCGGTGAAAGAGGCATCGCTCAAGGTCCGTATCAGACATCTCTGCTGGCAGCGGCCAGCTCAGACCCAACTCAGTAGCGCGATCAAGGTAGCCCCGAAGGGTTGTTCGCCCAATCGCCAGGCTCGCTGCGATCTGGCGGGTTGATAGGCCCTCGGCTGAGAGCCGCAAAACATCTCGTATCTTCCGCATCGGCAATCTCTTCATCGGGCTTCCTTCATGCCAAAAGGACGAAGGGTAGCCGGTTACAGATTGCCTCGCAGCAGCACGTCACAGGGGTGGGCGGATACCCCGGAATCAGTGGGCGGATAAAATCGGTACGGGCGGGCGCATCAAATCGGAATCGGTGGGCGGATCACCCCGGAATGCGCACAAAAGATAGGAAGCGTGAGCTACCAGTTGATTGATGAGGCGGGGGGGATGTGATTTCCTCTGGAAAAGTGGAGGCTTTCACTTCCTATTCTTCAGAAGGTAATTTGTCTGTCGCCTCACAGCATGACGCCAGTGAGAGATTGCTTATCATCTTGGCCGATAGGGTGATTTCCAAGCTAGCGGCGCAGTTGCCTTCTGGCCAATGAGCACCTGCGTGTCGCACTCCTTGGCGAAGGATAAGCTGCGCAAAGCGTAGCGGCTGCGGCAATGCGCGGCCAACTTTAAACTCGGGTGGAAGCTGCGTGGGAAGGGGGCAAATTACGCCCTCTTGGCCAGATGAGATTGCGAGAGCAGATCGAGTTCAATCCAAAACACCGATCCGTCGCCTTCGACGGAGGTAAACCCTACCTTGCCGCCGAGCAGGTCTATCAATTGTTTGGTGATGCTCAGGCCTAAGCCGCTGCTTTTGTTTGCGCCCGTGGTGCCAGGGTTAATCTGATGAAAGGGGGTAAAGATGTCGGGCTGCAGGTCTGCGGGGATGCCGATCCCATGATCGGTAACCTCAATCCGCGCTCTCTCGCTGACCCGCGTCAAGCGAACTTCAACCACATCCCCGGCGGAGGTGAATTTGGCAGCATTGGAGATCAGGTTGTTCAAAATTTGCGTCACCCGTGCGCCGTCTGTGAGGGTGATCACGGGCTCTTGGGGGATGTGGACAGCGTAGCTGACGCCGAGTTTTTCTGCGTAGGCTTGGCAGTTCTCGACTGCAGTTGTGACCACGTCATTGAGGTCCACCGTCTCGCGCTTTACGGAGACTTTCCCTTCGCTCAAGGCTTGGGCGTCCAAAATATCGTTGACGAGTGTCAGGAGCCGATTTCCGTTGCGGTCAGCGACATCGAGCAGTTTCAGGGCGGCTGGGTCTTTCAGGGTGGTGCCGACCCTGGCTTTCAGCAAGGACAACCCGCCTAGCAGTGACGTCAGTGGCGTCCGCAACTCGTGGCTGACCACACTCATGAAGTTCATTTTCAGGCGCGCAGCTGAAGTTGCTTCTTCAGCCAGAATGCGCATTTTCCTTTCCCTTTTCTTGGCGGCGCGCAGCTCGAGCAAAAGCAGAGAAACGAAGATACCGAAGAGGATTAAAAGCGTCGTGCCGAGATAGGCAATGACCTGTGATAATGACAATAAGCCAGTTCGGAACTCTGATAGCGTGCTCGTTTTAGCCTGGGCAAGGGCCACCAACAGATTGCGCAAAGCGATGTCGTAGCCCGCGAGTTCTGCAAGAATCTCTGCAGCCTTTTGGCGTCCCGCGTCATTTGTCAGCTCTTGTGACGCGAACTCAGCGATATCGGGCTCAACGGTCTGGAAGGTCTGCTCCAGATCAGAAAGCACTGTTTGATCTATGCCAAAGCTCTTGAGGAGCCGTGCAAGCTTACCTTCCTGCAGGATCGTGATCCGGCTCCAAGCGATGTTGAAGCGCAAAACCACCTCGGTTGGGGGCTTGAGGCCGAGCACGACTTCGCTGAGCGCTTTTTCAAGCCTGAGCACTTCGAACTGAAGCTGCGAGCCGATCCAAAGGGGGTCGCTTTGCTCCGCGGTCTGGATATTGTCGACCCTATCGCTCAGCTTATAGACGACCCCGATACCAAAGAGCACGGCACCGACAAAAACGACGAGGAGTACCGCGCGAATGATCCTGCTTTTACCGTTCACTCGATAGCTATGGTTTTGAGCTGCCATACCAGTCTGCCATTAAAGGCCTCGTCTCGAAGCTCCGCATGGTCGTCCATTGGATAAATGACCCATATCGGTCCTTTATCCCGCACCGACATCGGCTCACCATCGCGTAGCACTGCCAGAATGACATCGTACTCGAAGGCATCTACGGCCGGCACATTTGAGCTGAAATCATTGAGTGCGACCATCTTCAGGGACGCGTCAGGCCCGACATTCAGGGGTTCCAGCACAGCGCGCAGACGCGGCCCTTGGAACGTTGTGGCGGTATCTACATAGTCGTTTGTGGTCACAACGGTGGTCTGAGGCAGCGCGAGCAGCTCTTCCAGCGTATAGGTTGCGGATTGCTCAGGGGTCGAAACCGTCAAGATTGTTTGCGCGGCCCCGATAGTAGGAAGGGCGAGCAGCGCAGCCGCGAAGAGGGCGTTCAGAAAATTCTTAAGTCGCATAACCGATCCTTGATAGTCTTTGTTGCTCTCGCATGTCGGTTCGAAAACGACCAGATCTTGGTGGCAATTTTGAGGCTTTTGCAAAAAATGATGCCGCTTTGCAGCGCTATACCAAGGCTTTGAATGCCCCTGGGGTGCCCCGCCGCGCAGTCGTGGACCACAATGAGCTATAGTAAGTGTTGTGCTCAATATCGGCGCGGAGGACAGCCGGTAAGGGGGGGGGCGAGGCCCATGGCCAAGTAACCTCAAGTAACTTCAAGTAAGTCCAAGTAACTTGGGATACCTGCGGTCGCTCTTGCCAGCCGTCTTACTTTGCGGCACTGTGAGAGTATGAGCTCGCATCTGCACACCAACCACATTCCCTACCCCCGAATATCTAGCTGATCCAGCCAGATATAATCGGGGGAGTGCTTTGGTGGGCAACGGGCTTTATACACCCTATGGACAGTAGATGACTGTCGGCGCGAGAGTTCAAATCTCTCCACTCCTACCATCCCTCATATGATTCCCTTGGGAGGTAGGCATGACACAAGCGATCGCATTAGCCGCCGTGCAAGATACGATTGCCGCGCAATACCCTGACCTGACCATCGAGCTTGTCGCTCAGGTGCATTACGTCCGCCCCGATGAAATTGCACATATCGAAGTTTATGGATGTGAGGATGCAGTGACCCGCAGGGCGATCAGGGCTGATGCAGTGCGCCTGCTGCGACAGCTTAGTATTCATGTCGAGCTGGTCGGGGGGCATGACGTATATACCGTATCGCCGGATTACTCGGATCACGCGACCTTGCAAGACTACGCCAGCAAGTTGCATCCCAAACTGCTCACCCCTGCAGAGTTTTTAAAAGCATACAGCGAGAGCCGCGTGACGCGGGATGTCGCCATGGCTGGCATCGGCGTAGACAATTATCGCGATTTCAACAAAGCGCTGCTGGACTGTGGGTTCCGCCTGCCGCGTGACACGGACGAGCAGACAGAGGCAGAAGTCGCTGCAGTGTTGCCCCACCTGCGCCTGATGTTATCTGACCTGCCCGAAGATGAGCGGACGTACCTCCGAGACTGCTACAGGGCGGGCTCATACGTAGACCCAAAACGGTTGTCAGCACCCTTGCGTGCGCGCGTTGATGTGCAGGGGGCGCGCCAACGGCCGGTCATTGACGGCCAAGAGTATTATTACGTCACTGATGTGTTTGAGGAGCTTGATGATGTCTGAGATGTCCGACCGGCACGCCGCAATGCGCGCTGACATCAAGCTCGTCCTGCTGACTGATCCAGCGCCAGCAGGTTTGGTCTATGTCGACCTCGAGGGCATCAACCCTCGCATCCTCGCTCACGCGGAGGACAAAGCTACTTTTAGCGCATATGCAGAGAGGTTTCTCGCTATCCTACAAGCGCTGTATGGAGAGTTCCGCGCTGACCGAACGCAGTCTATGCGTGGCATGAAATTTCAATATAACACCGCTGCCTTTTCGGAGGAGCAGAGAGCGGCAGCGCAGCCTGCTTTGTAGGCTCGGCTCGCTGAAGCGGGCTGCTCAGATGATGAAATCAAGCAGCTCATCGCGCTTCGATGACTGACGAGCTGTTTCTGCCGGGCATCACGCAGCATGAGTTCGAGCGTCGCGCAGTCTGCAAATGCGGGACAGGCTGGCCTCAAGTTACGCGGCATCCGCGCAAAGCGCCTACTTCGATCTAATACTCGTCGAGATCTGGCATCATCCGTGTATGGGTGCAAATGATCTCCTTCACAGGATCACGCCGGGCGTAGAAGCAGGTAAGGCCCACCAAGTCATCAATTGCATCAATGCGGGTGTTTGCGCATGGAAGCATCGGTTTAAGATTATCGACAAAAGAAGGCCTGAAGACCCTTCCATGGCATTCAATCAAGATGTTCGGTTATGCACAAACTGTGTGCGCTGCACTGCGGAAACTTTGATCGTGTTGGGCCCGTTACTTCCCCAGCAACGATGAGGTCGCAATCCCGCGACAGTCGTAAGATCAAAGGATCACAGTATGAAACTGATTATGACAACTGCCGCCGCCGCCCTGATTTCCACTGCCGCCCTGGCTGATAGTTCGACCTATCGTCAAGACCTCTTCCTCAACACCGCGATCGGTGCCGAGAAGACTTACGGTGATGAAACCCGCATGCTGGCCCCCCTCGAGTCAACCAAAGCGAATGACATCACCTACAGCACCGCTGATTACAGCTTCGATGCTGACACGGTCATGAGCACCCGCTCCGCAGAACGCAGCCCTGGTGAAGGTTACATCTACGGTGGCTACGGTCCCGGCAACGACAGCCGGTAAGATCGATCAATTCAATTCGCAGAATTGCTCACCAAGGCTTTGGAGACGGGTATCGTTTCTGCTAAACTGCTTTTTGAGATGATGGACCAGCTGCAACAGCGTCTCCCCGCCTTTTCACAGGTCAACGCGTGAGCGAGATAATCAAGTGGACGTTGGATCACAGGGCCGCCCTCGGGCGGCCCTACTTTATGGTACCTTCAAATTTGGTGCATTGCCCGAAGCGAAGGATTTACGTGATCAAGTGCGTGAGGTGGGAAGAGCCCTGTTCCATTTTCTGTGCTGCGCCAATAATGGGTACCGCGTGTTTTGGATCGCACGGGGGAGATCGTGCCAGCCACTGGCTAGTGTTCCGCCACGAAGACTACCTGTAAGGGGCCGGTGGTGCTCTTAGCCTCAGTACGGTACGTGCAACGCGGATCTCCTCGATGCTTTGATTTTTTGAATCAATCGCAGGTCTTCTTGGTAGAAGGTTTCAATTGATTTTCGCGTTTTCTCAAGCATTTGTATAGAGAACTTCACGCTGCTGTTGCGGTCGAGAGGCACGATGGCTCGGTCGGTTTGAGTGACATGGTCAATCCAACGGAGCACCTGTTCGAGGCCTTCTTCAAAGAGGAATATTTTTACGTCGGGTCCGGTAAACTCCACTTGAGGTCGGATGTGATTATCCGACAGATAGGGATCATTAATTTGATCTGCAAAAACCTTTGCAACCCATGCATCAAACGTCCCGCTAAACTCTTCCCTCCAATCAAGCTCCACGGTCAGGGTGTCGCCAGGCCCGATGTGCTCAGGTAGCGCCTCGGCGGGATTTTTTCGAGTTGCACGGTAGCGATACTCACTGAGCAAACGCTCAAACGGATCGCGCAGCATACAGAACCGATGATCGCAAAACCCGTCGGGTAAGATCATGCGCTGCGTTGCTGCTTCCATATGCTGAGGCGTGGTTTTAGACCATTCAACCGGCTCGCGGCTGTAAAAAGCCAGCGGCCCTTTGGCCCGGAGATAGCTTGTGATGCACGATCCACCCGTCTTAGGGATATGGACAAAATGCAGAAGCTTACCGTTGATTTTTGAAAGGGGCACCGGTCGCCTCGCGATTTAACATAGATTGTTCATCTAGGTAAGAAACCCTTAGCAAGTCAATTCAGGCCGGGATCTCGCATGGCTGTCTCAGGCGTGCTCTGCAAACAGTTCGAGACGCGCGGGCTCTTAATCAGTGCCACCAGATGGAGGAGGGCGCCTAAGACGCTGTCTTGCCGTGGTGTGCCATGGTGTTACCGGTTAAACCACTTTAGCGTGCGGCCGACAGAGCGAAGGGGCGCTTATGACTATTGAAACAGAGGTGTCAGATACTCCTGATCGGGAGGCGGCCAAAGCGGCGCTGGCCACCTTGCGTGCCTGGAGCCAAAAGGCCACTCCGGCCGAGATCGCCGCTCTCGATCCGGCGGTCGCGCGGATGGGGGCCGGTACCGGGTACCCTGCGTTTTCCCGCATCTATCCGGCAGATTTCACCGGGGGCGACAATTACAAAGCCACCTTGCCTGATCTGCAAAACGGCCCCACCAGCCTGATCCGCGGCGCGCAACAGTTGATCCAGCATGTGGGCATTTCGAACTTCCGCCTGCCAATCCGCTATCACAGCCGCGGCGGGGGTGATTTGCAGCTTGAAACCTCAGTCACCGGATCGGTCTCGCTTGATGCTGAGAAGAAGGGCATCAACATGTCCCGTATCATGCGCAGCTTCTACCGCCATGCCGAAGCCACTTTCAGTTTTGAGGTGATCGAAGCCGCGCTGGATGATTATAAGGCCGATCTCGAAAGCTTGGATGCGCGGATCCAGATGCGCTTTTCCTTCCCGATGAAGATCGGCAGCCTGCGCTCGGGCCTCACGGGTTATCAGTATTACGACATCGCGCTTGAGCTGGTCGAACAGAACGGCGAGCGCAAGAAGATCGTGCATCTCGACTATGTCTATTCCAGCACCTGCCCCTGTTCGCTGGAACTGAGCGAACACGCGCGCCAGACCCGTGGGCAGTTGGCGACGCCGCATTCGCAGCGCTCCGTCGCGCGGATATCGGTCGAGACGCGGGACGAGGGCGATTGCCTGTGGTTCGAAGACCTGATCGAGATTTGCCGCCGCGCCGTGCCGACCGAGACGCAGGTCATGGTCAAACGCGAAGACGAACAGGCTTTTGCTGAGCTGAACGCGGCCAACCCGATCTTCGTCGAAGATGCGGCGCGGCTCTTTTGCGAACAACTTCTTGCGGAGGCGCGGGTAGGGGACTTCCGCATTGTCGCGAGCCATCAAGAAAGCCTGCATAGTCATGATGCCATCAGCGTGCTGATCCAAGGCGATACCTTTGCGGCGCAAAGCTTTGATCCGAAGCTGTTCAACACGCTTTTCCATGTCGGCTAAGGCGTGGTTGTGATGGTTTCCTGATTTGCACTTGGGGAAGCTAGTCACGAAGGGTTCAGATTGACACTTCCGCCTGTTGTAGCTGTGTTACTAAATTAGCGCACTTGGAAGGATGCAAGTGATGAGAATGACAACGATCAACAGCCGGACGTTCAAGCGAGACGTCAGTGGCGCAAAACGAGCTGCGCAAGACGGACCTGTGTTCATCACAGACCGGGGCAAACCCGCGCATGTCTTGCTCAGCATTGAAGCCTACAGGCGGCTTACAGGATGGCAAAAAAGTATTCTTGATTTGCTTGCCGATCCAGAAGCGGCAAGCGTAGCTTTTGAACCGGATCGCTTGGTCCGCCTTACACGTCCCGCTGATTTGTCCTGATGTTCATCCTCGATGCGAATTTGGTGTCCGAACTGCGCAGAGCAAAAGCAGGGAAGGCGGATGCCAATGTCGTTGCGTGGGCCGAGGACCAAGACCCGTCAGCGCTGTTTTTGTCAGTCATCACCATCTTGGAACTTGAGATGGGCGTCAGGCAGATGGAAAGGCGTGACAGCACGCAAGGTGCCGCCTTGAGGGCTTGGATGTCTGATCGGGTGCTTCCGGTTTTTGAGGAGCGTATCCTACCCGTGGACGGGCCTGTCGCGCTCTGCTGTGCTGCTTTGCATGTTCCAGATCCCCGCAGCGACCGGGACGCCCTGATCGCCGCGACAGGGATCACCCACGCCATGCCAATCGTTACGTGCAATGTTGCGGACTTCGAGTCGACAGGCGTGCAGATCATCAACCCGTGGGAGCCGATGCCCTGACACCCAACAGCTCGACAGCTACCGTTCTCAAAACAGGGCGAGCCACCATCGAGGGCATCCAGCACGGGTTTGCGGATGTTAAAGCTGGCCGGAAGATGAGCCATGAGGATGCAAGGGCATCCGTGCGAAAGGTCATCTGCGCGAGGGACGCGAGGCCCAAGAACGGCAAGCCGAGCTAGACGCCGCGCGAGAGCCCCCGTAAAGTACAGGCGGAAACACCATGAAACTGCCTGTTTTGGGGTCTGGTGCTGCGCGCGCTTTATGTGTTTTACCCAAATGTACGTATCATCTGAGGAGAGGCGCCATGCAGCGAGCACTGGTGACCGGCGCCGGAAAGCGCCTTGGGCGCGCTATGGCGCTCTACCTTGCGGGACGCGGGTTTGATGTGGCCGTGCATTACGCCACCTCGCAGGCAGCGGCGGAAGAAACAGTATCTGACATTATAGCGCAGGGGCAGCGGGCCTCTTTATTGCAAGCCAACCTACTCGACGAGGCTGAGACACAGGCCCTGCTGCCCCGCGCGGCGGCGGCGCTTGGAGGTCCGATTACCTGTTTGGTCAACAATGCCTCGATATTTGAGGCGGATGATATTCATACGGCCACCGCTGAAAGCTGGGAGCGCCATATTGGCAGCAACCTGCGCGCGCCCTTTGTGCTGACGCAAGCCATGGCGGCGCAGGGGCTGCAGGCAACGTCAGATGAGCGCGGCGAGCCGCGCGCCACTGGGCTCATTGTGAATATGATCGACCAACGCGTGCTGAGTCTGACGCCAGAGTTCATGAGTTATACCATCGCCAAGATGGGTCTTTGGGCCATGACACGCACGACGGCCCAAGCATTGGCGCCCGCAATCCGCGTGAACGGCATAGGCCCTGGGCCGACTTTGCAAGGCCAACATCAGACTGAAGAGGTCTTTGCCCAAGAGCGCCGGGATACCGTTTTGGAGCGGGGGGTAAACCTTGAAGATATCACCGCAGCCTTGGGCTATTTTATTGATGCCCCTGCAGTCACCGGGCAACTGATCTGCACCGATGGGGGCGAGCATCTGAAATGGTAGATGTTCGCACAGTCTCTAGGTGTGGACTAAGGCGAGTTCTGTGGAGTTCTAAGGCTTAAGGCCGGGCGCTTTAACGCGCGAGAAAGTGACAAGCAAAAGGCCACCACTATTTCCAGCAGAGGCCCTTTTTCGTTCGGCTGCCAACAGTAGCAGCTTACTGCTGCGGCTCAACCTTGGCCAGTTCTTCGTGCAAAGCCCGGGCATAAGCATTTCGGGCCGTTTTAGCGATCGCTATTTGACGCTCCAAGCGCTGGACTTCGGAATCTACAGCGCGGATGTTACCCAACTGACTTTTGGCTTCGTTTGTTAGCTGGTCGATCTCGTAGGACTTGCCGTCGATATTGATAACTTGGCCTTCAGCCATGTCTACACTCCTGAATTTCCGTGAGGTTTAGATGTGGAAAGGGGCCACCCGAAGGCAGCCCCAATCTCTGATCTTATAAGCTGTTAGCTTAGAAGATGAAGTTAAAGGCGTCTGTCGACAGATCAGTACCTTGGACGGTGATGGTACCGTCAAACTCACCATCGGCTGCAACGATAGTAGTGTCGTTGCCATCAAAGGTGATTTCCAGATCGTTGAGACCGGACACGGCTTCGAACGCGCTGAAGTCGATACGGTCGCCATTGCTGCCCACACCGGAGGTGAAGCCACCAATGTTGATTGTACCAATCTCATCACCGGTGAAGCCAAAGGTTTCACGGTCGTCTTCGTCTGCGTCAAAGCCGGTGTAAGTCAGATCACCGTTGCCGATCAGGAAGGACAGGTCAGCTTCAATGTCACCAACGAAGGTGAGCGTTGTCGCGCCGGACATGTCAGTCATATCGACGGTAGCCAGGCTCTCTTCTTCACCACCGAAGGTATACTGAGCAGTGCTGTCGTCGCCACCGTTGATGTCGATGGTAGCCAAAGCTGCTGCAGTACCAGAAGTCGGGCCGACAAAGTCGCTATCGTCACCGAGGTTCAGCGTCATGCTTTCCAGCGCATCCGCGTTGAGGCTTGTCACAGTGAATGTGCTATCCTCATCAAGGGTCAGCGTCAGATCAACCAGATCTTCTGCAACGAAGTCAGCAGTAACGTCATCATTTGCATTGAGCGTCAGTGTCTCAAAGCCTTCAAGTGTGAAGGTGCCGGCACTTACTGCTTCGTTAACTGTGATAGCGTTGAAGTCTTCCGAACCGATGACGGTGAACGTCCCGCCAGTTGTCCCAGAGATACCACCATCCACGACAAGGCTGGTGAACTCGGTTTCGCTGAGATCGAGAGTGTTGTCTTCAACGTCGATCGTCGGGAAGTCCAGAGTCAGTTGCTCAAAACCCGAAACATTGGCGAAGTTCAGAGCAGAAATATCAGCTGCAGCCGAGAAGCTGTTGAGTGTCAGGTTGTCTTCACCTTCACCGCCGTCCAGCATTGCCAGGTCTTCTTCGTCAGCGGCCGTCAATGTTTCAACGTTAACAGCCAAGCTGTCAGCGCCGCCACCCAGAGCAACGTTCAGATCGGTGCCAACGTCCTGACCGCTGATGTCCAGTTCCAGGTCACCAGTGTAAGCTGTTGCGTCAACGGTTTCGATGGAGCTGAAGCTGCCATCGGCTGCCAGCATAAGAGCTGCATCACCTGAGATTGTCAGGTCCGCAATGGACGCAGCATCATCTTCAAGAACGATATTGTTCACACCAGATGCTGCGTTCAGGTTCAGGCCCGTGATCATGTCACTACCAGCGGTATCGATGTTAAGATCGACAGCTTGCGTGGCAGTCCCAGCACCTTGAGCAACAACAGTTTGAGTGAAGTCGTCACCGAGAGCACCAGCAGCGTAATCAACGCTGGTTTGGGCGCGCGCACCGTTCAGGCCGATAACAGCGCCTTCTTGGACGTTCTTGAAATCAAGCTGAGCTGTGGAGCGATCGTTCCACAGTTGCTCAGCACCGCTTACGCCGGTCATGTCGAAATCGGAAGCACTTACAGCGCGGACGAAGAACTGCTCAACATTGGAGATGAGGGGGCTGCCGGTGGTGCTTCCGCCAAATGCGCCATTATCATTCAGCGTCACATTAAGGCGGTCGGTGCCCTCACCGCCATCCAGCGTGTCCGTGGCGTTGAGCGTTTGAACTTGGATGCCAAATGTAGAGGCAACAAGCGGAGCGGAAAAGGTGTCGTTGGCAGCTGTACCAGTAAGTACATCCTCACCTGCAGTGAGTGTGAGTGTATCACCTTGGTTGGTTTCACCAGCCAGGTAGGCGTCTGTTGCTGCTTTTGCAGCTTCAACGGTCGCAGGATCTTCGGTCACACCGTTAACAGCTGCTTCAGCAGCCATTTTCGCGTCTGCGTCGAATTCGAAGCCAGAAACATCAGCGGTAGATTCGGCAAAGTCCAGACCAACTTCGATTTTGTTGTCGAGAACTGTTTTGTCGAAGGTGCCAGCGTCTTCATCGTTTACTGCGCCCATGATGATCTCTTCGATCATCTCTGCAACGGAAACGCTTCCATCGTTCAGAACGCCGGTCCAGAAGTCCAAGCCCGCTTGGTCAGGTGTGCGACCGAACAGGTTCAGATAAATGCTTGTAATGAAAGTAGATGGCGTCGAAACGTCTGGCGTGGACAGGTAGGGGTACTTTGCCAAAGCTTCAGGCGCAGCGGCGAAGTCAGCTGCGATTGTGGAGAATTCGCGGCCGTTGTCGATCTGGTCAATCCAGAATTGCAGACCATCCGGATCAGGCGCGCGGTCATAGTACCCTACATAGAGGGCCGTAAGCGCTTGCTTTTGCTCTTGAGTTGCCATGTTTATAATTTCCTGCTTTGTGAACGTTCACGATAGGGTTCATTTAGGCGATCAGTAATTCGGAGAGACGCGTCTAAAGACGCATCAACCCAGCTCACCTAAGGACCGCTGTTGACTGATTACCAAAACTGGAATTTTCCAGCAAGCCTAATAATGCAGTAAAAAGTATACCATCTTCTCTAGCTCTATGTTAAGAAGAGTAAAGAGCGACTTTAGCCTGCTTTTGCGCTTATTTTCGCTCATGTATGCGACAAAACTACAACTTCGCCGCGCGGAAGAATATGTGACGGCTTTGCAACGAAAAGAGTGTGCCACGATGCCCAAAACGACAACGTCAGCGGTTTTGGAAAAAGGTAGTGATCCCCGCGTCGAGTTGGGGGTCTGGTTGAGGTCATTGCGTGAAGCTCAGGGGCTTTCTCAACGTAAGATGGCCGAAGAGCTCTCGTTGGACTATTACACCTTTATCTCTCAGCTTGAGACCGGGCGTGGAAAAATCCCAAGCGCGCGCTATGGTGATTGGGCCAAGGTCTTGGACCAGCAACCGAAGCCTTTCATGAAAAAGCTCCTGAGCTACTATGAGCCGGAAGCTTATGAAATGCTCTTCGGTGACATTCAAAACGCCTAGAGCTTCTCGCTAGCGGTTGCTGTCAGCACCTCGAGGCGCTTTTGCAAATCGGGGTGTAGGTTGCGCGCTTTGTGCCGCTCTGAACTCAAGCGCAAGGCCAGCTCTCGGCCGGCTTGGCTAGTGGTTTCGTCAGCCCAGTCGATAATGTTTTGCGCATAGATGGTGGGGGCGTGATGCGCCTCAAAATAGGCCCGGCCTGCCGCGCCAATCTCATCCCCTGCGTGGCGATCGGCGGCAAGCTTCACAAAAAGCGTCTGCAGTTGGGCGATCTCGTTGTCCGTGTCGACGGAATAAACCACGTCTTCGGGCAATCCAGCGTACCAGCCCTCCCGGGTGACGACCGACGGCGCCGCTGCATTCCAGATCCGCAACTGACTGCCTGAGGCCTCCCCCATGCTCGGATGGCGTAGGTTCAGCACCAGATGGGCCTGGCGCAGGGCGTCATCCAAAACCGGCTCGGAGACAAAACCATGCAGATGAACTCGATCTACCAAGTTCAACTGGGTCAGCTTGTCGTATATGAGATCCGACTTCCAAATTTTGCCCATCACATCTAGCCGGTAATCGAACCCTTCCGGCATCTGTGCCAAAGCTTCCAAGATCTGCTCGAGCCGCCGGTTGGGACCAATCCAACCAAACTGCAAAAGCCGCAGGGGTCCGCTCGAGGTGCGACGCGGTAATGGCGCCGGGCCGATTTCGAAAGGGAGGGGCAGGACCTGGGCGGGCAGCTGTGGCAGCCGCGCTTGCACGGCATGATGGGCCAGCTCCGTATGCGTGAGCACGCCCAGTGCCTTGTCCAGCACCAACTCAAAGCCTGGCAGGCTGGCGGAGATAGCAGAACCATTTTCTGTTCGGTCTAAACAGGCTTGGCCGAGGCGTTGACCCTCGTCCCCATACCACTTTGCCAGACCAGCCAAATAGCTTGGCGCATCCCATTCGTTCTGCTCAATCGCTTCGATCATCAGTTCCTGGATCGCGAGATCATGCAGCACGACAAATGTGGGAATACGCTGTGCCAAGCGTAAGAACCCCGCATGAAAGACCCAAGAGTTGCCGATATGCAAAAAGAGCATTTCTGGCCCTGACCCGCGGCTGGCGGCTGCAAAGTCCCTCGGCATGACCGTATCCGGGTCAAAATGCCTGACTGTGGCGTGACGCTCTAGGGTCGGATCCCACTCCCTTGCATCAGTCCAGAGAACCACCTCGGCCCTAGCGCTGAGGGCCGGTAGAACGCGCGCAGTGTAATGCGCAATGTCTGTCTCAGCCGGAGGGAGGGGGCTGATCCAATGGAGGGTCGGGCGCGGTTCTACATCAGCCATCAAATTGCCTGTTTGGCGAGAGCCAAGAAGGTGGCTTCAGAGCAGGGCAGCTCCAGAAGGTTTGCCCGTCCTGTACCAGTAAAGGCCCCGACACCGGTCTGGAAGAGCTGCAGCCGCAGCGTTCCCAAACCTGGCTGATCCGGAGCCCGGCGGAAACTGAACGTCGTTTCTCCTCCTGGTGCCACAGCTTCACTCAGAGGCAAAATGACATTGGTATGAACCAGATAGCCAGCATCGTTAATCCATTCTGCCAAGAGAGCCGTCGCTTGATTTCCCGTCGCCGGCCACCAGCTTGAAGAGGTGTTTTGAGCGGTGATTTGCGTAAGCCCGGTCTCGGCCTCGTCCTTAGTCAAAACCAGTTTACCTGAGAGCCGTGCAGGATCGCCGTGATAGAGCCCGGGTGGGGGGGCACTCGGCACGCCTGTTTTCCGCCCTACAAAGACAATTGTTTCTCCGCGTAGTTCCAATGCGTCTTCGCGGGCAATCATGAGAGCTGCAGTCGCGGGGTCCACATGGGTGTCATAGACATCTGTTGTGCCCAAGAACTGGGTTTCAAAACCTGCGCCATGGGCAAGAGCCTCTACCTCCCGGGGGGTGTATTCGCGGTTGTGCCGCCCGTAGACCCCGCCTGTGGGCACAAAAAGGCCGAAAGAGTAGGGGGATTCGCGATCCAGCATCTTTCGCACACCGCGGTGACTGCCGACATTGGGCGTGGTCAGAATGATATGCCCGCCCGGCCGCAACACGCGGGCCGCTTGGGACAGGAAGAAATGCGGGTCCAGAGCGAGATGCTCGAAGATCTCCATGCCCAACACCATGTCGAACTCCGCATCCCCATAGGGCATGACATCACGCTCGATGTTGGCAGGGCGCAGCTCAATATCAAAATCAGGGTAGGCCGGGTTTAGGCTTTTGACCGACTGCGCATAAGGATGTGGCCCTTCCCAAATCCCGCTCATTTTAACGTCCTTAAGGGCGTTTACGACCATGGCCTCAAAGGCCAAAGGCGGAAAGACACCGACATCCAGAATGTCGCGCGGAGCACAGCTGACAACATGATGCAAAGTGGTCAAGTAGCGCGTCCAATGAGAGCCCAGATATTGCGCCAAGCCAGGCTCAACCGGCGCGGGCCCCGCACCTTTTTCCTGTGGCATGGTGTCAAAGGCATAGGCCTGCAGCACGTCGGTGATGGAGGCAAAAGGCAAGGCCGGCGCAGGCGGTGGCGCCACGGCAGCCTGTACACGCGCCACCGCTTCTTCGGCCGGCGTGGCTGCGGCTTTTGCTTCAAGGGCCGCGATCTGCGCAGGTCCCGGGGCCGGCTTTGCCGTTTCTCCGGTTAGCGTCTCCACTACATGCTCCCACGAGATCTGCATGCTTTGATAGCGCTCGAGCCCAGCCTGACCCATTGTTTCGGCCAAGCTGGCATCTTCATAAAGCATGGTGAAGGCCTTCGAGAGCGCCTCCGCATCGGGAGTGGTAATCAAACCCTGTTGCTTGTGGGAAATGAACTCCAGCGGACCACCGGCGTCGGTGGTCGTGATCACCGGCTTGCCCGAGAGCATGGCCTCCAACGTGATATAGCCCAGATCTTCATCTTGCGGCGTAAAGACGACGCCGCGGGCTTGGGCATAGTGTCGGATCATCGTTTCATTATCGATGCCGCCCAACCAGTCGACGCGCCCCGAAATCCCCAAAGCCGCGGCCAATTCTCGCAAATCGTCTAGGTAGGCGGGGTTTTCTGGCACACCAGCGATGACCAGGCGCATTGGCCCAGGGGTTTTGGCCAAAGCGCGCAGCATCAGATCGACCCGCTTCGAGGGGTTCAGACGACCCGGGGCGAAAAGATAGTCACCAAATGCGTCTTGTGTCATTCGGTCCGCGAGCGGTGGGGGATGGTACAAAGGCGTCGAAGGCAGTCCAAGATATGTCTTCAGCCGTCCAGCGACATTTTGCGAATTCGCATAAATGGGGCGCTGACTGCGCGCAAAAGCCGCCCGGTCTTCCGCGCGGATCATATCACGGGCCATCATTCCTTCGGAGCTGTCCAGCAGATCTGATGTGCCTGCATCCCATTGGTCATAGGCTTGCCGATGTTGGTGGATCAGCCAGAAGACCGGGTTGGGATGCCGTGCGAGATAGGCGGGAAATTTAAGCCCGATCATCATGTCGATCGGCACCCCTTCCGCCTCGGACAGATCCGTTAGGCGCGCGGCGAGGATACTGTCGGTCAAAGTTTCCACAGGATACCATTTGAAGGGCAGAGTAATCTCGCAGGCCTCATGCCCATAGTGGCGCAGAGCGCTCACTAAGCTGGCCGCATGACGCTCGGCTCCGCCGGTCACAAAGGGCACTTGGGTTCGGACGACACCAACCCGCATTTCAAACCTCCTGAAGAGGTTTGTGGCCGAGAATGGCGAGATCCTGGGCCCCAAACATCAAGTTGGCCAACTCCGGGTCAAAACCTGGTTTGGCTATGAACTCGGCGAGCTTCTCATGAGGGTGCAGCCGGCGCGTCTCAATGGGTTGGTATCCTACCGTTTCGAACAGAACGGTGAGCACCGGATCGGTCATGGGGTGCAAATGCGTCGGATCATTGTGAAACGACGTCGCCCCGACCAGAACATTGCGCACATCAGGCGTCTCGAACAGAAGCACCCCCCCTGGTGCCAGGACACGCATGGCTTCTCGCGTGATCCAGAGCACTTCTTCAAAGGGCAAATGCTCGATCAGATGATGCGCACTGATGCAGGCTAAAGAGTTGTCTTCTGCCTCGCTTAGCGCGCGGCGCGCGTCTCCCTGCCGCGCATCTAGTCCTTTTTCTTGTGCTTCGCCAATTTGCACTGAATTGGTATCGATGCCGATGGCGCTAAGACCTGCGTCATTCAGCAATTCCAGCCATTCTCCTCGGCCGCAGCCGATGTCCATGACCGGTTTGCCGCCCGTGCGGATGACAGCGCTTTCCACATCAGGCAGATAGACGCGTAGCCTATTGCGGATGTCGGAGACGGAGCCGCGGTATTTGTTTTCCAGCCGATGATAGAAACTGTCCATGACAGCCTCGAGGCCCCCTGCCTTCGGAATTTCCGGGGTAGGGTAGGGGGGCTGTGTCCGCTCACCTGGGGAGGCGAGTAAGACCTGATCTAAGCGGCGAGACAGTTCGACAAAATTCCGCGCAAGTTCTGCATTGCGGGCCATCAGGGCTTGGGTCTCACCCTGAACCATCTGTTTAATCCCGTCCCGAAAGCGCCGCTCGCGGGCTTCCAAACCGTTAAACCGTTCTTCGATCGTCCGCATGTTGCGATGGGCTTCTTTGGCCATACGCTCGGTGCGTCCCAGCTTGAAGAACGCGGCTATATAATCGCCGATACGCTTGACCTTGCTCACATCATCTCCCATCGGATCTTTGGACGTCTCACCAAAAGCACCTTTTATTTTCTTTGTAATTACTCTTCGCGCAAGCTTTTGAAGATCGCTTCGGACAGAGGATCTAACAGGTACTGCAACACGGTCCGCTCACCTGTCAGAATAACGACATCTGCAGGCATGCCGGCGGTCAAACCTTCTCGTATTTCGTCAGTCAGGTTCTCATCCGGCACTTTGATCCGCGCGAGATAGTAAGGCGC
Organism: Sulfitobacter sp. 1A15106; assembly: GCF_043556995.1. NCBI lineage: Bacteria > Pseudomonadati > Pseudomonadota > Alphaproteobacteria > Rhodobacterales > Roseobacteraceae > Sulfitobacter > Sulfitobacter sp. 1A15106. Next base: position 15,964 of record NZ_JBIFFM010000014.1, on the reverse strand, counting down.
CTCGTTCGTGTCTTTGGTCGTCACAACATCAGTTGAGATCGACAGGACTTCTCCCAGCACCAGTTTGGACAGGCGGGCCTTGAAGGCAGAAAACCGCACTTCGGTTTCAAGCCCGGGGCGTACGTTGTCGACATCTACAGGTGCGACTTTGGCATCGATGAGGAGCGTCTCATCACTGGGAACGATCTCCATCAGAATCTCACCAGAGCGGATCACGGAGCCACGCGTGGTTACGGCGAGGCTTTGCACCTTACCGGTCGTAGGCGCCAGAATAGTTGTGCGCCGCATCCGGTCAGCGGCCACGGTCAGTTTTTCATTGATCTCAGCAAGCTCGGAGCGTGCGGTCTTAAGTTCGCTGTTGGCCCGTTCGCTATATTCTTGTTTGAGCTTGAGAATGTTGAGACGTGCCTCTCCCGCAGCTGCTTTAACCTGAGCGATATCGGACATGGCCGTCCCAATGCTGGCTTCGATCTGGATCACTTCATCTTGCATCTCGGAAAGGCGATTGCTTTCGATCACACCCCGCTCTTCGCCTGTGCGCATCCGCTCAAAAAGCTCGTTGCGCAGCGCATGGCGTCGTTCCACAGCAGCGAGTTGGACTTCGTAGCCTTCCGCCTGACCGTTCAACTGCTCTGCGCGGAATTCAAGAATTTCGGTTTGCGATAGAAAGATTGATCGGCGGTCTTCAAAAATGTTGCGTTGAGCTTCTACCGCGCTTTTCACGTGAGGGTCTTCAGAGTTCAGCAGATCAGGGGAAAAGTCGATCTCTTCGGCAAAGGTCTGCTCTGCAACCAACCGAGCGATCAGGGCTTCTGACGTGGCACGCCGCTGCTCAAGCACCGTTATTTCCGAATTGACCTGGATATTGTCGAGCACGAGTAAAGGGTCACCTTGCTCTACAAAGTCTGCTTCACGCACCAAGATCTCTTGGACGATGCCGCCCTCAAGGTGCTGCACGACTTTGCGGTCGCTTTCCAGCGCCACCACTCCAGGGGCTACCACAGCGCTGGCGATGACCGCAAAATATGCCCAAGTGCCTAGGATGCCGAAGGTAATGAACAAGATGACATACCCTGCAAAAGAATACTTCCGCGGGCTCGCCATCTTTTTCAGTTGGCCCGCAATCAGGGTCGATTCTGTTGTTGCCACGATTGAATCCTAAATCTCTGGTCGCTTTGTATGCATGAGAGCTGTTTTGTCACTTTGATCAGGGTCGGACCAGCGCCCCCTGTGGGCTTCGGTCAAATCCTGCCAAAGTTTACAGCTTGGCTGTGGAAAGCGATATGGTCTGGGGCTGCTGCTGCGGCTTTTGTTGTTTGGGCTGCTGCTGAGGCTGCAACAGTTCCTTTGTGGCCACGAAGCGTTGCACCGTTCCGTCTTTGAGGATCAAGGTGAAGTCGGTGGCGCTCAGGATGTTCGCCTTATGGGTCACTAGGACAATCGTTTTGCCTTCGTTTTTCAGCTGGGTGAGGCACCGTGCCAGAGCGTCTTCGCCTTCACTGTCCAAGTTGGCATTGGGCTCATCGAGTACCACCAAAGAGGGGTTGCCGAAAAGCGCCCGGGCCAGTCCCACCCGCTGTCGTTGACCGCCAGACAAGCGCCCGCCACCATTGCCGATTTGAGTGGCATAGCCATCGCTTAGACCTGAAATCATTTCGTGGGCCCCGGCGAGCTTAGCGGCCGCAATAATGTCGTCGTCGGTGGCCCCCTCCATGAAACGGGAGATGTTTTCGGCGACGGTGCCCGAGAACAGTTTTACGTCCTGCGGCAGATAGCCGATGGTTTTGCCCAGTTGATTGCGATCCCAATGGGGAAGCTCTACCTGGTCAAGACGGATCGCGCCATTGATCGGGTCGCCCACACCGACCAGATGGCGTGCCAGAGTCGATTTCCCAGACCCGCTGGGGCCAATGAGGGCCAACGTCTTCCCGGCAGGCAAATCAAAACTGACGCCCCGTAGGATTGTATCGCGGGTGCCGGGGACAACAGTCGTGACAGCTTCAGCGCTCAGATGCCCTTTCGGCTGCGGCTGTTGAAGGCGTGTAGGCTCCTCGGTGACAGCTTCAAAAAGCTTTTTCAGCCGGGCGTTGGATTGGCGTGCCGCAACAAATTCTTTCCATTGTCCAACGGCCTGCTCAACAGGAGCCAAAGCACGGCCCATCACGATAGAGGCTGCGATCATGACGCCTGCGGAGATCTCCCCTTGCATCGCAAGATAAGCACCGGTGCCGAGGATCGCGACTTGAAGCGCCATTCTAACAAACTTTGAACTCGACATGACAGCGCCGGCCCAATCACTGGCTGTTGCTTGCGACACAAGCATTCCGTTGCGCTTGATCTGCCAGCGTTCCGCCAGTGCGTCTTGCATTCCCATTGCACGAATGACCTCAGCATTCTGCATGGTTGCCCCGGCAAATTCGGACGCTTGCTGACCTTCTGTATTGGCCGACTGCAGCGCGTTACGGGTCAGGTATTCATTAAGAAGCGCGAGGGTAAAGATCACGACCGTACCTGTTGCAGCTACCCAGCCTAGCCACGGATGGAAAGCAAAGCACAGCGCAAGAAAGATCGGGGTCCACGGCACATCAAAAAAGGCCAGTACGCCTTGCCCTGTAATAAAGCTGCGGACCTTGTCTGCATCACCTAGAGTGGTGCGCGCGCCGCTTGCCGGATTGACCAATTGCATCCGAGCCACGCGGTCAAATAGAGGCCGCGAGAGGATGCTATCAAACTGCAGACCTGCACGCACCAGCATACGCGAGCGGACAAACTCCAGCGTACCATAGGTGATGAGAAGGGCCACGGCGATTGCGGTGATCACCGCGAGCGTCATCTCGTTTCGGCTGGAAAGCACCCGATCATAGATCTGGAGCATGTAAAGAGGGCCTACGAACATCAGCAAGTTCACAAAGAAGCTGAACAGGATCGTCGCCCCGAAAATGGCGCGGAACTTCCGGTAGGCCTGCTGAAGCGGGTTACTGGCACTCATTGGATAAACATCTTTCACAGCCAAACATAGTCGTTTCGCTATAAACGCTTTTTCAATGAAGGTCACGCTCAGTATGCACAGCTCAAACTGCGAGGAAAGGGCTTAATCGAACTGGAGCAGAAGACGCTTAGGTTCCGCTCGCTCGCAAGCGGAGGTCGTTTTCCGCGCATCCCTAGAAGATCGTCGAGATAAGTCTGAGCTCAATGCACTTTTCGGGACAATCGCAGCGCGCAGTGTTATCAACTATAACACCTTGGACTTTGTCCTCAAAATGATATGGTGGCGCAAAGGATTTACTTGATGTCTGATGTTATTCGGTTTCCACGGTCTGTTAGGTCCACTGCGCTGGCCGTCTCTGGTTTGACCGAGACAGAGGATGGGCCCGGCAGCTTCAAGATGTCAGACCTCTATGGCAGTACAAGAGAAGAGAAGGCCGTCGATGATGGTCTCTCAGAGGCTGATGCCAACGTTTCCTACCTCCAACAGCCCAGCAGTCTGCCCGTCTCGGACACAGGATGGTCCAATCAGGAACTAGCGGACCTGTACCGCACACAGCGAATTCTGGCGCTGGCGGGTGTGACAACCCACGTGGACCGCGGGATCACTGATGAAGGAGATCCGTGGTTTGTTTTTATGGACAGCCAAAACGAGGTGCTGGTTCATTTTAGCCGTTTTGACGGGGCTTATATGGTCACTAGTCAGATGCAGGATGCCCCCATTAAGGGCGATAGCCTGCAAGATCTGGTTGCTGAATTCTCCAATCGGGTGAAGCCGGTAACGCAGACCGGGCAAAGGGCGCAAAACGTTGTCTCGCTTTCAAAGCGCAATCGCGATGTGGTCTTCATACATCCCGCAGCGGCTTTGGCGGCGCTGGTGTGGTCGATCTATCTGATGTCAGATGAGCTTATTGCAGCCACCCCAATGATTGCCGCAGGGGAGGCTGAAGCCACAGGACCCACTGCTGCTGATAAGAGCGCAGTCGATAACTTAAACCCTGCAACAGATCACTCAGGTGATCAGCCGCTCGCCTCGCAGAAAGCGCCCCAGCTCCCCGCAGGGTTGGACCTAGCCAAACAGGGAACGATCGCGTCCACCAGCCGCGAAGGCTTGTCTTTTAGCTCCTCGGGACATGGTACTAAAGCCATAGGAGCCAGCTTGAGCCTTGTTGCTCTTGCTGTAGGCCTGCCACTGCCTGCAAGTAATGCTGTTGAAATCGTCAATGACGATAGCGCCTCTCAAAAGTTAAGCTTAGCAAGTCTGTCCGCAGCGCTCACCCAAGTCAAAGCGAAAGAAGCTTCGCTCTTGTTGGCCTCGGAGACAATGCACCCACAACAGCGACAGATTGATACGACGGCACTGTCTGACGATGGAGCGGAGGCAGAGGCGCTAGATATTGATGCGACTGTAGACACTCCTGTAGTGTTTGAGATCACAAAACCAATGCATAGCACTGAAATTGCGCTTCTTTCTACGCGTGCCCCGGCTTCTATGACCTGGGATGATGTCTCCGCTCAGGACTTGGAAAACATCACAAGTACCAAAGAGGTTACGCAGACCCCGTCTGCAGATGCCGCGCCTGAAGCCGTTAAAGAGATTAGTTTCCTGCAGAGCTTTGACGCAGCTTTCGATAGTTTCGAGATCACCAGTCTCGACAAAATTGCTGAAACTGAGCTCATCCAACTGATGGCCCCCGAGGGGAGGATGGATGCGCCACACCCGCTAAACCCGTTTCAGGAGGCCCATGGCTTTGAGACCTTTGATCAGGATGCACGCGTTTTCCTAGAATTCTTGCTGCACACCTACAGCAATGTCAAAGTCGTCAACTTGGCCACAGAAATCATATTTATTCATATGGATGCCTTTGAGGGAAGCGACAGCGCACAAGAGATCTACGCCAAAAGCTGGTCTTTTGACGATGGTGGAACAGTCTCTACCATCGGTTTCAAGAGTGATATGGCCCTATTTGACCTCATCGCCTAAGGAAGGTCTGCGTTTCTTGCCTATCGGCATGGGCAAAGAATGCTTCTCCTCTGTGCCCCTTAGTTTGGGCCCGAATGCCCGCCAAGCCGCGCAAATAACCGGCCAAACTTGGCCTTGATGCGATAGAGCCGTTGGCCTTGCCGGCTCAAGAAGGCGTCGAGCTTCGCCCGCCATCCGAACGCCAAAGCTGCCGCGGGTGTTTGGATTCGGCCTTTTACACTTAGTTGACTGTATTTGCGCTCAAGCCTCTCTTGAGCTTTGGGGTAAGTGCCATCGACAAGGCCTTTTCCGTGATGACGGAGCAGGAAGGGGATAACATAGCTCGTTCCTCCCGCAGCGCGGGCTTGAAGGCACATATCCGTCGCAAACAGATGAAAGCCTGAGAAGTCCAATGAGGGCAGCGGCATGCGATGCCTGGGCATGATGAGGAAGTTCTCATCTAGGCCCCAGACCCGGACCGGGTCGGACGTAGGCAGGCGAAAGCTTCCATGGGGATCATCGAGGTGCAGAAAATGGGTATCCCCTGATCCTATGAAGACACCCCCGGCGTTCCCGGCGAGCATCCATTTCGGGTCAAGGACTTCTAGTTTGGCCAGTAGTCTGCGAAGCTCATCTATCCCGTCAGATATCAGTTCGATGTCATCATGGGTGAAGAGGATATAACGCCCACTCAGACCAGGTAAGACGCCTCGCAACGCCGAATAGCCATCAAAGCTGTTCCCATTACGGTTGTCGATCGCGAGAAACTCTGAGTTCTCGTTATTAAACCCCTTTGCCGAGAGCGAACGAAGCAAACGATCATAGCGCTCTTGTGTGGCGACAAGAGATACAATGGAAAACTCCTTCTCGGAAGGAAGCGGTTTGGTAACGAAAATCGGAGATAAGGTGTCGCGCAAACCAACATTCTCCTGATGACATGGGGCTAAAGGATGCTTAGCGACCTTCGGTTCGTGTCCGATGTCGTGCTTCTAAATCCGACCCAAAGAGCGGGTATCGAAGGAGTGAAGCGCTAAGACACAGATGGGTTCTGTAGGTAAATTCTACGCAAGGCCGAGATGGCAGCGCTCAGTCTGCCATCTCAACTAAAACTTCTTAGACGAAAATACCCTCGGAATATGTGGTCCCGACCAGCCCTGCGAACTCCTCTGACTGCATCATATAGGCCAGGGCTTCGTCGACGGAATCGGCAATCCCATTTGCATCGAGGTATTCTTTCCAGAATGTCAGTCCCGCTGCATCCGCTTCGCGATCAAAAAGATTATTGTAGATGGACTGAACCAAGGCCTCAGCATTGTCTAGGACGGCACCATATTGCTGAGCAAAGGCGTCCGTTTGCGTGAACGCATCTGTAAGCGCAAAGGTATCGATTGTGCCCCCTTCGTAGAGATCGAGCCAAAAGTCAAAACCAGCCGCATCGGGTTGGTCATTGCCAAGCAGCGCGTCGTAAGCAGTTTTGACCAAACCTGCGCCATCCTCGACATCCAAGAATAATGTGCCATCGATAAACTCAAGACGCTCTACGCCGACAAGTTTCGTAGGTTCCTCCCCCGGCAAGGTGACTGTGACACCATCATCCTCCACGGATATTGTTGTCCCGCTAAAGGGCAGTGTGAACGTTTGAATATCATTGCCGTTTTGGTCTTGTGTGACATCGGGGCCATCACCAGTGCCATCACCAGGCTCTGCGGTCCCAAAGCCTTCGACCTCACTCAGCAAAGTTTCGTCCGGCAGGTTCTCAATTGCGCTTCGAAACTCTTCAACACCTGCCGAAACGAGGATTGGGTTGTTCTCAATCAAAGTCAGCGCTTCATCAAGCTCAGGGGTAATCGTCACTCCAAGACTGATAATAATGTCTCGTAGTTGAGACGCGAGGCCTTCAGAGTCGTCCAATAAAGGGCTGCTCGCCGCGAGCGTGAGTAGAGGGCGGACATCTCCAACCGTGAGTTGTTCCATGCTAAAACTCCTGAATAGAATAACCTTACCAAGGGCAACCCTCGTGCAACCCAGGCGGGAGAATCACCACGTATTCAAAAGGATAGGCGAGCAAAGGAAACCTGGCTACAAAAATGACGGGAAAGTGGCGTCAAAGTAACTTTGCGTCCTTGGGGTAGATTATCTGTACAAACCTCGGCGCTGGATTCTTGAGCTCGTAAAGCGGCGGGCCAAAACTGCTTGGGGTAGCTATTGTCGTATAACGGAGCGACAGTATTTTTGCCGCTTTACTTCAAGCACTTGTAAGTCGCGCCGAACGATTACCCGCTCAATCGATTGTCCCATTTTTGTTAATTCCGAAGACAGGACCGAAGCGCGAGAACGTGGCGAGTGAAGCATTAGAGGCCCTCGCTGCCGCGAGGGCCAAATCTTTATCAGTTAGAGATGCGCATTGCCTCTGGCGTGGCACCTGCGGCAATCTGATCGCGGTACCAGTTGGGCTGTCGGCCTTTTCCCGTCCAAGTCTGGGACTTGTCAGACGGATTGGCAAAGGCTGGTTTTGATGGTTTTTTGGGGGTTTTTGCTTTTCTTTTCGTCTTTGCAGGTGTCGGGCTTGTTGGCTCTGCAATGTCACCCAGCGAAAAGCCAAACTCGGCAGCTGCTTTGGAAGCGGCTTTTTTTGCCTCTCGGTGATCTCTCGCTTTTGCCGCTGCTAACGCCTTTTTAACTTCATTCAAAAGCTTTTCGAGCTCTTTTCGAGACATCGCTTTCAGCTCAGCTTTATCAACCATATATACGTTCCACTTTTATTTCGAGACAGACCTATGACAAGCTTCATATGCATGCGGTGTTATATACTCAAGGTATTTCAGTAGCTTCAGCGATTATCGTCTCGGTCTTGTGAAGCCTACGACCAACAAAAAAGCATCGCATGTATTCGCGTCCAAATCATCAAGAGACGACGATACCGGATATTTCTTGGGCAATCACTTTGCGGAATAAACGTTGACTTGAGCTACAAATCCGCTGAGCATACCCTTTATCGTCCCTTTGGTTGAAAGAGTTTTCCATGTTGTCTCGAAAATCTTGGTTTGCTTGGCTCCTTCTTGCCGCTCTGCCGGTCAGCGCATTTGCTGACCCCTTGCCCTACGGCGCCAAGACACCTGCACCGAGCCAGATCATCGCGGCCTATATTGGCAAGACTGAACAATGGGGCGGTGATTGTGATGGCGGCATTTACTTCGGGCCGAACAATCAAGCGCGTGTATGGTGCGCGCAGAGCAGCGACAGCCTAGGCGCGGGTTCATGGACCGTCGATGAATACGGGCGTATGTGTCATGACCTTACCTGGTACTGGCCCAATAATGGCCGGGCCGGCAGCTCACCAGGAGAGAAAAGTTGTATTCTGCATGTGGTTGACCGATTTGACCGCGTTTGGCGGAGCTACCCCGGCCAAACAGAATGGTGGCCGGTTAAGGGGGATCCAAACTTGATCCGCGGCTACATATACCAAAATGAGGTTTTGGCGCTTAAAAATAAGCTCGGGGTGTAGCGGAGCAAGCGCTGCTCCTTTTCCTTTCTCTGGTAGTGGCCAAAGAAGTAGAGTGCCGACCTGTTCTGGGCTGACGCTGCGGTTCGAATGATCGGTTTTTGCTCTTTAAGGCATTGCGCATCATCTGGGTGCGGCACCTGCAAAGTGGGCTGCAATCTCGCGCTATTAAGTGCTCAAAACTCCAGCGCCCTAAACAACGACGGCTACAGCCGAAGCTATAGCCGCCACTGGGTTAACCGTGTGCTGTAGGATACACGATTAACTTAAAGTCGCCCAAAACTGCGATTCAGTCAACGATTCTCAGATAGAAGATGGCATGAAGGAGGCGCAGTTGTCGCGAATGCCGCGAATCGCTGATCTACCTTTTATTTGTAGCTGAAGTAGCTGCTCTAGATTTTCTGTCATCAATTCAATTGCTTTTGGCTCAGCGTTTAACTGGGGGAAACAATATCTCAACCCCAGATTGCAAAATGGGCGAAAACTGGGCAATATGATGACACACTCTCGCCTTTATCTATAGTCGTTTCTGTATAGATTTTGTGGCTAGGCAAAGCATTTAGATTTCGAACGGGTTCGCGCGCGCCAATACGATATAGGTGATCGCAGGTTAATTAAGGGCACCCTTCAACTGAACTGTGTTCCTTTCATCTTTTAACGCGACCCCGATCGCTTCTGCTTAACGCCGGATTTCGGCGCTGTGCCGCAAAACGCTCCTATACGACCAGTTATAGATGCGAAAGCGTGAATGCATAATATCGGGCGGCCTAAGAGAAGCGCTGACAAAGCAGCGAGAAGTGAGCGGGGATATCACGAAACGCGCACCAGCCGCGGGCTGTCGGATCGCGTATTTCTGGACCCTAGCCACCGAAGAAAAACACGCGTTCTTTTTTCACTCGGAACTGCTGTTATTGGTGCCGTTGTTTGGCTGATACTTTTTGCAGCCATGGTGGGCTCGAATGGCGGCTTGGAGGCCGCACTGCCTGAGCCTATCAGTATGTTAAAAGAGCAAAACATTTGGTCTGAGAGGCAGCGCCTCCCCATGGAGGAAGATAAAGAAGCGCCAAGCCTTGCAGCAATCGAACTTCATGCCCAGCAAGAAGCACTTAAATACCAGTGTGTGTCAGGGGATGCACCGGCGCAAAAACAAAAAGTCTATGCGGTCATTCCTGCCAAGCTTCCTTGGGCTGCAAAATCCCTTCCGCAAAGCTGCGACACCCTTCATGTGGTCTTGCCCACTTGGTTCCATATCACGGAGGCTGAGGGGGCGGCACAAGTTGTTGGCGTAAGCTCAGGCACCCGCGATCCGGTGCTAGAGTATATCGAGAAGAGCCCTCAAGTAGACATCATGCCTCTGCTCCAACTCGACGCAGCCGCAACGAGGCTTTTGACGACCCCCGACGGCTCTAAGCAAGTGACGAGGGCCCTGACGAATTTCTTTGAGCGCCCGACTCAAAATGAGGCCGTGACGGGATATTGTCTTGATGCAAGCCCCTTGGTGCCTCTGTCTTCACGGGCCTTCAGTACGCTCGGTCAAGAGATTGCGGCGGCATTGAGCAGGCAAGGATTTACATCTTGCGTGAAGCTTCCAAGCAGTACGCCCAACACCCTTTTGGTCCTAGCGAACCGGTTCTTCGATACGGTCATCGTCAATGGCTATCAGGAGTACTGGATTGGCTCCGCACCTCAGCCATTGGCGGACAAGGATTGGTTCAAAGCGCATGTGGCCTCCCTTCAAGAGCATGTGGCACCTGAAAAGCTGGTTATTGAGTTGGGGACCCATGCCGTTGATTGGGTCACGGGCCAACCTTTGCCAGAAATACGGTCCTTTGCGCAGACCATGTCTGCGCTTGCTAAAGAGGGGGGCACCGCAGAGTTTGCCCCGCAGGCCGGGAACACCCGGGCGAACTATATAGACGCTCAGGGACTACAACACCGGGTCTGGATGCTTGACGCCGCTTCGGTGCAAAATCAACTTCTTGCACTGCAAAGCCAAGGGGTCACTGCAATTGGTCTGAGTGGGCTGGGCTATGAGGACCCTGGCATTTGGGCCGTCCTTGATCAGACGAGCCGCGGCATGACATTATCGGGCGCGCGCCTCGAAAATGTTGTTCTGTCAGACTACGTTGAGCTTTTCGGTAAAGGCCCATTTGTCGCGCCAATCGCCATGCCACAGGTCGGCAGACGCGCTGTACAGACGGACCCCACAACCCAAGAAGTGACATCGGTGAGCTATAGCGAGATGCCCCGAGCGGGTGCTGTGCGGCTTTACGGCGCCGGTGCGCCCAACAAGGTGGTCCTGACCTTTGATGATGGTCCTCACCCCCAGCATACCCCCGCCGCTTTGGATATTTTGCGCGAAACCCAAACGCCCGGCGCATTCTTTGTTCTGGGTAACAGCGCGATCGCCGCTCCAAAACTGGTAAAACGCATTCTGGCAGAAGGTCATGAGTTGGGGTCTCATACCTACTCGCACCCCAATATGGGAGAAGTGTCCGCTTCCCGGGCAAAGGTTGAAGTCAACTCCACGCAGTTGTTGATCAATGGCATAACTGGCAAGAACATGCGGCTTTACCGCGAGCCCTATATGCGCAGCGGCGGTCCGATCACCTCCAAGGAGGTCGCCTCTCTTCTCCCCCTTGAGGAGGCGGGCTACATTATTGCCGGAATGGATGTTGTGCCGCGCGACTGGATCACTCAAACCGCCGATGAGCTGGCAGATGAGATTATCCGGCAGGTAGAACTCAATGCCGGGGGCGTCGTGCTGCTTCATGATGGGGGCGGCGACCAGAGCCAAACCGTGGCGGCTCTCCCCCGGGTGATTTCTGAACTGCGGGAGAAAGGCTACACCTTCACCACTCTTGCGGACCTTCTGGGGGTCTCACCAGAGATGTTGCTGCCAGAAGGCGACCGCGTCACATCGACTTTCGGCAACATGTCCTTTTTGGCCGTGGGTAACAGCTGGTCTCTTCTTACGATTGCTTTTTGGACCGTGTTTGGGATTGGGGTTTTTCGCTCTCTCGGCCTTCTTCTTTTAGCTGCAAGACGCCAGCGCCATGTAGCGCCCCCTTCAGAGCACGTGCCCTCGGTTACAATCGTGATCCCTGCTTATAACGAAGCGCGCGTCATTGAAGAATGCATCCGCAAAGCTCTTTATTCAGAGTATGAGGATTTCGATATCATCGTGGTGGATGATGGTTCGACCGATGACACCTACGAGAAAGCGATCAGCTTCGCATATCACCCGCTGGTGACCGTGCTAAGGCAGCCCAACCGGGGCAAAGCTGCGGCGCTCAACGCAGCCCTTGATGAATCTCAAAGCGAAATTTTGATCTGTATCGATGCGGATTCCCAAATCGCTCCTGACGCCGTGGGCCTACTGGCTGCGCACTTTAAGGACCCCAAAGTGGGGGCCGTAGCCGGTCGTGTGGTGGTGGGCAATCGAGACAATCTTCTCACCCGCCTCCAAGCGCTTGAGTATATCACGGCACAAGCTGTTGAACGCCGGGCCAAAGAACATCTCAATGCGATCACCGTTGTGCCCGGCGCAATCGGGGCATGGCGCACGACAGCTCTGATGGAAGCGGGTATCTTCTCAACTGAAACGCTGACAGAAGATGCTGACATGACGATGGCGATGATACGATCAGACTATCAAGTGATCTATGAAGATCGGGCCGTTGCATCGACCGAAACGCCAAGGTCTCTTAGTGCATTGATGACCCAACGGCTGCGTTGGTCGCTCGGCATGATGCAAGCTGGCTGGAAGCATCTCGGCGCGACGGTCGAGCGTCGCAACTTAGGTCTCGTGGCCCTGCCAGACTTAGCGATCTTCGGGTATTTGATGCCCCTTATTGCGCCCTTGGCAGATCTCTTTTTGGTGATCCTCATCATAGAGTTTTGCGCGAATTTCGGCGCGACTGAGCCTGATTTTGCAAGCGTCATAACCAGCCCGTTGCTTATCGCCTATCTGGCCTTGCCGGCTTTAGAGATTGCGAGTGCCGCTATCGCCTTTCGGTGGGACCCTACAGAGAACCCGCGCTTGTTGCTTTTGCTGCCAGTGCAACGGATTTTCTATCGTCAGATCTTGTATCTCTCAGTCATCCGGGCGCTCTGGCGCGCTATGACAGGCTCTTTGGCCAATTGGGGGCGTATGACGCGTGAAGGCTTTCAATTTGACCAAGCAAAGTTGACATGATCAAGCGTCGCACCTTTCTAAAATGGGGGTCGGCAGCACCGCTCTTGCTAGCCCATCCTTCACTGGGCCGTAGCGCGACTGCCACCCCTCAGAACACTCTTGTTGTGATGGACGATATCAACAGCGCCACCGACCCTGAGCGCATCGCGATTGTTCTGGACGCCTTCGCCCGCAAAGGGTTGCCTGTGAGCTGTCTGGTCAACCCCAACTATGCAAGGAATCTAGAGCCAGGCAGCGCGCTTTCCCAAGCTCTCAGAACACGGCTGCAAAAAACACCCGGTTTGCTTCAAATCGTACCTGTGGTGAACGATCTTGCAGGCATGACCTCATACTTCCAAGCGCGCGCAGTTCACGACGCGCGCCTTGCCTTGCATAAAGCCGTATGGGGCACCGTAGATTACTCTCCCTATGCCGCTGAAAACCAAACCATTGCCTGCGATATGATGCCCACGACCATGGCCCCCTCGGGCGTTCGGGCTTCTGGCATTCGCAATGTTCTAATGCGTCCTCAGGTGAGCACTGATGTCAGACCTGAGGCGTGGGATGACGGCGTGGTCAGACTAGTTGGTGGGCAGCGCGTCCAACTTCAGCCTGCGCAGAAAGCCTATAGCTTTCCCCAGTCCCAAGCCGTGGAACGCGTCCTCTACCTTTCTGCGCAAGACTTCTTGGCCATCCCTTTGGCAGGGCTTGCCCTTGCGGCTTCTGCTTTTGCCGCTCAAGTCTTGCGCCAGACAGGCGCGTATTGGGTCAGTCCTATCCTCGCGTCCGATCTCCAGTTTCGGGACGCTTATACTTATAAGAGGTTTGTAGGGCTGCATTTTGTTCTAGGGGAGAATGCGACAGCAGAAGATCAGGCCGCTTTGGCTGATTTCCAGCGCGAACTGGCGGGTGAAGGCCGACCCTCAAGCTCTGGGTCAGAAACAACCTCAAACGCCGCTTTGAGGTACTGGGTTTCTTTGGAGGAGGGGACGCCCTTAACTGAACCCTTGGATGCTATTGCGCTCTTTGACGAAGGGCGTCATGCGTCCCCTGAGGTTTCGGCTGGGGGCGGCTACGGGATCGCAACTGAGCTTACTGAGAAAACCCGAGCGGGCCTGAGGTCGCAGAACGTTTTGGGCCTGCCGACAGTGCGCCTAAGAGACATCAGAACCGCTAAAGAAGCTTTGGACAGGTCTCTTGGGACGACAGATTGTATCCTGGCTGTTTCAGCCGAGCTTATACAAAATCAAGCCTACAGACGTATTCTCAAAAATGCCCTGTATGCGATCGAGAATGACGGCATTTCTCAGCTGGTGTCGCTCCCAGATTATGTAAGACGTCTCGTTCCCACAGGCCCTTACATTACACATTTTCGCCGAACGCAGGCTTATCAGCCGCAACTCGTAAAGACGCCGGTTGAACCCAGTGCCACAAACCGCGCTCGATTGATGGCCGATGCCAAGGTTGCCTGGTCGTATTTTGAACGATGGACCAATCCAAAAACAGGTCTTTGCCCCGCCACTGTGAACTTCGCTACCGGCCAACAAAGGCTGCATGAAACCGTGACAATGTGGGATGTGGGGAGCCATATCTTTGCGCTCATGGCGGCGGTCGACCTTGAGCTCATCTCGCCCCAGAAGTTCCAAAGCGCGATCGGTCGCATTTTACCCAATATTGCCGGCCGACGCTCCCAAGGACGACTGCTGCCGCAAGGGTGGATCGCAACAGACAAGTTCAAATGGGGCAACAGAAACTTTGATGGGTGTGATGCGGGACGACTGCTGGCGGCTTTATACAACCTTGATCTGCATCCTTTGGTAAAAGAACGCGCCGCCCCCACCGTTGTGCGTTGGGATCTACGTGACATTGTTCAGGATGGAATCGTCTACTCTGTAGAGAACGGCGAACTCGAAACAACCTTCAGATCACATTGCGCGCACTATGCCGCTTGGGCTTTTCGAACTTGGGGCATCGAAGTGAAGTCGCCCTATGAAGTTTTCCAAGGCAAAAGCAGTCCTGACGGTCAGATGGCTTTGCTAGAAGTCTGTGGGCATATTGGCCCTCTTGGTGCGGAACCTCTGCTGATGGAAGCGCTGGAGTTCGGCATGTCTGCTGAATCAGCCTATCTCGCGGATGTTTTGTTGGCAGCTCAAATCGAAGAGCATGAGGAAACCGGAAGGCTCATCTGCGTTTCAGAAGGGCCTATTCCCAACGCGCCTTGGTTCTTGTACCAAGGACTGCAATTTGATGCACAGGGGCGCGTGTGGGCGACTGACACGGTCGCGGGCTTGGAGGCTCATCGCACACAGGCCTTTCGTGATGAGCATCTCTCGATCAGCTCAAAGGCCGCTTACTTGTGGTCTGCATATAAAGACCATCCGTTTTGTGATACGCTGCTGGCCATAGTGAGAGAGAAGGCCAAGACCCCCTATGGTTTTGCATCCAGTATCAACCAAAGGACGGGGGAGGCGAGCAAAACCTACAGTGATATCAATACGAACTCAGTCATTCTTCAATCTATCGCACATATGTTGAAAGGGGAGGGCTGAGCCGCATATGTCGCAAAACGCTGTCTGAGCGCGGGCATATAAGCCAGTTTTTACGGCCTGTTCCAAAAGACCTGACATCCCCTTTCCACGATAGGTCCGGGTGAGATGCGGTACCCCCGTCTTGGCGCTATCAGAACCGATTGGATGCCCGTAAAGCTTTCCATGCAGCGCTTGCTGTCCTCAGCATTGCGCGTACTGCCATCGACATAGATATCCAGCCAAGGGTATCCCTCCCACCCAATGTGACAAGGCCCGCTTTGAGGCTTTGCCCCATCTCCACACAAGTCTTCGACGATGGCATATTTGCGTAAGCGCGGAATATAAAATCGTGTGCCAGGCTGGAAATCTTCAGATACTTTGTTCCCGTCTATCCGCCAGCCCACCGCCAAGGTCACAGGGTCGTCGTAAGTCCCTGTGCCTGCGGCAAATTGATGTATGACAGGGCGCCCGATGATAGCAGAGGCTGGCGGCGTGTTGTCCCAATAGCTGTAACCCGTCAAGAAAACGGTCATATGCCTCTCTTTCGGCAACCAGGTGACACCCAAGAGCACTAGGACGAGAAGAACACGTATGAGGGTTGCAGACCTTCGATTGGTCATCGTTTTCTTTCGTTCGCTTCGTACTGGCCTTGATCAGGCACCGGTTAGAGCACAAACATTGCACCATTCGTCCTACGTGCCATATGCCAGCTCAACCAAGTAGCGTCATGCTGGTGGTGTAACTTCAGGTCTGGAAATTCATTTGATGCTGGCGCCATGAGCTTCTGCCGGGGCGCGCCCCGGCAGAAG
>NZ_JBIFFM010000035.1:0-1538 GCF_043556995.1 Sulfitobacter sp. 1A15106 | reverse complement strand
CTTGCAGTTACCCATAAGTTTGGTGCGACGAATTGATTCACCCATCAGTCTTGCTCTTGCCCGCGCAGCCCCGAGCATGATTCGTCATGTGGCACCGAATGAATGAGGTGCAGATATGGGACAGAATTGGGTGGGGACGGAAACTGCCAGATGTGATCTGGGAGATGTTCGATTGAACCGGCGGCTTGAGGCAATGCTCGCGGCCCTTGGAGATCGTCCGGGAAAATCGCTGCCCACGGCGTTCCAAGATTGGTCGAACACCAAGGCGGCATACCGTTTCTTTTCAAATGAGAATGTCAGCGAAGACAAGATACTTGAGGGTCATTTCGCCGCCACTGGCTTGCGCTTCGAGGCCACCAACGGTCCTATCCTGATCTTACAGGACACCACGGAATTCACCTTCAAACGGTCCGCTCCGGAGAAGGTCGGATTTACGAAGATATCCACTGGACGTAAAATGAAAGAGGGCCGATTTCAAAAACATGCCGTCTGTGGCCTCCTGATGCATGCCAGCATGGCCATTACGCCGGATGGACTGCCGCTTGGTCTGACAGCAGCGAAATTCTGGTCGCGGAGCAAGTTCAAGGGGACCGCCGCTCTTAAACGCAAGATCAACCCGACCCGTGTGCCTATTGAAGAGAAGGAAAGCATGCGTTGGCTCGACAATTTGCGCCTGTCCACCGAATTAACTGGGGCACCTGAGCGCTGTGTGCATATCGGTGATCGGGAAAGCGACATCTATGAACTCTACTGCCTGGCCGAAGAGCTCGGGACGGGGTTCCTCGTGCGTAGCTGCGTCGACCGTTTGGCGGAGAATGGCGGAACGACCATTGCCAAAGTGATGGCTGAAGTGCAATCCAGTGGCACGCATGAGATCCGGTTCCGCGACGCGCAGGGCAAAGATCACTGCGCCGTGCTGTCTGTCAAACACGCGACCATGACTGTTCGGCCCCCGATCGGGAAGCAGAAGAAATACCGGCATCAGGACCTCCAGATAATCCATGCCGAGGAACTCAATCCACCAGAAGGCAGAGTGCCTGTCTTCTGGAAGCTGATCACGAACCTGCCGGTTACGACCCATGCCGACGCCGTCCACAAGCTCGATTGGTACGCGTTGCGCTGGAAGATCGAGACCTTCTTTCGAACCCTGAAGACTGGGTGCCGGATCGAGGAACTTCGCTTAGCCACAGCTGATCGGCTGGCAAACTGCATCGCGCTGTGCTGCGTTGTTGCCTGGCGCGTATCATGGCTGACAATGCTCAGCCGGGAGGCACCGAAAGCATCGTCTGATGCCGTCTTCACCAACACCGAGCGCAGCTTGCTTGAACGCGCAACGCCAGACCGCAAACGTAATGTACTACGCGATTTGAACTTCTATATCAGGGCCGTCGCGAGGCTCGGAGGCTACCTTGATCGCACATCGGATGCGCCACCAGGGACGACGGTCATATGGCGCGGCCTATCCCGCCTCGCTGATCTTGCCGAAGGCGTTCGTATCGCAGAGGCACAGCCACAAGAGACTTATGGGTAACTGCAAG
>NZ_JBIFFM010000013.1:0-79285 GCF_043556995.1 Sulfitobacter sp. 1A15106 | reverse complement strand
CCGAAGCAAGATACCGATTTTCTGCCAAACGAAGGCCGCGCGCTGATTTTGGCGGGCAGTTGCTCGGCCGCCACGCGCGCGCAGCTTGCACAGGCCAAGGCGCTATGGCCTCATGCAAAGGTCGACATCGACAAAATCGCAGCTGGTAAGGATATGGTGACTGAATTGGCGGAATGGGCAATAGCCCAGCCCACCGACAGCCCAGTGATCATCTACGGGTCGGCAGATCCAGAAGAAGTGGCCGGTATCCAGAAACGCTACGGCGTGGCCGCCTCTGGGCAAATGATGGAAGACACTCTAAGCGCACTTGCTCAGCGCCTTACCGAGGCGGGCTTTCATCGAGTGGTGGTCGCAGGAGGAGAAACTTCTGGCGCGGTCGTCTCGGCCCTTAATATCAAAACGCTCGAAATTGGCCCCGAGATCGCGCCGGGCGTGCCGTGGACCCGAGCATTGGACCGGCCCTTAACATTGGCGCTGAAGTCTGGAAATTTTGGTCAACCCAGCTTTTTCGAAGATGCCTTGAAGGTGCTGCCATGAGTGATGCAAAAATCCGCGAAGACATCGTGCGCCGTGCAGCGTCGCTCTATAACCGAGGGCTGAGCTTTGGCTCCTCCGGGAACATCAGTGTACGGGTCGACGACGGTTGGCTGATGACCCCAACAGGCTCCTCCATGGGAGACCTCGATCCAGCGCGCCTGTCATTGTTAGACCCCGAAGGCCGCCACATTTCAGGTGACGCCCCCACCAAAGAAGCGTTCTTACATATGGCAATGTATGCAAAACGCTCCGGCGCATCGGCCATCGTGCATCTACACTCGACCCATTCTGTCGCCGTAAGCTGCCTGAAATGCATTGACCATAAGGATGTTCTGCCGCCGCTGACGGCTTATTACGTCATGCGTGTCGGCAAGCTCCCCCTCATTCCCTATTTCGCTCCGGGGGATATCGAACTGGCAAAAGCAGTCGGCGAAATGGCTTCGGACCATCATGCTGTTCTGCTGGCGAACCACGGACCAGTTGTATCGGCGAAATCGCTGTCCGACGCGGTCTATGCAACCGAGGAGTTGGAGGAGACCGCAAAACTATTCCTCGCACTCCAAGCGATGGAAACGCGGCCCCTCACAGCTGAACAGGTTGCGGATTTAGAGCGGCGGTTTCCCACGCAAACCTGATGCCGCGATCGAGCAGTGCTCCGAACGCATCTTTTGCGAACTTAAGTACAATATACGGGGGCGCAGAGCATGCCCCCCCCCCCCGCAAAACGACTACTCTGCAGCGGAGAAACTTTGAACGCCGTTCTTGTCGCGAATGGCGTCACGGATGACCGCCTTAACTAGCGCGACGCACATCAAGAACATAACGAAGCTGAAGGGCAGCGCCCCGATCACCATCGCTGTCTTGATGGCGTCGAGTCCTCCAACCAGCAGCAAGCCGCCTACGACCAAGCTGAGTGCCACGCCCCAAAAACGATGTGCGGACCACCCTTTGGGTTTTCCTCCCCCGCCGCGTTGATCGTGTTCACGATCAGGATCGTCGAGTCTGTTGTTGTAACCAAATAGGTGAGCAACAAAACCACGACAATCGCGGCCATCCCCCATGCCAGTCCATCTGCTAGGATGAGATCGAGCATAACGAAGAGTTGGCTTTCCTGACCAGCACCTGAGATCGCATCTCCTGCTGTGGCATTTAGGGTAAGATCGATCGCTGTACCGCCGACAATTGTGAACCAGACGAAACACATCAACGAAGGGATGACGATTGCCCCCAAGACGTACTCACGAATGCTCCGCCCCCGTGAAATACGCGCTAGGAACACACCGACGAAAGGGGCGAAGGCGATCCACCATGCCCAATAGAATACAGACCACCCCCCCTGCCATGCGGCCAAGGCGTCACCCGTCTCAGTTCCATCCGCATGCCAAACAGTGAACAGCATTCCGGGCAGTTCTACCAAATAAGCAAAAAGCCCAGTTACCAACGATCCGAGGCCAAAGAAGGTGGACCCGAAGAGGAAAAAGAATGCCAATAGGAAAAAGCTCAGCCCCATATTCAAGTTAGACAGCCACTTGATCCCTTTCCCGACCCCTGAAAGGGCCGAGAGCGTGGAGGCTCCGAGGATAACAATCAGTGCGACCACGATCCCCATAGCCGATGGTTTGCCATCCTCAGATATAATCCAATCGCCAAAGCCGATACGACTAAGCCCCGCAACAAACTGCTCAACGCCAAAGCCCAAGGTCTGGGCTACGCCGAGGATCGTGGCAACCACGGCGACAATATCGACGACATGCCCGCCAATGCCAGACAGGCGCTTTCCGAAAAGGGGCGTAAGGCCTGAACGGACTGTAAACGGCAAGCTGCGGCGATAGGAGAAATAGGCCAAGGACAGCCCAACCAGCGCATAGCAGGCCCAAGCCGAAAAACCCCAATGTAGGAAAGACCAGACATAGGCCGCCGTCACATTGCCGCTTGCCGAACCCGTCGTCTCGCCCATGATAACATTGGGATTGTTTGCGAAATGGTACATTGGCTCAGCAGTTGCGAAGGTCAGCATACCAATGCCAATCCCCGCGCCAAACATCATAGAGAACCACGAAAACCGCGAAAATTCAGGCTTGTCATCAGGCAGCCCGAGCACCAGCCGGCCGGTTGAGGGCACAAGCGCCAAACCGATGCAGAGCAGCAAAAAGAGCGCGACCACCCAAATGTACCAACTGGCGAAACTGCTAAGCATTGCGCCATTGAGCGCGTTCAGTACAGATGCAGCATTCGCTGGGACGGTTATCGCCCAGACGATAAGGGCGCTCACCAGAAGTTTCGATGGGCTAGCGACACTGCGGGTAAAGCCGGCGTAGAATCCCCGGCGTGCGGTTGCGATATGCAAATCCATTAAGGGTGGTTTGTAGGCCATATATCCTCCATCATGGCAATGAGATCCAGACAGCCTCCTCCACTTGCCGTACAGCGATGCACAACATGACTGGTCCGAACCATTCGGGTAACGCAGCACCTTGGTTGTCCGAGTATGCTGCAAAAGAAGGGCACCCCATTCGGCGCCGCCCTAATTTTTTGCTAGCTAGGCAGGTATTCTCCGCTCCAGCTTTCGCTGATCTGCCCCGATTTCAACATCCGCTCGATCGCGCCATCGGAATAGCCTAGCTCGGCCAGAACCATGCGCGTGGAGGCTCCGAACTTCTCGGTTGGTGACAACGCAAAGACCCGCCCCCGCGCCGGTCGCACGGCATAGGGGTCAAGTTGAATGACCTCATGGCCACTCGGATGATCTGCATACTGCGAGAATGAGTAACTGCACCGTTCGGTGCCCGGCGAGCCATCCGGCTCGCGCATATTCTCTGAGCGTAATTCGTCGATGTTATTGCACAACGCACAGCCGATATCGGCACTACGCAACCGGGCGATCCATTCGGTTGCGGGGTGGGACTGGAAAGCCCCCGCCAGAAAAGCGGCACGCTCTTCCGCAGGCACATTTGGCAGGTCTTCGAGTCCTTCCACAGCACGAAAACGAGGTAGGTCTGCTTCATAGGCGCTGAGCAGGATATAAACCCCCGAAGCGGTACTGTAAAAACGGCTGAGCGGGTCGTAACCATTCACTTCCGGCCCTGAAGGTTCATCGAAGAGGCCCCGCCCCCGGAAATCATAGGCGAAGGGGATTTGCAGCAGGCCGCTGTTTGAACTCAGCGAGGTACGCCCCCGCCCGATCCGACCGAAACGGTGTTTCTGGTAAAGCGACGCCGCCACAGCCAAAGCGCCGCCGAAGCCACACATCACGTCGATGGTGCCCACATGGGCGTGCTCTTCGGGCCGGTCCATCGCACCGCTAAAGCGCAGCATGATCCCCGTTGTAGCCTGTACGAGGTCGTCATAGCCGATGTAATCGGTCCGCACGCCGCGTTGAACGCCGCTGAAGCAGTCAAGTTTACAAAAGATCGCTTCGGGATTCAGCTTACGCAGGCTTTCAGCATCAAGGCCCATCCGGCGGATCTGACTGTCGGGCGCATTCCAAAAGATCACATCAACCGATTTCACAAGGTCTTCAAAAACCTTGCGACCATGCTCAGATTTGATGTCCGCCAGAATGGATTTCTTTCCCCGCCCTTGACTCAACCCGTAAATCACGGTGTTCCAACTGTCATAAAGCGGCGTGGCCGGGTCCAATTTGATCACTTCAGCACCGAACCGCGCCAGATAGCTCGCGGCATGCGGCCCTGCGATCACGTTACACATATCCAATACTCGAACGCCCGAGAGCCAGCCCTCCTGATCAATGCCCTCTTCCGGTTCGGGGATATCAGTCCGAAGTTTGCGCAAAGCCTTTAGGGCCACATCGAATTCGACCCATTGGCGCGGTGCGGGGGCCAGCGCCTCTTCGCCGCTTTCCTCCATCCACACCACCGGACCGGGTTGGGTCATCTCTCCGTAAATCGGATCATCAACGTCGATCATCAGGCCGGAAGCTTCGGCGTATTCGTCATTAATCCACTCTTGCAACCAACGTTGCGGTGCGCCCGGAATTCCAGCCCGCCCAAACATGCGTTTCCACTCGAGAGAGGTCCGGGTCATAAAGACCTCTTTCATCCGCGCCGCGATCTTATCGGCCCAAGGCTTCGGCATCGGATAGATACCGAGTGAGGTATCTGAATCCCATTCCGCCTGCGGCTTATAGGTGTCCTCTTCTTCCTGAAGCCCCTCCTCAACCATTTCGTCATAGAGGCCCAACACCTCAAGACAGCGCCGGGCATGGTGCTTATGGCTGGGGCAAACGACGTAGAACATACGCCCGTCCTTGCACATGTAGCTGCGAAAGAACGGATCCAGCAGTTCTTGCAAGTCCTCATATGAAACGTTCATGGGCAGACCTTCAACACGGCGGCGTTCGATTTCGATCTCGCGCTGCGTCAGATAGCGCTGCGGCATATCTGCGACCTTGATTGAATTGTAACACAGTCCTTCCATCACAGCGGCCGCCAGCGGCACTTCGATATGATCTCCCAATCCGGTCAATTGCCGCGACTGAAGCGCCAGCACGGTGGCCGAGGCTGCAATCTGCGAGGCATAGGCTGACAACAGCGGCAAGGGAGAGAAGGACGGGTTCAACCCCATAAGGACGCGGTTTAGACCCATGTCCGTAAAGACGCCGGAATTAGCCGCGACGACGCTTTCAAACGCGCGTTGTTCGCGTCGTTCGGCATCGTTGGAGGCGAACCCGGGGATAGACACGGTGATCAACTCGGGCCGCGCGGTGCGCATCTTGGCAAAGTCGATTCCGAGTGCGGCCAGCTTGCCGGGGCGGAAGTTTTCAACAATGATGTCAGCCTCGGCGCAAAGCGCCCGTGCCTGCGCCAGCCCTTCTTCTGATTTCAGGTCAAGCGTCACTATCATCTTATTGCGCATCAGCGCAGCATTGGCGGGGCTGTCCCACATCGGTCCGTCCGGGGGATCAATATGTACGACAGTTGCGCCCAGATCCCCCAGCAACATCGCCACAGCAGGACCAGCGATATATTGGCCGAAGTCGATAACTTTTACCCCGGTCAAAGGAAGGTTGGATTTAGTGTTTCGCATATTTCCTCCTCGGGAAATGGGGTGTCTACTGGCCGGCAAGAATCCAGCGTGCTGCTTTCTCCGCGATCATCAAGGTGGGCGAATTGGTGTTTCCGCTGACTATTTCCGGCATGACACTGGCATCGACCACCCGCAGCCCTACTATGCCTTTCAGTCGCAGGTGCGGGTCGAGAACGGCGCTATCATCGTCAAGCCTTCCCATTCTGACCGTACCGGCAGGGTGAAAGATCGTATTGGCGATATCTCCCGCGAGTTTGGCGAGATCTGCGTCGCTTTGATATTGGGGCCCGGGCTTGTATTCCTCCGGCTCATAAGGTCGCATCGCGGGCTTCGACATAATCTCGCGTACTTGGCGTAGGCTGTCGGCGGCAACTTTGCGGTCGTCTTCTGTCGCCAAATAATTTGGCGAGATCATCGGCGCATCGCGGAAATTGGCCGACCGAATCCGGACATGCCCGCGACTGGAGGGGTTGAGGTTGCAAACGCTGACCGTAATTGCCGGAAACTTATGAAGGTCGTCAC
Organism: Sulfitobacter sp. 1A15106; assembly: GCF_043556995.1. Lineage (NCBI taxonomy): Bacteria > Pseudomonadati > Pseudomonadota > Alphaproteobacteria > Rhodobacterales > Roseobacteraceae > Sulfitobacter > Sulfitobacter sp. 1A15106. The sequence continues at coordinate 73,180 of NZ_JBIFFM010000013.1, read as the reverse complement.
CAAAGGCTTCGAGGCTCAGAGGTTGCACGTGATATTCGAGATTTGCATAGGTACGTTTCGGGTCCGAGCGCGTGAACGCCCCGAGCTGACTGGGGGACATGCTCATCGGACCGGAACGCTTGAAGAGGTATTCTGCCGCAATGGCGGCCTTACCCAAAAGGTTCCCCGTCAATGTGTTCAGTGTTCGTGTCCCCGCCACCTTGTAGACCGCACGGATCTGCAGGTGATCCTGAAGGTTTTCCCCAACAGGAGCGTCTCGCACCACCTCAATGCCATGCGTCTTTAACAAGTTTGCCGGGCCAATACCCGACAGTTGCAATATCTGTGGAGAGTTGATCGCACCGGCTGATAGTACTGTCTCACGCCGCGCAGTCACCTCAATCGCCTGCCCTTTACGTTGAACCCGCGCGCCGGTGCAGCGTAGCTGTCCTTGCGGATTAGCGCCGAATACCAGCTTCTCTACCTGTGCTTCAGTCCAGATCGTCAGGTTCTGCCGATCCTTGGCGGGACGCAAGAAAGCTTTGGACGTATTCCACCGCCAACCAGAGCGCTGGTTCACATCAAAATAGCCAACACCTGCGTTGTCACCAGAATTGAAATCTTCTGTCTTCTCAATTCCTGCCTGTTCTGCCGCATCGGCAAAGCTATCCAAGACGTCCCAGCGCAGCCGCTGCTTTTCAACTCTCCATTCCCCGCCATGGCCATGCATGTCGGAGAACCGGCTGTTGTCGCCCGTGGTCGGGTCGGCGCCATCGTCAAGCTTTTGATGATCCTCATGCGCCATGAAGTCGCGCAGAGAGCTTTCCCAGCCCCAGTCCTCGTCCCCGCAAAGGGACGCCCAATTGTCGTAGTCTCTGGCCTGTCCGCGCATATAGATCATGCCGTTGATAGAAGAGCAGCCTCCTAAAGTCTTGCCGCGCGGATAGCGTAAAGCCCGGCCGTTCAGCCCGGGATCAGCTTCGGTGTTGTACATCCAATCGGTACGCGGATTGCCTATGCAATAGAGGTACCCGACAGGAATATGGATCCAATGATAGTTATCACGCCGCCCCGCTTCGAGCAGCAGAACCCGGTTGCTCGGATCCGCGCTTAGCCGATTGGCCAAAAGACACCCCGCGGAACCGCCCCCAATCACGATAAAGTCGAATTCACTCTCGGTTTGCGACACCGCCAGGCCTCCCCTTTGTTCTTGCTGCAGCATTCGTGCGAGGGGGCTCGCTGCGATCGAACCGCGCAACTCACTACGCCAACGCCACCACGCCGCTGCAACATCCGCCAAGGTTTAGTTAGCCAAGCGCGGCTTTCCTAATGACAAATTCCTTCGCCTGATATTAAAGATTTTAATATGGACAGGCTGACGAACGTGAACGGAATTCTGGCTTTCGCAACCGTCGCGCGAGAGGGCAGCGTCTCGCGTGCAGCCGAGGTGCTTAACCTCACCCAACCCGCGCTCAGCCATCAGATTAAACGACTAAGCACGGACCTAGGTGTCACCCTGTTCACCCGATCGCCGCGCGGCCTGGTGCTCACCCCTGATGGAACGGCACTGTTACCGCTGGCAGAGCAGGTTCTCGCTGCCATGTCCGATTTCCATCGCCGCGCGAGCACGCAGTTTGGGGAGCTGTCAGGCAAGCTGAAAATCGGCACGATTGTCGATCCCGAGTTCATCCGTCTTGGACGGTTGTTAAGCCAATTGGGCAAAGCCCATCCCAAAGTGACGACAGAGTTGGTACACGGTATCAGCGGTGACATCCTGCGCATGCTGAAGGGACGCCAGCTTGATGCAGGCTTCTACCTCACCGATCCAAATGAAGCGAATTCAATTCCTTCGACACGGCCTTTGTATACCAAAACGCTAGCTCAATTCTCCTATCGCGTCATTGCACCCGCAGGCTGGGAGGCGCAGCTCTCCACTGATGATTGGGCGCAGCTTGCAACCCTTCCTTGGATCGGCACCTCGCCCGCCTCGGCCCATAATCGCCTTTTAGGAAACATCTTTGCGCGGCATAACTGCCGTCAAAAGGTGGTCGCGCTGGTCGACCATGAAGCCTCTATGCTAGAAATGGTCCGTTCTGGTGTGGGGCTGAGCCTATGCCGCGAGTCCATCGCGCTACATGAACGTCAAAGTTCTGGCCTTACCGTCAGCGAGAGCCTGCACGTGCCCGCCTGCCTTATACTCATTGCGTTCAAGGACAGGATGCAAGACCCGGTGATCGCCGCGCTCTTCGAGCAGTTGCAGAAAGTATGGTGAACGGTCGATCTCTAAACCTTCCAGTTCGCTATCCCCACCATAATCCCCCGTCCGTGCATCCTTAGAGGTGTTCGGGCGGGGCGGCTCTTCCTCACTATTTTTTGCTGTTCTGGGTTAGTCCTTCTGGGAGGCGCTGGGCTCCCATCCTAGGATCAAGATACTGCCTGTCTGTCCTTTTAGCCTCCGAAAAGGGCCACCTACCGAGATGGATATCCTGCCGCCTCTGGGCACCCAAATGCCCCCAAAAGCGCCCCTGATTCTGCTTCTCGTGACGTAAGCCGATGAACGGGATCGACTGACTGGGGTATTCTACCATCCCAGCCAACACTCTCCCCCGATAGCCCCCCCCCCGCACAGCGCCCGGCCTACGACATCGCGTCGCAGATCAAAGCACCCTATAGCCTTGCCGCGACAGCCGGGGTATCAGGGCGTATGTCCGCCGTTTCGCGCATATCCTCGCTTCAGGTCAGCCTGACCCTCTTGCTGCTGCTGGCCCTTGCCAGCTTGCCTTTCGCCCATCGGGCGACCGCGCAGGTGCAGCAGGATCCGGCGTTCATCGCCTTTATCCAAGCGGGCGGCACGTTGAGCGACCTTTGCGACGGACCGCTCGAAGGGCAGAACCATGCGGCATTGGATTGCGAAGCCTGCCGCATCGTCAACGCGCTGATCTTGCCCAGCCCGGCGGATGTCTTGCTGCCGCGCGGGACGCTGCGCTTTGGCACGCCGCGCCTAACCCGTGCCCTCGGCGCGCCGCGCAGCCCCGCCGGGGCGCCACCGCCTGTCAGGGGGCCTCCGTCCGTCTGAGCCACCACCATTTTTTTGCACATCTCAGACAATGGAACATGACAATGAAATCTTTCTATACCGCAGCCTTGGCTGCCCTCCTCGCCCTGCCCGCCGCCGCGCATGAGTACACCGCAGGCGCTTTGACCGTCGATCACCCGATGGCCTATGAGACCCCGAAAACCGCCCGCGTGGGCGGCGGCTATCTGACGATCACCAATGACGGCGACACTGCCGACCGTCTTGTCAGCATCATCGCCGAGGGCTTTGACGAAGTCTCTCTGCATGAGACGACCACCGATGACATGGGCGTCGCGCGCATGTCCCATGTGGACGGCATCGACCTGCCCGCGGGCGAAACCGTCACCCTCAAACCCGGGGGGCTGCATGTGATGTTCATGGGCCTCGACGGTGATCCTTTTGAGGAAGGCGAGAAAATCCCCGCCACCCTGACCTTTGAAAAGGCCGGGACCTTGGATGTGACGTTCAATGTCGAAAGCCGCCGCGGGCATGACGCGGGCGGAATGGATCACTCCTCGCACGAGCATAAACACTAAGCCCAAGCCCATCGCAAGATGCGCCGCAAGGCGTTGACCGGCCCGCTTCAACACCTCTGCCTCTGGGCGGTGGTGTTGTTGTTTGGGGCGTTCTCGGCGCTCGCGCCCGGAACCATGCCAGAGCGCCAACAGGGCGCGCTGACCATGGTGCTGTGCACGGGCTACGGGGTAGAGACGGTGACCATCGGGCCGGATGGCGAACCGGTGCAGCCCGAGCACAAGCCCTGCGATTGGAACCAGCACTCCCTCGCGGCCCTACGCAGGGGGCTGGCGGTACAGCCCTTGGCCGTCACCTTTCACCCGGCGCCACCGCTGCCCCCTGCCCCTGCCACACAGCCCAAACCGCGCCGCGCCTCTGTCAAACGCGCAAGGGCGCCGCCACGGGTTCTCTGACCTCCAAACCACATATCAATTCAGTCAGAGGACCAAACACATGGTTTCCATCGATCCTGCAGGCGCGGCAGCCCTGCAAAACGACAACACGCAACGTGCGAACAGCTTTTACCGCGCCGCTTGGCGCTGGCATTTCTATGCCGGGGTCTATGTCATCCCCTTTTTCATCATGCTCGCCCTGACCGGGCTTGTGATGCTCTGGATTGCCTTCATCGGTGGGCGGGACGGAGAGCGGATTGCCGTCACCCCCCAAGACGCGCCCCTTGCCCTCTCCGATCAGGCCGCCGCCGCGCAGGCCAGCATCGAAGGTGGCACCCTTGTGCAATATGTCGCCCCCCGCGCCGATGATCTGGCCGCGATCTTTCGGGTGGACGCGAACGACGTGGCAACCATGGTCGCCGTCGACCCCTATACGGCCGAAGTCCTTGCCAGCTTCCCGCGCCGCAGCGGTTGGTACGACATGGCCGACAACATCCACGGCAGCCTGCTGCTGGGTGTCACCGGCGACCGCATGATCGAGATCGCGGCATCGCTCGGCATGGTGCTGATCGCGACGGGGCTCTACCTCTGGTGGCCACGCGGGACGGGCTGGCGCGCGGCACTGCTGCCGCGACTGGGCCGTGGGCGGGCCTTGTGGAAATCCCTGCACGGGGCAATCGGGCTTTGGGTGTCGGTCGTGCTGTTCTTCTTCCTGATCTCCGGGCTGTCGTGGGCCGGTATCTGGGGCGAGAAGATGGTGCAGGCTTGGAGCCAGTTCCCGGCGGAGAAATGGGAGGCCCCGCTGTCGGATGACATCCACGCCAGTATGAACCACGGGCCTAAGGAGGTGCCTTGGGCGTTGGAGCAGACCCCGATGCCCGCCTCGGGCAGCGATGCCGGTGTCGCAGGACTGACCGAAGGCACGCCCGCCACGCTCGACACCATTAACGCGCTGGCCCGTCAGATCGGCTTTGACGCGCGCTATCAGATGAACCTGCCGCGGGGTGAGGACGGTGTCTGGACCTTGAGCCGGGATTCGATGAACACCGATGCCGAAGACCCCACGAGCGACCGGACGGTGCATGTCGACCGGCACACGGGCAGGATCCTCGCCGATGTGCGCTATGCGGATTATTCGCTGGCCGGGAAGGCGATGGCCGTGGGCATCGCGCTGCATATGGGCACCTTGGGTTGGCCGAGCGTTTTGGCCAATACGCTGTTTTGTCTGTCGGTGATCTTTCTCTGCGTCTCGGGCGTGGTGATGTGGTGGAAACGCCGCCCGGCAAATCCTGCCGGTTGGCTCTCTGCCCCGCCTGCCCCGCGCAATATGACGCTGTGGAAAGGCGCGGTTGTGGTCGGTCTGGTGGTGGCGCTGGCCTTTCCGATGGCGGGGGTCACCCTGCTGGTCGTGGGGCTGCTGGATTGGCTCCTGCTGCGCCGCGTGCCGGCGCTAAAGCGCATGGTCTCCTAAAATGCCGCCCGCCCCTTCGCGGGGGCGGGCACCCTCGCGCCGCTCAGGCCGTGTGCTGTTTGATCAGCTCTTTATAAAGCGCCTGAATGCGTTTGGTGACGGGGCGCTCGCCTGTGCCGATGGGTTTGCCGTCGATCTCGGCCACCGGGGTCTGCGCACCAAAGGTGCCGGTCAGGAAAGCCTCATCCGCGCCATAGGCTTCGTAGAGCGAGAAGTTCTTTTCTTTCATCGGGATGCCGTTCGCATGGCATAGGTCGATGACCTTTTGCCGCGTCACGCCGTTCATGCAGTAGTCGCCCGTGGAGGTCCAAACCTCGCCCCGGCGCACGATGAAGAAGTTGCAGGCATTGGTGGTGTTCACAAAACCATGCGGGTCGAGCATCAGCGCCTCATCCGCGCCTGCCGCCTCGGCCTGCAGGCAGGCGATGATGCAGTTGAGCTTGGAATGGCTGTTGAGCTTCGGGTCTTGGCTGTGCGGCAGGCCGCGCACCTGCGGGACCGAGGCCAGACGGATGCCCTTGGACTGCAGCCGGTCGACGGGTTTGGAATGCTCCATGATGATCACCAGCGTCGGCCCGGTGGTGCTGAGCGAGGGGTGCTGGAAGGGTTTGTCCTTGATCCCGCGCGTCAGCATCAGGCGGCAGTGCACGTCATCGTGCATGTCATTCGCCTCGGCCGTGCGGCGCAGGGCGTCGGCGATGCCGGCCTTGTCCATCCCCACATCGAGCGAGATCGCTTTGCAGGAGTTGAAGAAGCGGTCCATATGCTCGTCGAAGAAGGCCCATGTGCCGTTGTAGAGGCGCATGCCTTCCCAAATGCCATCGCCCAGCATGAAGCCCGCGTCATAGACCGAGACTTTGGCTTCGGCGCGGTGCAGGATGTCGCCGTTGACGTAGATCTTGATATCGCGGTTGCGGGCGTCTTCGTCGGCGGCGTGGGTGGTGGTGTGTTCGGTCATGATGGGGTCCGTTGGTGAGGGCGGTTGGCGCTATTGATACGCAAATGGCGCGCTCTTACCACCCCGGCCCGGAATCAAGCCGCAGGCGCCGGGCCATCGCCTGCCCGCCCGTCACGCCGGAGGCGTGCCAGCCTATATGGGCGCACCTTTGGTGCGACCGGGTAGGCGATTTGGTGAGGCTGGGTGCGACCTCGAGAGCGCACATCATGGTTGAGCCATAAAGTGGCATGAACCGCGGTTTGGCTCGCCGCCCCGCGGGCAGGCGATGGCCCTCCCCCGAAAACCTCAGACCCGCCAGCTCAACACGCGCCGCTCCACCGCCGCCACAGCCGCAGACACCGCCACCCCCAGTAGCGACAAGATCACCACGCCCGCGAAAAGCCGCTCCAGATCATACAAGCTCCCGGCCTGCAGGATATACGCCCCGATCCCATATTCCGCGCCCAGCATCTCTGCCGCCACCAGCAGGATGATCGCGATCGTCAGCGAAATACGCAAGCCGGACAGAATCCCCGGCATCGCACCGGGTACCACGATCTTGGACACGATCGACCACCAGCCAAGCCCAAAACTCTGCCCCATGCGGATCAGCACCCGGTCCACATTGTCCACCGCCGCATAGGTCGCCACCACCGTGGGCGTGAAGGTGCCAAAGGCGATCAGCGCGTATTTGCTGGCCTCATCAATGCCGAACCAGATGACAAAGAGCGGCAGCAGCGCGATCTTGGGGATCGGGAAAATCGCGGCCACCAGCGGCACCAGCCCCGCGCGAACTAAGGAGAACAACCCGATCAACACGCCAATACCAATGCCCAATGAGGCACCGATCAGCGCGCCCACCGCCAGACGGGTCAGCGAGGGGCCGAGGTGTTTGATCAGCATCCCCGACTGGTAAAGCTCTTGAAAGGTCAGCAAGACATCGCTGGGCCGCGGCAGGGTCAGGGGCGAGATGAATCCGCTGCGCGTGCCCCATTCCGCCAGCAGGATCAGCACCACGAAAACCGCAAGCCCCACGCCGCGCCGGGTGCCGGGCTGGAAGCCGCCGCCGCGAAAGGTGACCTCGCGGGCATTTACATCCGTCATTTCAGCCATCGATCAACTCCGCATCCGCCGCCGCGGCCTCATCACGCATCAAGCCCCAAAGGTGCTGCTGCTGCGCCTCCAATGCCGGGTCGCCGTGGCGCCGCTCGGCCAGTGGCATGTCCAATTCTACCACCTCACGCAGTTCACCCGGACGGCGCGACAGGACGACGATCTTATGCCCCAGCCGCACGGCCTCGGCGAGGTTGTGGGTCACATAGACCGCCGTGAAAGGCTGCCGCGTCCAGAGCGCCACAAGGTCATCCATCAGCAATTCGCGGGTCTGGCTGTCAAGCGCGCTCAGCGGCTCATCCATCAGCATCACGGCGGGGTTCACCGCCAGTGCCCGGGCAATCGCCACCCGCTGTTTCATCCCGCCCGACAACTGTTTGGGCAGCGCATCGGCGAAATCGGTCAGCTTGGTCCGCGCCAAGACATCGGCGATGATCGCCTCGCGCCGCGCCTTGCCCAGCCCATGCCCCTCCAGCACCAGCGCCACATTGCCGCGCACGCTGCGCCAAGGCAGCAGGGCGAAGTCCTGAAAAATATAGGTCAGCGGGTTCAGACAGCCCTCCGGCGCATCGCCCATTTGCAACACCCGGCCTTCGCTGGGGCGCTCCAACCCGCCCAGCATCCGCAGCAGAGTAGATTTGCCACAGCCCGACGGGCCAACGATGCAGACGATCTGGCCGGAGGGAATGTCGAGCGTGATGTCACGCAACACTTGGGTATCGCCATAATAATGGCTGACGGAGGAAAGCTTGAGGTCCATGCCGCCCTTTTTCAGCAAAAACGCACCGCGCGCAATGTGCGATCTGCAAGCGGGCGCGACCGCCCTGCCCCGCGGGGTCGGTTAGGAGGGCGGCTCCTCCTTGCCGCGCAGCCCGTCCACCGCGATCCCGGCGGTGAACCCATGCACCAAGGTCGACAGAAGGATGGCAAAACCCACCATCGCCCACAGCGGCTCCTCGTCCAGAAACTCAACCTTCCCCGCCGCATAGGCGAGGTAATAGATCGACCCGATCCCCCGTATCCCATAGAGCGCGATAACCCAGCGGGGGCGCGTCTCAAGCGGCGTGCCCATAAGCGACAGCCACCCCGCCAAGGGGCGCACGACAAAGATCAGCGCCAGCACGATCACCGCGCCTGCAAGGGTCAGATCGCTCAGCAAGACAGGCATCACCGCGCCAATCGCCACCAGCAAAAGCGCCGTCAGCGCATGTTCAACAGCGGCGGTGAAGTCATGCAAACGGCGGTGGAATGCATGATCCGCCTCGACCCGCCGGATCACCAGACCGGCCATTGCCACGGCGATAAAGCCATAGCCCTCGGCCAATTCGGTGGTGCCATAGCACAACAGCACCCCCGCCAAGGCCACCACGCCCGAGGAGGTTTCGGCCAGTACTGCATTGCGCGGCACCGCGAAGAGAACCTGCCCCAAGGCCCAGCCCCCCGCAGCCCCCATGGCGGCCCCCACGGCGATGCGCCAAAAGACATCGCGCGCCAGCCATTCCACGCCCCAAGACGCCGGGGCCAACCCCTCGGCGGCGACCAGAATGCCGAGGTAGACGAAAGGAAAGGCCAAGCCGTCATTGAGTGCCGCCTCGGTGGTCAGCGCGAAACGCACCGGATGCTCGCCACCCTCATGCGGCGGGCCGACCTGCACATCGGCGGCCAGAACCGGATCGGTGGGCGCCATCACCGCCCCCAAGAGGATCGCGCCCGCAGCGGTCATTCCCGCAAAGGCCCAGCCCATCATGGCGACCGACAGGATCGTCAACGGCATGGTCAGGGCCAGCAACCGCGCCGTCGGCCCCCAGCGGGACCAATCCGAAAGCCGGTCGATCCTTAGCCCCGTTGCGAAAAGCGCGACGATCACGCAAAGCTCCGAGACGACCTCCCATGGAAAGGGCATCGCGCGCGGGTCGGGGAATGTCGGCATGCCGGGGACAAGGGCGAAAACCCCCATGCCCAGCAGGATCAACAACCCCGAGGCCGCGGGCTCACGACGGCTGAAAAAGCGGGGCAGCCAATGGGCAAGGATGACCACCGCCCCCACGGCCCCCAATGCGAAATGATAGCCGTTCAGGGCGAAAAAACTGCCGTCGCTCACTGCCGATTCCCGTTTTCTGCTCAGGGGCTTGGCCCCGTCTCAGCATCATAGGTATCTTGGCGCGGCGGCATTGCCAGTCATGCGGTGCCGAAATCCCCTTGCAGGCCGCAAAGCAGAAGGCGCGCTCGTGGGGAGCGCGCCTTGCACAGTGTAGCCTTCCAGAGGGGCGAGCGTTTAGCTGCCCGCCGTCTCGACATAAGAGGTGTCGATCAGCGTCTCCAAAGTGATGTCGGCATCGACCAACCCCTCGGACTGGAACCACTCCAACTGATCGCGGACCGAGGCGACATTCAGCTTGGCCCCTTCGTTCAGGCGCATGGTGCCATTGATGATCGAGGGTGCTGCCTTGTCGCGCGGGCGGTCGGTGTAGACATATTTATGGATCAGATCGACCATCTCATCCACGCCCGCATCGCCGCCTTCCTTGGCGATCATCGCCGCGTTGTAATCGGCGACACCTTTGGAATAACCGGCAAGGAAATTCTTGGTCATCTCCTGCTCATCCGTGGCGTTTTTGGTCGAGGTGAAGACCGTGGTCACCTGATAATCCGGCAGATAGGTCGCCACATCGCCGATGATATGCACGGCACCCGACCCGGCCAGCGGCTTGGCGATATGCGGCACGATCGACCATGCGTCGATCTGGCCCGACTTCAGCGCGCCGATCACCGCGCCGACCTTTTGCAGCGGCTTGAACTTGAGGTCGATCCACTCAGCCGCGGCCATTTTGGAGCCCATGTAGTGGAAGGACGACCCCGCCTGCGTCATGCCAAAGCTCTTGCCGTCCAACATGCCCGGCGCGGTGATGCCCGCCTGATAGGCCGCGTCGGAGACGAGGAATTTCTGCCCGTCGATGCCCTGCTCTTCTTGCAGGCCGCCGCCGATCACCTTGACCGCGCCCTTTTGCGCCAGCGACACCAGCCCGCCGGAGATCGCGGTGATCGCATAGTCCACATCGCCGCTGGCAATCGCCACGGCCATTGGCTGCGCGGCCTCGAAAAAGCGCAGTTCGACATCCAGACCGGCCTCTTTGAAATAGTCCCGTTCAAAGCCGACGAAGCTGCCCGCGTGGCTGGTGAAACGCAGCGCGCCCACGGTGATCTTGCGGTTCTGCGCCAGTGCCGGTGCCGCCAGCCCCACGGCCGTTGCGGCGCCCAAAGTTGCGATGGCCTGACGGCGGGTGAACAGGGTCATGATCTTACTCCTCCAAATTTGCCGCAGCATGGTCGGCGGCTGCGCAAAAAGTCAAGCGAGAGCGCCCTTTGCCGACACAACCAGGACTGGCATATCAGGTCAAAGCGTGGCATCGATTTGCCTATGAAGCTCTTTTCATCCAAGACCCGCCCCATGCACCTCGGCCCCTTTCCTTTGGAGCGGTTGCGCCGGATGCAGGCACCGCATGACCGGCTGCCCAAGACGCCCAAGCCGGAACTGCGGTTCGAGCGGCCCGAGACGCCGCAGAGCATCTGCAACGCCATGGCCCCCTTTCAGGCGATGATGGACGTGCTGCGCGACGGGCCGGTCAACAGGGCGGGCGCGGTGATCCCCGACAGCCCGCAGGAACGGGCCAACCACCTCAAATCCTTTGGCTATTACAACGATGCCTCGATGATGGGCGTCTGCACCCTGCCGCGAGAGGTGCTGCTGCCCCGCCCGCGCCGCAGCCAAGGCACCGCGCAATTGGCCGAAGGTCTGCGCAGCCGCCAGACCAAGACCCTGGCCGCGGGCGTCGATGTGATCATGGCCAACCTGCGCGACGCCGTGGATGCGCCGGAAACCCCGATCGACGGCCATAGTCATGCGCTGGTGATCCTCACCGCTTACCCCCGCGACCCGCGCGAGGGCGAGCCGGGCAGCGACTGGATCATCGACGCGCAAGCCGAGCGCGCCTGCCTGCGCGGGACCGAGAACGCCACCGTGCTTGCCGAATACATCCGCCAGCTGGGCTTCGCGGCCAAGGTGCATTCGGCCAACACCTCCGACGTGAACCTCGGGCAACTGGCCGTGGCGGCGGGGCTGGCGGTGGTGGAGGACGGCAACCTGCAAGCGCCTTGGATCGGCCCGCGCTTCGGCCTTGCGGTGGTGACGACCGACATGGCCCTCGCGCCCGACATGCCGCTTGCCCCACTGGCCGAGCAGCCGTGGTCGGTGCTGAAAGGCCCGCATTGGCAGTTGGGCACCCACGGCGGGATCAGCGCGCGCGACGTCGACCCTTACGCCCGGCGCGACTATGCCATGGGGCCGCATCCTTTCGAGACGTTGAAGCGGGTCGAGGAGCCCACGACCTATATCGACGCCGCCAACGTGCCGCGCGTGCCGAAACGCGGTGACCTCTTCGCGCGTGGCCAGTTCGGCGACATGGGGCCGAAGGTGCAGAACGCCATGAAGGGCGGGCATCACGTGATCAAATCCGCCCCCTCCGCCGCACAGCGCCGCCTGCTGGGCGCGCTGATCCTGCTGCAGGACGGGCCGGTGAACGAAGACACCCCCGAGGCCGGGGATGCCGCCCGCAATGCGGCGAACCTCAAGGCGGCGAGCTATTTCCTCGGCGCCGATGCCGCGGGCCTCTCGGCCTGTCCGGACTGGACATGGTACAGCCACGACGCCACCGGCACCCCGATCACCCCGCCGCATGACCAAGCGCTGAGCCTGATCATTGACCAGGGGTATGACACGATGGAGGGGTCCTCGGGCGACGACTGGATCGCCGTGTCGCAATCCATGCGGGCCTATCTGCGGTTCTCGATGCTCGGCGGCGTGCTGGCGCAGCACCTGCGCAACCTCGGCCATGCCGCCAAGGCCCATACGGTGATGGACGGCGATGTGCTGCAACCGCCGCTTCTGCTGCTGGCGGGCTTGGGCGAGGTCAGCCGCATCGGGGAGGTGATCCTGAACCCCTTCCTCGGCCCGCGGCTGAAATCCGGCGTGGTCACCACCACCCTGCCCGTCGCCCACGATAAGCCCATCGACTTCGGCCTGCAAAAGTTCTGCGAGGCCTGCAACAAATGCGCCCGCGAATGCCCTTCGGGCGCGATCACCGCAGGGCCGAAGAAGATGTTCAACGGCTACGAGATCTGGAAATCCGACAGCCAGAAATGCGCCACTTACCGGATCACCAACCAAGGCGGCGCGATGTGCGGGCGCTGCATGAAGACCTGCCCGTGGAACCTCGAAGGGCTCTTTGCCGAGGCGCCTTTCCGCTGGGCCGCCTCGAACATTCCCGCCGCCGCACCGCTCTTGGCCAAGCTCGACGACAAGGTCGGCAAAGGACGTCTGAACCCGGTGAAGAAATGGTGGTGGGACATCGAACGCAAGCCGTCGGGCCAGTTCGATACCCCCGCGCAACCCGTGAACGCGCGCGACCTGCAACCGGAACTGGACCTCAAGTTCGAGGACCAGACGCTGGCCGTCTACCCCGCCCCGCTGGCCCCGCATCCCTGGCCCTATCCCGACCCGATGAACCGCGAAGCCGGGATCAAGGCCCATGCCGCGCTGATCAGCGCCGACGAACATCGCCGCAAGACCGCCGCCGGAGAGACCGATCACCTGCATCTTTACGCGGTCGGCAGCGACACGCCGGTGCTCGACCTGCGCATCACCGCCGTTGAGGAATTGAACGCCACTACCCGGCTCTACGACATCGCCCATCCCGAAGGCCACGGTTTACCCGCATGGACCGCAGGCGCGCATCTCGACCTCGTGGTGGCGCCGGAATACCTGCGCCCCTATTCGCTCTTGGGCGACCCCAAAGACCGTAGCCGCTACCGTATCGCGGTGCTGCGCGAGGACGAAGGCCGCGGCGGCTCGGCGCTGTTGCACCGAGTCTTTACCCAAGGGCGGCGCATCTTCGTGGGCAAGCCGGTGAACCATTTCGAACTGGTCGAAGGCGCGTCGCACAGCCTGCTAATGGGCGGCGGCATCGGCATCACGCCAATGATCGCCTTCGCCCACCGGCTGCATGGGCTCGGGCGGCCTTTCGACCTGCATTACTCCGCCTCCACCCGCGAGGCCGCAGCCTTTGCCGGGGAGCTCGCTCAGGCCGCTTGGGCCGACCGTGTGCATCTGCACATCAGCGCCGAGGACACCCGCGCCGACCTGCCCGCGATCATGGCCCGCGCGCCCGAGGGCACCCATGTCTACACCTGCGGGGCGGACGCCTATATGCAATCGGTCATGGCCGCTGCCGAGGGCGCAGGCATCCCCGAAGAGGCGCGGCATCTTGAATACTTCTCGACCCCCGAGGTGCCGGATTACGAGAACCACCCCTTCACGCTGAAGCTCTCCTCGGGCCGCGAGATCGACGTCGGGGCCGAGGAGACCGTCGCCGAGGCGCTGATCGCGGCGGGGGTGCCGGTGGACCTGAAATGCTCCGACGGCATCTGTGGCGTCTGCAAATGCGGGTTGCGCGGCGGCGAGGTGGAGCACCGCGACTTCGTGCTCTCGGCCAAGCAACGCGAGGGGGCGATCATCCTCTGCCAGTCCCGCGCAGCGCAGCCCGGCGGGGTGCTGGAGCTCGACCTCTAGCCCTCTTTCCCCGGGGGCGGTCAGCCGCTATGAGGGGCCAACCCTGGTAACAAAGGCCTGCCCCCATGACTTTCGACCGTTCGATCAAGATCGCCCCCTCCATCCTCGCCGCCGATTTCGCCAATTTCGGCGCCGAATGCGAAGCCATCGAAGCCCAAGGCGCCGACTGGGTGCATGTGGATGTGATGGACGGGCATTTCGTGCCCAACATCACCTTCGGCCCCGCCACCTGCGCGGCGATCCGGCCCCATATCAAGGGCGTGATGGACGTGCATCTGATGATCGCCCCGGTCGACTCCTATATCGAAGCCTTCGCCAAGGCGGGCGCCGATTTCATTACCGCCCATGTGGAGGCCACGCCCCATATCCACCGCACCCTGCAAGCGATCCGCGGCGCGGGTGCCAAGGCGGGCGTGGCGCTGAACCCCGGCACGCCGGCGAGCGCGGTGGCCGAGATCCTCGACATGGTCGATCTGGTCTGCGTGATGACCGTGAACCCCGGTTTCGGCGGGCAGAAGTTCATCGACATGACCGCCAAGATCCGCGAGTTGCGCAGCATGATCGGCGACCGGCCCGTGCATATCGAGATCGACGGCGGCGTCGATCCCAAGACCGCGCCGCTGGTGGCCGAGGCCGGGGCCGATGTGCTGGTGGCGGGTTCCGCCGTCTTCAAGGGCGGCTCGGTCAGCGATCCGGCACCCTACGGCGAGAACATCCGCGCGATCCGCGCCGCTGCCGAAGGCACCTACGTCTGATGGAGATGCGGGGCGCTTCTGCGCCCCGCCCTGTCACGCCAGTTGATCGGCAAAGGCCGTCAGCAAGCGGTGCTTCAGGATCTTGCCCGTGGGTGCGGCGGGCAAATCGGTCGCCACGATGATCTGCGCGGGGCGTTTGTAGCCGGTGAGCCGTTCCTTGACGAAACCGCGCAACTCCTCTGCCGTGACATGGTCGCCCGCTGCGACCTGCACGAAGGCCAACACCTCTTCATCGCCCTCGCGCCGCCGTCCGACCACCGCCGATTGCACCACGCGCGGGTGATCGTTCAACGCGGCTTCCACCTCGGGCGGGTAGACGTTGAAACCGCCGTGGATGATCAACTCTTTTGAGCGTCCGAGGATGTGCAGCCGCCCCTCCTCATCGAGCTTGCCCAAATCGCCGGTGTGCAGCCAGCCTTCGGCGTCGATGGCTTTGTCGGTCTCGGTCGGGTTGCGGTAATAGCCCTTCATCACATGCGGGCCGCGCACCAGCACCTCGCCCTCTCCCGCGCCATTGCCGCCGGGGGCTTGGTCGTCGATCTTGCACTCGGTGCCCGGCGTCACCGGCCCGACGGATGTATCGGGGGAGCCAAGCGCATTGGTCGTGGCCGAGGCGCCCGAGCAGGTCTCGGTCATGCCGAAACCGTTTTGCAGGGGCAGTTCGTAGAAAGCCTCGGCCTTGCGCTTCCACGCCGGGTCGAGCGGCGCACCGCCGGAGGAGACATAGCGCAGGGTCGGGCTTTCCAGTTTCGGCATCCCGCGCTCGCGCGAGTATTGCATGACCAGCGCGTGCATCTGCGGCACCGCAGGCAGGATCGTGACGTCCTCATGGGTCGCAGCATGAAGTTTCGCGGCGGAAAAGCGGCTCTCCTGCCGCACCTTCGCGCCCGCGCTGACGGCGGCCATCAGGACCGAGACGAGGCCGAAGACATGGGTCATCGGCAAGACGCCATAGACCACATCCCCCGGCACCATCTGCCGCAAATCGGCAGAGGCACGGGCGCCGAAGCGCAGGTTGGAATGGGTCAGCATCACGCCCTTGGGATCGCCCGTGGTGCCGGTGGTATAAAGCAACACCGCCACGTCATGCAGATCGGCATCCGGGCTGCTGGGCTGTGGCGTGGCCAGATGCAAGCTGCCGAAATCGCCCGCAATCTCGCGTGCGTCCAGCCGCGCTGCATGGGCCGCCGCCTCGGGCGAGACCTCGCAGGTCAGCAGAACCGCCGCCGGGGTGGCGTGGTTGATGATGCGGGTGACCTCGGCCTCGCTCTGGCGGGCGTTGACGGGGATCGCCACGGCGTCCAACTCCCACGCGGCATAGAGCCCGGCCACAGCGGAAACGCAGTTTTCCACCATCAACAGCACGCGGTCGCCCGCCTGCACCCCCGCGGCCCGCAACTCCGCCGCCAAAGCCCGACGCGCGCGGTCCAGATCGGCAAAGCTCCAAGCCGCGCCGCTGGCGTCGCTCAGCGCTGGTGCCTCTGGGCGGGTCGCCAATTGCTCAGCTAGAAAATCCTGTACCCTGGCATTCATGGGTGTCTCCTCCTGCCTAATAGCGGCCCCCTCCTCCGGCAGCCGCCGCCCGGCTAGAACCGGGGCTTTCGTTTCTCCAAAAAGGCCGCGATGCCCTCGGCGGCTTCGTCGCCGCCCGCGGCGCGGGCCATGGCGTTGCGCTCGGCGTCGAGCTGCGCGGCCTCGTCGGTCTCATAGGCCTGCCCGACCAAGGCCCGGATCGTGCCCTGCGCCGCGCGCGGGCCCGCGGCCAGCGTGTCGGCCAGCATCAGCGCCTCGTCGAGCGCGCGACCGTTGGGGCAGATGCGGTTCACCGCGCCCAGTTCGGCAAAGCGCATGGCCATGACCGGGCGGCCCAGCAGGCACATCTCCATCGCCAAGGGGCGCGGCAGGAGCCGTGCGAGTGACGCCGTCAGCCCCGCATCGGGCACAAGCCCGGCCTTGACGTAGGCGGCGGTGAACTGCGCGTCCTCGCAGGCCACGATCATGTCGCAGGCCAGTGCCAGCGACAGGCCCGCGCCCGCGGCACCGCCTTCGACGGCGGCGAGGACGGGCACCGGGCAGGCGCGGATCGACCGCACCAGATCATGCAGCGCATCGACCCGCTCGCGGCGGACCTCCTCGGTCAGCTTGCGGCGTTCGATGAGCACGTTGAGGTCGCCCCCGGCGCAGAAGAACCGCCCCTCGGAGGTCAGGATCACCGCGCGGATGCGCGGCTCCTCGGCCAGTCGCATCGCCTCGGCAATCGCGTCGTAAAGCGCGGGCGTGAGCGCGCCGCGTTTTTCGGCGTTGCCGTTCCAGACGATCAACCGGTCGCCCCGGTCCTCGACGCGTGCAGTCATGTCTTGGCCCTCTTGAACACACCGGTGGCGCGCGACAGCAGGCGGCCTTCGGCATCGTGCAACTGCGCCTCGGCATAGAGGATCTTGAAGCCCCCGCCGGTGACGCGCCCCGTGGCGACAATCTGCCCTTCGCGGACAGCACCAATGTAATCGGTGGTCAGCGAGAGCGTCAGCATCGGCACGAAAGGCCCGCTCATCGCGCAGTGCCGCGCGCAGGCGAAACCGGCGGCGACGTCGAGCATCAGCGTATGCAGCCCGCCGTGCAGCACGCCCGAAACATTCAGGTGCTGCGGGCCGAGGTCGAGCGTCACGCGGGTGCTGCCATCGGGGTTCGACAGGTCGGGCTGAAACCCGATAAGCTGCTGAACCCCGCTGGTCGGCGCATCATGCGGCGGATAGTGCAATGAACCGCTCCAGATGATGGTCAACATCGCCAAAGCGGTGGTCCGCCATGGTGATGCGCTTGGCGATATGCGCCAGTTCGTATTCCTGCGTCATGGCGATGCCGCCATGCATCTGGATCGTATCCTCCGAGACCAGACGGCCAACGCGGCCCATCAGGTTCTTCGCCGCCGAGACGTGACGCTCGCGGCTGGCGCGGTCGTCCTCCAGATGGCCCGCCGCGTTGATTACGGCCGAGCGCGCCTGTTCGAGGTCGATGAGCAGGTCCGCCATGCGATGCGCCAACGCCTGGAAGCTGCCAATGGGGCGGCCAAACTGCTTGCGGGTGCCGAGGTATTCGCGCGTGAGGTCGCAAGCGGTCTCCATCGCGCCCAGCGTTTCGGCGCAGAGCGCGGCGGTGGCCATGGCGGTGCGGGTCTCGATGGCGTCAAACGCCTTGCCCGGCGCGCCCAGACGGGCGCTTTCGGGCAGGGTCACGTCATCCAGCGTCACCTCGGCGGCGCGGCCACCTGCAAGCAGCGCATAGCCGGTCACCGAAAGCCCCTTGGCATCGGCGGGCACGAGAAAGAGCGAGATGCCGTCGCGGTCCCCCGCCTCACCGCTTTCGCGGGCGGAGACGACGAGCATGTCGGCGGCCTCGGCATTGGCCACCACGGCCTTGCGGCCGCTGAGCACGATCTGGTCGCCGTTTTGCGTGGCAGAGGTGGTGACGCGCTCGAGGTCATAGCGGCTGCCCGGCTCGCCATGGGCGAAGGCGAGTTGCAGCGCGCCGCCGATCAGTTGCTCGATATGCTCCTGCTGTTCTTCGGTCCCAAGGTCGGCGATCAGCCCCCCGGCCAGCACGGCACTGTCCAGAAGCGGTTCGACCACCCCGGCGCGGCCCAGTTCTTCGAAGACCACGGCAAGGTCGAAACCCGCGCCGCCGAAACCGCCCTGCTCTTCTGTGAAGAGCGCGCCGATCACGCCCAGTTCAGCCAGACCTTCCCAGATCTCGGTCGAATAGCCGGTCTCGCTTTCAAGGATGCGGTTGCGTGTTTCGGTGTCGTATTTGTCGCGCAGGAAGCGCCGCAGGCTGTCCTGCAGCATCTGGCGTTCATCGGTCAGGTCGAAATTCATTTGCCACCTCCCAGCATGGTCTTGGCGATGATCCCACGCTGGATCTCGTTTGAGCCGCCGAAGATCGACAGCTTGCGGTTGTTGAAATATTGCGCGGCCACGGGGCCCGCGTCATTGGGATCGGGCAGCGCGTCGTTGCTGCCCGCCACCGCTTCCGAGGCAAAGGGCATGGCGTAGACCCCGGCGGCGCGGCGCGCCAGATCGTTGATCTCCTGCCGGATGATCGTGCCTTTGACTTTCAGCATGGAGCTTTCCACGCCCGGCGCCTGCCCGGCGGCAGCTTTCGAGATGATCCGCAGGTTGGTCGTCGCCATCGCCATCAGGTCGATCTCGGCCTGTGCCACGCGGGCGGCGAAATGCGGGTTCTCAATCAGCGGGCGGCCCCCGGCCATCTCGGATTTCGCGATGCGTTTCACGGCCTGAAGACCGGCCTGAGAGAAGCCCACGCCCGCGATGTTGGTGCGCTCATGGGTCAGCAGGTACTTGGCGTAGGTCCAGCCCTTGTTCTCCTCGCCGACGAGGTTCTCGGCGGGCACTTTCACGTTGTCGAAGAAGACCTCGTTCACCTCGGCGCCGCCATCCAGCAGGATGATCGGGCGCACCGTGATGCCGGGGGTTTCCATGTCGATCAGCAGGAAGGAGATGCCCTCTTGTTGCTTCACGTCCTTGTTCGTCCGCACGAGGCAGAAGATCATGTTGGCGTGCTGGCCCAGTGTGGTCCATGTCTTCTGGCCGTTGACGATATAGTGGTCACCGTCCTTCACCGCCGTGGTCTTCAGCGAGGCGAGGTCGGACCCTGCGCCCGGCTCGGAATAACCCTGGCACCACCAGTCCTCACCCGACAGGATGCGCGGCAGCCAATAGTCCTGCTGCTCTTTCGAGCCGAACTTCTGCAGCACTGGCGCCAGCATCGACAGGCCGAAGGGCACGATGCGCGGCGCGTGGTGGGCGGCGGCTTCTTCCTCGAAGATGTGACGCTGCACGGCGTTCCACGCCGCCCCGCCGAACTCCTTGGGCCAGTTGGTCGCAAGCCAGCCCTGTTCGTTCAGGATCGCGTGCCAGCGCTCGTGGTCGTCCTTGGTCAACTCCTGCCCACGGCGCACCTTTTCGGAGAGCTCGCTTGGCAGTTTCTCGGCGAGGAATTGACGCACCTCCTCGCGGAAGGCGTGTTCTTCGTCTGTATAGCTCAGGTCCATGTCGGCCCCCTTTAGTAGATTTCGAACAGGCCAGCGGCCCCCATGCCGCCGCCGATGCACATCGTGACGACGCCGAGTTTCGCGCCGCGGCGGTGGCCTTCACGCAGGATGTGGCCGGTCATCCGCGCCCCGGTCATGCCGAAGGGATGACCGATGGCGATCGAGCCGCCGTTCACGTTGCACTTATCGGGGTCGATGCCCAAACGGTCGCGGCAATAGAGTGCTTGGCTGGCAAAGGCCTCGTTCAGCTCCCAGATGTCGATGTCATCGACGGTCAGCCCATGACGCTCCAGCAGGCGCGGCACGGCGAAAACCGGACCGATGCCCATCTCGTCAGGCTCGCAACCCGCGACGGCAAAACCTTTGAATGCGCCCATGGCCTCAAGGCCCTGCTGCTCGGCTTGCTTGCTGTCCATCAGCACCAGTGCTGCGGCACCGTCCGACAACTGGCTGGCGTTACCGGCGGTGATGAAGGCCCCCTCGCCGCGCACCGGCGTGAGACCCGCGAGCCCCTCCATCGTGGTATTGGGGCGGTTGCATTCGTCGCGGTCCACGGTGACCTCGCGGGTGGAGACCTCTTTGGTTTCCTTGTCCTGCACGCCCATGGTAGTGGTCATCGGCACGATCTCATCGTCGAAGAGACCGGCCTCCTGCGCCTTGGCGATCAGCTGCTGGCTGCGCAGACCGTAGGCGTCCTGATCCTCGCGGCTGATGTTGTAGCGTTTGGCCACGATGTCGGCGGTGTCGATCATCGCCATATAGACCTCAGGCTTGTGCTCTTCCAACCACGGCTCCTTGACCGATTTCACATGCGGCTGGATGAGCGAGATGCTCTCGACCCCGCCCGCGACCATCGGGCCCGCGCCCTCCATGCAGATGGCGTTGGCGGCCATGGCGACGGTCTGAAGGCCGGACGAGCAGAAGCGGTTCACGGTCACGCCCGAGGCGGTGACGGGCAGGCCCGCGCGCAGGGCGATCTGACGCGCGATGTTCGAGCCGGTGGCCCCTTCGGGGTAGCCGCAGCCGATCATCACGTCCTCGATGGCCGAAGGCTCCACGCCCGAACGTTTCACGGCCTCGGCGACCACATGGCCGCCCATGGTGGCACCGTGGGTCATGTTGAATGACCCGCGGAAGGATTTGGCCAGCCCGGTGCGGACGGCAGAGACGATTACGGCCTGTTTCATTTGGCAGCTTCCTTGTTCAGATCATCAAAGGTGCGGTTGGTCTTGACCAGTTCGGCCAGCAGCGGCGCGGGTTTCCAGAACCACGGGTCCTGCTCGGCGAAGCCCTCGATCGCCGCCAGCACGTTGGGCAGACCCTGGATGTCGGCCCATTTCATCGGGCCGCCCCAGTAGCGCGGGAAGCCGTAGCCGAAGAGCAGGGTCATATCGATGTCGAGCGGGCGTTTGGCGATGCCCTCTTCCAGCACCTTGGCGGCTTCGTTGACCATGGCGCACATATAGCGGCGCACGATCTCGGCATCGGTGAAGTCGCGCGGGGTGATGCCGCGTTCTTTCTGCTCTTCTTCGATCAGACGGGTGACTTCCGGGTTCGGCGTGCCGCCGCGCTTGCCCTTCTCGTAGATGTAATAGCCCTCGCCGGTCTTCTGGCCGAAGTGCCCCTGCTCGCAAAGCCGGTCGATATAGGTTGGCACGCGCTCCTCGGGGTGGCGCGTGGCGGCCTTGCGCTTGCGCGTGGCCCAGCCGATGTCGAGACCGGCGAGGTCGGCCACGGCGAAGGGGCCCATGGCGAAGCCGAATTTCTCCAACGCCGCGTCGATCTTGTAGGGGCTGGCGCCGTCCAGAACCATGTGGTCCGCCGCGGTGCGGTAGGTGGCGAGGATGCGGTTGCCGATGAAGCCGTCGCAGACACCCGCGCGGACAGAGACCTTGCCCAGAGCCTTGCCAAGCGCAAAGCCCGTGGCGACCACATCTTTCGCGGTCTTGTCGGCGACGACGACCTCGAGCAGTTTCATCACATGCGCGGGCGAGAAGAAGTGCAGCCCGATCACGTCCTCAGGGCGTTTGGTGGAGGCGGCGATCTCGTTCACGTCGAGATAGGAGGTGTTGGAGGCCAGCACGCAGCCCGGCTTGCAGACCGCATCGAGCTTGCCGAAGACGTCCTTCTTGACGTCCATATCTTCGAAGACCGCTTCGACCACCAGATCGACGTCCTTGAGGCTGTCATACTCGGTGGAGACGGTGAGCGCTTCGCCGGTCAGGTGATCGAATTTCGCCTGATTGATCTTGCCGCGCTTCAGCGCGCCGGCGAGGTTGCCGGAGATACGGTCATGCGCGGCCTTGGCAGCCTCGTCCTTCATCTCGATCAGGACGACCGAGAAACCCGAGAGCAACGCCGCCGTGGCGATGCCCGCCCCCATGGTGCCGCCGCCGATGACGCCGATGGCCTTCAACTCGCGCGGCTCGACGCCTTTCAACTCGGGCAGGTTGCTGACCGCGCGCTCGGAGAAGAAGGCGTGAATCATGCCCTGCCGCTGGTCGGTGTTCATCAGCTCCGAGAAGATGCGGCGCTCGGCCTTCATGCCCTCTTCGAAGGGTTTCTCCACGCCTGCCTGCACGGCACGCACGGCCTCGGCGGGGGAAATCTGGCCGCGGCCTTTCTTCAGCACCGCCTCATAGGCGGCATCCCAGTCGATCGGCGCGGGCGCGGGCATCTCGCAGATCGGACGGCGCTCGGCACCGCTGTCGAGCAATTCGCGGACGTAGGCGAGGCCCACTTCCTGCGGATCACCCTCCTCCACGCGGTCGAGGATGCCCATCTCCAGCGCCTGCGGTGCCTTGATGTGGCGGCCGGTGGTGATGGCATCGAGTGCGGGCTCCACGCCGATGAGCCGCGGCAGACGCTGGGTGCCACCGGCGCCGGGGATAAGGCCGAGGTGCACTTCCGGCAGACCGACGCGGGCCGAGGGCTGGGCGATGCGGTAATGCGCCGAGAGCGCGACTTCGAGACCGCCGCCGAGGCTCACGCCATGCATGGAGGCCACGACCAGAAGCGGCGAGGCTTCGATGCGGTTGCACAGGTTGGGCAGATGCGGCTCCATCGGCGGCTTGCCGAACTCGGTGATGTCGGCCCCGGCGATGAAGGCGCGGCCTTCGCCCACGATCATCACGGCGCGCACGCCCTCCTCGGCCTCGGCGCGGTCCATGCCGTCGGCCAGCCCCTGCCGCACGGCTTGGCTCAGCGCGTTGACGGGCGGGTTCTCGATGCGCAGCACGACGATGTCGTCGTGGCGGGAATAGGCGATCTTGTCGGTCATGTGATGTCTCCTTGTCTTTATCCGCGCCGTGACAGGGCGGGCGCCCGTCCGGTGCGTTGTTCGATGCCGCTGACCACGTCTCGCAGGGCTGGCCCCACTTGTGACAGAATGCGGTCGTCGGGCAAGTCCGCCGGCAGCGCGCCGCAGCTAAAGGACACCGGCTCTCCGAACTCACCGGCGTAATAGGGCACGCTGACCGCGTTTACATTGCGGGCATAGCGGGTGTCAGGCGGGGCCAGCACGAAGCCCTGCGCCAGCAGTTGCTCATAGCCCTCACGGCGGAAATCGCGCAGCCGGTCATCGGGTTCCAGCGCTTCGAAACGGTCTTCGTCGAGGCTGGCCAGCGTGGCCAGACCCGAGGAGGATCCATAGACCGGAATACGGTGCCCCGGCTCCAGCCAGATCGTCGAGGCCGTGCGCGGCCGCCAAGTGCGCACCAGCATCATCCGATCGCCGTCGCGCACGGCGATCAACGCCAGCGTGCGGGTCTCATCCGCCAGTTCCTGCATCGCATCCGACGCCATATCCACGAAACTCACCGCGACAGAGGCGACGGAGCCGAGCGCAATCGCCGCAGGCCCAAGCCGAAACTTGTCGTTGCGCCCGCCATGGGCCAGATACCCCAACTCGCAAAGCGTATAGGTCAGCCGCGACACCGTGGGTTTCGGCAGCCCCGTCCGCTCGGCAATCTGGGCGTGGCTCAGCCCGCTGTCGCTGGCGCGAAAGGCCCGCAGAATGCCAAGCCCCCGCGCCAGCGTATTGGCGAACTTGCGGTCCGTGCCGGTATCGGATGCCGCCTGATTCATCGCGCCGCCATCGGGATCAAAAGCGAGATCATCGGGAAGGACATGATCAGGATCAGCACGATCACGTCGACGCTGAGAAAGCGTGTGATACCGGCAAAGATTTTGTCGATCGGCGCTTCACGGCCCACCACGTTGGCGATGACGAAGACGTTGAGGCCGACGGGCGGGGTGATCAGACCGATCTCCAACAGTTTGATGACCACGACGCCGAACCAGATGAGGTTCAGGTCATAGCTTTCCACCAGCGGGATCATCAGCGGCAGAGTCAGCACCATGATGCCGATGGGATCAAGGAACATGCCCAAGAGCAGGTAGATCAGCGCGATGCAGAGCATCAGGACCACCAGCGACATCTGCGCGTCAGAGACGAAGCCCACGATGGTGCCCGCGACGCCAGTCAGCGCGACGAAGGCAACGAAGATCTTGGCCGAGGCAGCGATGAGGAAAATGGCGGAGGTCTGCACACAGGTCTCTTTCACCGCAGCCCAAAGACCGGCCCAGTCAAGTTTCTTCTGCGCGAAACCGATCAGCGTGGCCGAGACGACGCAGACCGCTGCGGCCTCGGTCGCGGTGAAGATGCCACCATAGATGCCGCCGATGATGAGCACGAAGAGCAGCAGCGCGGGCCAGCTTTCGAGCGCTGCGGTCCAACGCTCCCCCGCGCTGTAGCGCTGGTCGGTCGAGGGGGCGACCGATGGATCACGCCAGACCCAGACGGCGATGACCAGCACGAAGCCCATCAGCGTCAGCAGCCCCGGCAGAACACCGGCGAGAAAGAGCGAGGAGATCGAGGTCTCGGTGAAGATGCCGTAGATGATGAACA
This sequence comes from Sulfitobacter sp. 1A15106, assembly GCF_043556995.1. Lineage (NCBI taxonomy): Bacteria > Pseudomonadati > Pseudomonadota > Alphaproteobacteria > Rhodobacterales > Roseobacteraceae > Sulfitobacter > Sulfitobacter sp. 1A15106. The sequence continues at coordinate 48,339 of NZ_JBIFFM010000013.1, read as the reverse complement.
GCACCGAAGGCGGAATGAGCGAGCCCAGCGTGCCGCCCGCCGCGACGGAGGCGGTGGCGAGACGTGGGTCATAGCCCATGCGCAGCATCTCGGGCGTACAGATCTTGCCCATGGTCGAGGCGCAGGCAATGGACGAGCCGGTGATCGCGGAAAACCCGCCGCAGCCCATGACAGAGGCCATGGCGACCCCACCCGGCAGCTTGGTCAGCCAGACCTTGGCCGCGTGGTAGATTTTCGTCGTGATATCCGCGCGGTAAGCGATATGTCCAAGCGCCACGAAGAGCGGGATCATCGACAGATCGTAGGAATGTATAAGGTCGAAGGAGTTCGAGAACACCATCGATGTGGTCGCCTTGATCGCGCGTTCGGGCATGAAAGTCCCGGTGCGGAAGGCGAAGATAAAGAAGGTGGCGACGGTCGCGACCGAGGCCAGCGTGAAGGCGATCGGCACCCGCAGGGCCAGCATGATCAGCACCGCGGCAAAGGCGATCATTCCGATGGTCGAGGCATCCATTAGCGCAGGTCCTCTTCAACCATAAGGTCAGCCGCATGATGTTGCTCATCCGAGACGACGCCGCCTGCAAGCACGGTGCGCCCGTCGCGCCATGTCAGTTCGGCCAGCCGCAAGAAAGTCGCGATCATCCCGATCAGGAACAACAACCGCCCCGGCCATTTCGGCAGGTTCAGGTCGCCGTAGAAAAAGCTGCCCTTCTCCACCACGGACAGGAATTCACGCCCGCCGGAATAGATCAGCGGCGCCAGCGCCAGCATCCCGATGGCAGAGCCTGCAACGATCAGCACCGAGCGTGCGCGTTCCGGGAAACGGTCGGTCACGAAGGCGACCGAGACATGCGCACGGGCCGCGGTGGCGGCGGCGAGGGGCAGCAGGATGGCGGCAACCATGAGCTCTCGCACCATGGTCACGCTATCGGGCACCTGACTGGCAAAGAGCGCGCGGGCGATCACGTTGGAGGTGATCAACACCCCCAAGGCGATCACCGCCAAGGCCCCCAGCCCCAACAGGATTTTCTCCAGATTTACCAACATATGCTGCCCCTCCCCAGTGTCAGCGATCAGTTACCAGCGGCGTCCCATGGGTAGCCGTTGGCGTCACGCTCTTCGGTGTATTTGGCGATCAGCGCCTTATACTCTTCCAGCAGTTCCTCACCGGGCAGACCAGCGGAGCTTGCCGTTTGAACCCATTCGTCAAGGAACTTCTCACCGGCTTTGACCAGTTTCGCGCGGTCCTCTTCGGGCAGGGTAATGACCTCGACGCCCTGCTCTTTCATGGAGGCGATGGCCTTTTCGTTGGCGGTGGTGATCAGACGACCGAATTCATCGGCCATGTCCGCGCCAACCTCGGCCAGAGTGGCCTGCTGCTCTTCCGTCAGGCTGTCATGCATGTCCTTGTTCATGAAGATGCCAAGGCCGCCGACCTGACCCCAATCGAGGATCGTATAGCTGTCCATCACCTCGGCCTGTTTCAGCGCCGCGACGGCATAGCTGTAGCCCTGCGAGCAGTCGATCAGCCCGGTGTCGAGCCCTTGGTAGGCGTCGTAGATCGACATGTTGACCATGTTCGCGCCCTGCTCGCCGAAGACCTTGCCATAGGCGCCCACACCGCGGACCTTCTTGCCCGAAATGTCGTCGACGGATTTGATCGCGCCACCCTTGCAGCCGATGTTCACCTGAGAGGTGGTCCAAGTGCCGATGTAGACGAGGTTCTTCTCGGCGAGGTCTTCTTGAATGGCTTCGTTGCTGCGCATCAGCTCATCGGTGGCGCGCATGCCGACCCAAGCGTCGGGGTTGTTCACCGGCAGGTCGGCGATGCCGTAGCCCGCCATCTCTTGCGGGTAGTAGACCGCGATGACCGAGCCGGTGTCGGCCACGCCATCGGCCAGCGATTGCACGGCGGCATTGGCTTTGAACAGCGCCCCGCCCCACTGGATGTCGAGGCGCATATCGCCGTCGGACCGTTCGGCGACCTGATCGGCGAACCACTGCAACGCCTGCGCGCGCGCACCGCGGTTCGGCCCGGCTTCCCCATGAATCAACACGGTCTCGGCGCTTACCGCGCCACCAGCCAGCGCCAGAGCTGCGGCGCAGCTCAGGTGTTTGAAAATTGTCATGTCGGCTCCTCCCAGAGACTTGTTTCGCAATGCGAACCGTTGTTTCGCATTTGTCGCAGGTCACGCTAGTCCGCGGACCGAAGGCGATCAAGCGAAACTTCGGCCAAAGGCAGGGAGAGCGGTTAGGCTATTGAATTTGTTAAGGGAAAATTTCCCGAAGGATGGTGCAGGCGTGGAACATCCCCACTCCATCCCGGAATCGGCTGCTCCGATCGAGCGGCCTGTAGCAAAGGCGGCCACGCCCGCTCAGGACATGGCCGCTGAATTTTAATACCAGTCGCCGAATTTGACCTCGACATCGGTGCCGACACGTTTGGCGAACTCTTGGGGGTCTTGGGTGCCGCCATCTTTGCCCCGGAAGTGGTAGGGGTAGACGTAGGTCGGCTTGAACTCAGCCACCGCCGACGCGGCGGCGTTGGAATCCATCGTAAACGGCAGGTTCATGCAGACGAAAGCCAGCGAGATATCGGTCAAGCCGCGCATCTCGGCCGTGTCTTCGGTGTCGCCTGAGATATAGACGCGGAAACCCTCGAAGCCCAGAATATAGCCGTTGTCGCGCCCCTCGGGGTGGAACTTCTTGCGCTCTTCGGTGGTGTTATAGGCCGGGATCGCGTTGATCGGCAGGCCATTGAACTCGGTATTCTCGCCATTGGCGATCTTGCTGGCCTTGGCGGCAAGCGCTTCGGGCAGCATGTCGAACACCGCTGGGTTGGTGATGATCTGCACGTCATCGCCTGCCAGTGCGGCCAGCGTATCGGCATTGTAGTGATCGCCATGCTCATGGGTGATGAGGATCAGATCCGCCGCCGGGAAATCGCTGTATTGCGCGGGCTCGCCCACCGGATCGACATAGATCACGCCCTTTGGCGTCTCCAACACGATGGAGGCGTGATCGACCGGGTGCACGGTGATCGGCCCTGCGTCGGTGTCGAAGGTATCGCCGCTCTGCGTGGCGGCGCGGGCGGCGAATGGCAGCAGCGTCACGACGCCAGCTGCGGCGGCGGAGGTGGCAAGGAAATGGCGGCGGGTCTGGGACATTTCAGGCTCCTGTTGGTTGCTGGAACGGGACATAGCGGCCCCGCCCCGCATTTCAACGCGGCACCCGTTTTGCGGCAAGCCTATGAGGGGCGCAGGCCGAGAATCTCACGCGCTTGTGCAGCCGTAGCGACGGGGCGCTCATATTTCGCGCAGAGATCCGCCGCGCGCTGGATCAGCGCGGCGTTGGAGGGCGCCAGCGTCTCGCGGTCGAGCCGCACGTTGTCCTCCAGCCCGGCCCGCGTATGACCGCCCGCGGCGATGGCCCATTCGTTCAGCACGTTCTGGTTCGGCCCGATCCCGGCGGCACACCACTGCGCATCGGGCGCGAGGCGGTTCAGCGTCTGGATATAGAAATCAAAGGTCTCACGATCCACCGGCATGGCGTTTTTCACGCCCATGACGAATTGCACATAGAGCTGGCCGGGAATGCGCCCGTCACGGTTCATCTCGGCGGCCTTGTGGATGTGGCTGAGATCGAAGGCTTCGATCTCGGGCTTGATCTCATGGGCTTTCATCTCCGAGGCCAGCCAATCGACCAATTCCGGCGGGTTTTCGTAAACCCGCGTCGGGAAGTTGTTGGACCCGACCGAGAGCGAGGCCATGTCGGGCCTGAGCGAGAGCATCCCGCCCCGCTCCCGCCCCGCGCCCGAACGCCCGCCGGTGGAGAACTGGATGATCATGCCGGGGCAGTGCTTTTGCACGCCCTCCATCAATCGCGCGAACTTCTCGGGGTCCGAAGACGGGGTCTCGTCGTCATTGCGCACATGGGCGTGGCAGATCGAGGCCCCGGCCTCGAAGGCCGCATGAGTCGACTCGACCTGCTCGGCGATCGAGATCGGCACGGCGGGGTTGGCGGCTTTGGTGGGGACGGAGCCGGTGATGGCGACGCAGAGGATGCAGGGGGTGGTCATGGGTGGGGTCCTGTAGTGTTTGGCGCTCAGGGTCGCATATGGCGGGGGCGGTGTACACTGGTTAGGAAGGTTCAGGCGCAGCCAAACCCCGAGGAGGTTTGGCACGAGGTTTACCATTCCTTTACCACCTCGCAGCAACCTCCACGGATGTCCTCCTATCGCCGTCCCCGCATCGCCGGTGCGACCATCTTCTTTACCGTCAACTTAGCCGACCGCAGGTCGGACATTCTGGTCCGGCATGTAGATTTTCTGCGCACTGCGATACGCCAAACCAAGGCAGAACGGCCGTTCCGGATCGACGCCTTCGTGGTGCTGCCGGATCATCTACATTGCGTTTGGACCCTGCCTCCCGGCGACTGCGATTACTCGCTGCGCTGGCGATTGATCAAGGCGCGGTTTTCAAGGGTCTTGCCGAAAGGCGCAACGCGGTCGAGCCATGACAGGCGCGGCGAACGCGGCCTTTGGCAGCGCCGCTTCTGGGAGCACCATATTCGAGATCGGCGCGACTTCGACGCGCATGTCGGGTATTGTTGGAACAATCCCGTCAAGCACGGGTACGTCGAAAACCCGGAAGATTGGCCTCTGTCGTCCATCCACCGAAATGCGGACCCGTAGGGTGCGTGGTCCCCACGCACCCTTGTATGCGAGGCGGCGCGGGCGTTGACGGTATGTTTTGCGGGCAGTGACATGGTTTGAAAGGTGCGTGCGGAGCACGCACCCTACGGGTGGTTTTGGGGACCGCGCTAACAAATGGCCAGCTCTTAGCTGTCCATCTTCAGCGCCGAAATAAACGCCTCCTGCGGGATATCCACTTTCCCGAACTGGCGCATCTTCTTCTTACCGGCCTTCTGCTTCTCCAGCAGCTTCTTCTTCCGCGTGGCGTCGCCGCCGTAGCACTTCGCCGTCACGTCCTTGCGCATCGCGGAGAGCGTCTCGCGTGCGATGACCTTGCCGCCGATGGCCGCTTGGATCGGGATCTTGAACATGTGGCGCGGGATCAGGTCTTTGAGCTTTTCCACCATCGCCCGGCCGCGCATCTCGGCGCGGTCGCGGTGCACCATGGTCGAGAGCGCATCCACCGGCTCGTCGTTCACGAGGATCTGCATCTTGACCAAATTGTCCTGCCGGTAGCCGATCATCTGGTAGTCGAAGCTGGCGTAGCCCTTGGTGACCGACTTCAGCCGGTCGTAGAAATCAAACACCACCTCATTGAGCGGCAGGTCATAGACCACCATGGCGCGCGAGCCGGCATAGGTCAGGTCTTCCTGAATGCCGCGGCGGTCCTGGCATAGCTTCAGCACATCGCCGAGGTAGTCGTCGGGGACGAGGATCGTCGCCTTGATCCGCGGCTCCTCCATGTGATCGACCAGCGTCATGTCGGGCATGTCGGCGGGGTTGTGCAACTCTTGCATCTCCCCGTCCTTCATGTGGACGTGGTAGATCACCGAAGGCGCGGTGGTGATGAGGTCGATGTCATACTCGCGCTCGAGCCGGTCGCGGATCACCTCGAGGTGCAAAAGGCCAAGGAAGCCGCAGCGGAAGCCGAAGCCAAGCGCGGCGGAAGTCTCCATCTCGTAAGTGAAGGAGGCGTCGTTCAGGGCGAGCTTCTCGATCGCCTCGCGCATGTCCTCGAAATCATTGGCGTCAACCGGGAAGAGGCCGCAGAAAACCACCGGCACCGAAGGTTTGAAGCCCGGCAGCGCGGTTTCGCATTTGCGTTTCTCATGGGTGATCGTGTCACCGACGCGGGTGTCGCGGACCTGTTTGATCGAGGCGTTGAGATAGCCGATCTCGCCGGGGCCGAGACTGTCGACGCCGGTCATCTTGGGCCGGTAGACGCCCACATCGTCCACGTCATAGGTGCCGCCGGTCTTAATCATGCGAATGCGGTCGCCCTTTTTCAGGGTGCCGTCGATAATACGGACGATACAGATGACGCCGAGGTACTGGTCATATTTACTGTCCACCAGCATCGCTTTCAGCGGCGCATCGGGGTCGCCGCCCTTGGGCGCGGGCAGTTTATTGACGATCGCTTCCAGCACGTCGGGAATGCCAACGCCGGTCTTGGCCGAGATCAGGCAGGCATCGGAGGCGTCGATGCCGATCACATCCTCGATCTGTTCGCGCACGCGGTCGGGGTCAGAGGCGGGCAGGTCGACCTTGTTCAGCACCGGCACGATCTCATGATCTGCGTCGATGGCGGTATAGACGTTGGCCAGCGTCTGCGCCTCGACGCCTTGGGTGGCGTCGACGACGAGCAGCGAGCCTTCGACCGCATGCATGGAACGCGCGACCTCATAGGCAAAGTCGACGTGTCCGGGCGTGTCGATCAGGTTCAGCACATAGGTCTTGCCGTCCTTGGCCGGGTATTCGATGCGGACGGTGTTCGCCTTGATGGTGATGCCCCGCTCCCGCTCGATATCCATGTTGTCCAGAAGCTGGCTTTGCATGTCGCGTTCGGCGACCGTGCCGGTGAGTTGGATCAACCGGTCGGCCAGCGTGGATTTGCCGTGGTCGATATGCGCCACGATGGAGAAGTTGCGGATGTTTTCAAGCGGTGTCATGCAAGGGGATATGGCGCAGAGCCGCGCCTGCGTCAATTGGCCATGAACGCGCCCATGCCCCCTGCCCGCACGTCACGGCGCTTTATCGCGGGTCGAAGGGCGCAGCCCCCCAAAGGAGAATTGCGCGAAGCCCCCTTTTGCGGCATAATGACGGGTAGAGCAGATCGGGCCGACAAGGGGAAAACCCCATGGTCCAGAACAATAGGGCAAATCAATGCGGACAGTTGCAAGTTTGATGGCGCTCGCCATCTTGGCGGGTTGTGGCGGCACACGTTATTCCAGCGATGCCGCCGTAGGACGTTTCTCCCCCACACCGGTTCTTTTCGCCACGGGGCCGATCCAAAAGGCCTGTCTGGCCGATGGGCGCCGCGGCTCCAGCCATGCGCGCTGCGGCTGCGTGCAGGCGGTGGCGGATCAGACGCTGTCGCGCTCGGACCAGCGCCAAGGTGCCAAGATTTTCCGCGACCCGCACCGTTTGCAGGAAATGCGCCAATCCGACAACAAAAGCGAGAACGCTTTCTGGAGCACATGGAAAGCCTTCGGCCAAAGCGCCGCGGCGGCCTGTTCCAACACCTGATTGCTCAGTCTTGGCTGAGCGGCTGGCCAAAACGGTCAATCAGCCGTCCGACGATTTGATCGCGGGCGGCGCGAAACTGCGTGAGCTTGGCCTCGCGCCCCTCGCCCAGCCCCGTGGGGTCAAGGATCGGCCAATATTCCACGTCGAGATGATAGAACCGCGTCAATTCCAGCGCCCGGCGCTGGCTGGCAGGGCTGAGCGCGATCACAAGGTCGAATGACCCCAGATCGTCGCCCCATTCCTCCATCTCGTCGAAACTGCGGCTGCGGTGGCGGTCGAGTTCCACATCCAACTCTCTGCAGACGGCGATGGAGAAGCCGTCGATCTCCATATCGTTCTTGACGCCAACGGATTGGACATAGGTGCCGGTGCCGTAGAACTTCTTCATCAACCCCTCCGCCATGGGGGAGCGGACGGCGTTATGATCGCAGCAGAAGAGAACGGATTGAGGCAGCACCTGCGTCATTTATCCGCCGAAATGCAGAACGCAGATCAGGGTAAATAGCCGCCGCGCGGTGTCGGTGTCGATCTCGGCCTTGCCCGAGAGCCGCTCTTGCAGCACGCGAGAGCCTTCGTTGTGGATGCCGCGCCGGGCCATGTCGATCGTCTCGATCTGGCTGGGGGGCAGTTTCTTGACCGCTTCGAAATAGCTTTCGCAGATCTGGAAGTAATCCTTCACCACCTGCCGGAAGGGGCCGAGGGAAAGGTGGAATTCCGCTGCCTTTTCAGCCGCTTCGGTCTGCACGTCAAAGACCAGCCGTTTGTCGCGGATGGAGAGCGACAGATGGTAAGGCCCCTCGGGCACCGGCCCCTTTTCGCGTTCGGGCAGTATGAAGCTGTTCTCTTCCAGCAGGTCGAACATGGCCACCTTACGCTCCTGATCGATCTCGGGCGTGGGGGGCGGCATGTTCGCGTCATCAAGCGCGATATGGGTGATGCGGGTCATCGGCGCATCCTTTTTGCTGGCGATACCCTTTCGTGGATAGCGCAGCGGTGGGGAGGGGGCAATGCGCGAGAACACGCGCGCCCGCGATTGCGCCCCGTCAGCGCATTTGACGATACGTCAGAAGCATCGGCAAGACCGAGAGCGCGCAGGCGGGGGCAGCGCTGCCCCCCCCTGCCCTAGTCGTTAAGTTTGCGCAGACGCGCGGTGACCGACAGGCCATGCGCCTCAAGACTTTCGGACTGGGCCAGCCGCTCTGCCGCGGGGCCGATGGCCTTGAGCGCCTCGGGCGACATCTGCGCCAGCGTCGTCCGCTTCATGAAATCCAGCACAGACAGGCCTGAGGAGAAACGCGCCGAGCGCGCCGTGGGCAGAACGTGGTTCGGCCCGCCGACGTAATCGCCAATCGCCTCGGGCGTCCATTGGCCAAGGAAGATCGCCCCGGCATGGGTGATCTTGTCCGACAGCGCCTTCGGGTCCGCCACGCAAAGCTCAAGGTGCTCCGGCGCGATGCGGTTGCTGAGGGCGGCGGCGGCGTCAAGGTCCGGCACGGTGATGATCGCCCCATTGTCGCGCCAGCTTGCGCCCGCGATGGCGCGGCGTTCGAGGGTGAGCAGACGTTTCTCAACCGCCTCTTCCACTGCGTGGGCAAAGGCAGGGTCAGTGGTGATCAGGATGCTCTGCGCGCTCTCGTCATGTTCGGCTTGGCTGAGCAGATCGAGGGCGATGAAATAGGGATCATTCTCTCCATCGGCGATGACGAGGATCTCGGATGGCCCCGCGATCATGTCGATGCCGACCTTGCCAAAAACGCGGCGTTTGGCGGCGGCGACGAAAGCGTTGCCGGGGCCGGTGATCTTGTCCACCGGGGGGATCGTTTCAGTGCCATAGGCCAGCGCCGCCACGGCCTGCGCGCCGCCGATGCGGTAAATCTCATCCACCCCGGCGATGCGGGCGGCCAGCAGCACAAGCGGGTTCAGCACGCCATCGGGCGTGGGCACGACCATCGCCAAACGCTCGACCCCCGCCACCTTGGCCGGGACCGCGTTCATCAGCACCGAGGACGGATAGCTTGCCAGTCCGCCCGGTACATAGAGACCCGCGGCGGAAACCGGTGTCCAGCGCCAGCCCAAAGTCGCGCCGTCGGGATCGGTCCATTCCGCATCTTCAGGCAGTTGCCGCGCGTGATAGGCGCGGATGCGGTCGGCGGCGAGCTCCAGCGCTTTGCGGTCTTCGGGGGAGACTTCGGCCACGGCGGCGTCGACCTCTTCCGCGCTGATGCGCAGGGTCTCGGCGGTCAGGGTCACCCGGTCGAATTTCTGCGACAGGTTGATCACGGCGGCATCGCCACGGGCGCGCACATCGGCAATGATCTCGGCCACCACGGCATCGACATCGGGGCTGTCCTCGCGCTTGGCGTTTAGCAGTTTGTCAAAAGCCGCTTCGAAATCGGCGGCGGAGGCATCGAGCGTGACGGGCATGGGTTCAAGCTTTCGAAAAAGGGGCCGCCGCGTTGGGCTGGCCCAAAGGTGTTAAGACGCAGAGGGGCGGCGCAGGCTCGGCTCGGCTCGCAGGCCCGAAGTTTTAACGGCAGCACTAGGTACGGAGCGCTGCGCCAGACGCATGGCGCGGGTGTCTTGAGCGTTGTCGAAGATTGCACGCGCCACTTGAGCAACAAGAATGGCAGACAAGCCACCCGAGACCAGCGCAAGCGGCACCACCAAAGTCGCGACAGAGAGCGATGCAAGCATTTGCACCCCGCCTAGCACACACCCTAGCAGGATCAGCGCCCAGCCGGAGACCTCGGTCAGAAGCGCGGTGATGCGACCCCGGGTAAATCTGTTCTGTTTCAGTTCAGGCATCTTGCGATCCTTGCCCGCCGTGCGGCGGCGTCACTCAGGGTGAACGGGCCGTTTCTTGGACGGGGCGACATAGGGGCGGGTCACGTCCTTGAGCGTTACCTCAAGCGCTTCGACCTGCAACCGGATCGCGCCGTCTCCGGCCAATGTCAGCGTCACATGGCCCGAGGGCGCGTCGCCCTCTTCAAACGCGATGTCGAGCAGCGACAGAATCGTATCAGCATCGCCCTGCGGCACACCTTGGCTGGCGACGCGTTGCACGTTGTTGAACATCAGCACCGATTGCACCCGCTCGGGCGCATGACGCGCCGCCCCCGTATCCTCATGCCGCAAGCGGTTCAGCAGCAGCGCAAAGCGCGCGCCCGCGCGGTGCCAGCGCATTTCGGAGGCGGGAAAGACCGCGTCTTGGGTCAGCGAGGCGATCACCGTCAGATCCTCGGCATCCAATGCGCCAAGGTTCAGCGGCGCTTCGCGGCCATCTTCGAAACGTGCATCTTCGGTCATTTGTCGCTGATCCTTTCGATATCCGCCCCAACGCCGCGCAGTTTGGAGACCACATGCTCATAGCCGCGATCAAGGTGGTAGACCCGGCTGACCGTGGTCTCCCCAGTGGCGGCCAACCCGGCAAGGATGAGGGAAATCGACGCCCGCAGATCGGTCGCCATAACCGGCGCCCCTTTGAGCTTTTCGACACCGGTGACCTTGGCCGTACCACCCTGCACATCAATCCGCGCCCCCATGCGGATCAGCTCCGGCGCGTGCATGAAGCGATTCTCAAAAATCTTCTCTTCCAGAACCGAGGTGCCTTCAGCCGTACAGAGCAGCGCCATCATCTGCGCCTGAAGATCGGTCGGAAAGCCTGGGAAAGGCTCGGTGGTGACATCCACCGCCGAAATCCGCCCGTTGCGCCGCGCGACCCTGAGACCCGCATCAGTCTCGGTCACGTCGATGCCCGCTGCGTCGAGCTTTTCGCAAAACGCCTCCAACAGGTCGATTCGCCCGCCCAGAAGCTCAACCTCACCGCCGCAGAAGGCGGGGGCCAGCATATAGGTGCCAAGCTCGATCCGGTCGGTCACGACCTTATGGGTGGCCCCGTGCAGGCTGTCGACGCCCTGAATGGTGATGCTGGAGGTGCCATCGCCTTCGATCTGCGCCCCCATGGCCCGCAGACAATCCGCCAGATCGACGATCTCAGGCTCGCGCGCGGCGTTGTTTATGACGGTCGTGCCCTTGGCAAGGGTCGCGGCCATCAGGATATTCTCAGTCGCCCCGACAGAGGCAAAGGGGAAGTCGATCACCGCCCCCTTCAGTTTACCGCCCGCGGCTTTGGCATAAAGATACCCTTCCCGCAGGTCGATCTCCGCCCCCATCTTGGCCAGACCATCGGTGTGAATGTCCATCGGGCGCGCACCAATCGCGCAACCGCCTGGGAGCGAGACTTCGGCATGGCCTTCCCGCGCCAAAAGCGGCCCCAAAACCAGATTCGACGCGCGCATCTTGCGCACGATGTCATATTCGGCCCGCGTGTTGATCTCCCCATGGCTTGCCATGGTGATGACCTTGCCGTCCTGCATCGCGGCCACTTCGGCGCCCAGAGACTGCAAAAGCTGCGTCATCGTGCGAATGTCGCTCAGACGCGGCGCATTGGTCAGCGTCAGCGGCTCTTCGCTCAGCAATGTGGCGGGCATCAGCGCCAGACAAGCGTTTTTAGCACCCGCGATGGGAATTTGCCCGTTGAGCGCACCGCCGCCCCTGACCAGAATGGAATCCATCGTTCAGCTGTCCTTTTCCGGCCCCTCGGGGCCATTGCCTGTATCCTGCGCCACATCCTCGGCCCGCGCGCGCGCCTGCGCCTTGCGCCGCGCCATATTCGCCTTGAGTGCAGCCTTCAGCCGCGCCTCCCGCGCAGAGGGCGTTTTCGCGTTCTTTTCCGGGGCGTTTTGCTTTGCCATGCCGCCTATCTAGCGCAGGGGGCAAGAAGGGTCCAGATCAGGGGTTGCGCCCCCTTTCGATTGCGGCTAATCACCCGCCCACGGCGCTGCTGTAGCTCAGAGGTAGAGCACTCCCTTGGTAAGGGAGAGGTCGAGAGTTCAATTCTCTCCAGCAGCACCATTAATCTTCCTTTTTTCCAGATATGTAACGTCTAGCACGAGCGCCGGTCTCTCGACTTACGCCCGACGCTACGCGTCAGTCTGAGTACGAGAGTTCAATTCTCTCCAGCAGCACCATGAAACTTCCCTTAGTTATCGAAGTACCCCCGCGAGAGTGCCGCTCGTCTCTTTAGAGCCTACGTTGCACGCCTATTCTATACATCGAATCGACACCCCCGCCCCGATAACCCGGGACGGAGGTGCCAAAATTCACATCAAATCACGACGCCTCAAACACGCCGCACGCAATACGCGAACCCGCGTCGCCCGAAGGCTGCGATTCGTAATCGTCTGCGCCGCTGTGGATGATGAAGGCCGCACCGTCATCATCTTTGATCATGGTCTCGATATCGAGCAGGTCGAGAAAGACTTCGGCCTCAAGCACCCCATCTTCACCCACGACCATATTGGGCATATCACCGGGATGCGGCCCACCTTCGACGAGCACACCGTGTTTGCGGTCCCCCGCGATATGACCACCGGCGGATTTGAAATCCTCGGCCGAACAATCACCGGTCTCATGCAGGTGCACACCGTGGGTACCCGTAGGCACGCCGGTCACGTCGATCTTGACCAAGGTGCGGCCCGATGCGGTCGTGTTCAGCGAAACATTGCCTGAAATATCGTTCGAATTGCCCGCGACCTGAGCCGTCGCCGCCGTTTGCATATGGCTTTCGGCCTGCGCCGCCACGGCGCCTGTTGTGGCCAAAGCGGCCCCGAGTAGGATATTGCGCAGATACATGGCTTCCTCCTTTGGGTTATATGTCCGATGACGGCTCAACCCACCCGGCCCGCGTCGGGTTCCTCTTGATGCAGGGCGAGGCTTGCCCCTATAAGCGGCCGAGTGCTCCCTTAGCTCAGCTGGATAGAGCAGCCGACTTCTAATCGGCAGGCCGAGGGTTCGAATCCTTCAGGGAGCGCCATCTTTCTTTGATTTTACTCACGAACTTCCGCTCTCAGCCGTTTGTTCCCCCAGCTGTTCCCCCATGATGAACGCGCGCACCTCGTTAGGGTCCACGAAAGACATCGACCCGCGCTTGTGGATCTTGATGTGCTTGTCTGCGGCCCAGCGGTAGAGCGTGGCGCGGTGAACACCGAACGCTGCCTTCGCCTGCGAGACGCGAACCATGATCGGTGTTTGCTGTGTTTGGGCATGTGCCATGTGTCGTCTCCGGGTTCAGCTGGACTTGCCGGCGCGCATGCGCTGAAAGTCGCGATACAGTTGCGAGCCGCGCGGAACCCATGAGAGTTTCCACGGCCCGAGGTGCAGTGTGAAGGTGTGATCGACAGAAACGCCAATCGTCCATTCTCCAAGTTCAACTCGGCTCCAAAGCATATGGGCCTCCGGGCTATCTGGATTTCGCGGCGCGGAGCGTCACCTTGTCGATCCGCGCGCGGCGCATATCGGGATCGAGGCTGATCGCGGCGCGGACATCGTTCTCAATGTCGGCCGCGCATGTGCGGGGCGAGATCGCCACCAAGCGCGTGATCGTCTGGCCGTCTGGCATCGTCAGCCGCGCGTCTACTGTGATCGGCGATCCTGCCAGCGCTTCGATGCTGGGCGCCGATATGGTGCGGGTCTTGAGAAGGCGCTGAAGGCCGAGGGCACGCAGCCGTTCAGCCGCGGGGATTGCGATGTTGCTCATGGGGCTTGCTCCTGCCGTGCTGGTTTTCTGATCAGGCTGTACTGGGCGAATTTGGTGCCTTGGCCGCTATCGACGCGATCCGTGTGGATCTGATGCCCCTCTTGCTTGAGGTCATAGATGCGGGCGCCAAGCCGGTAGCAGCCGTATTTCTCCTGCGCTTCAGCGGGCGTGATCGTTTTGCCGGATTGCAGATGGGCGAGAATGCGGTGGGTTTGGGTTTCCTGCGACATGCTCACATTCCCAACGCTTCTTTGTACATTTCGAGGACTGCCTCTTCCTCGGCGATGTCGTCCTTGTCGCGCTTACGGAGCGCCAAAACCTTGGCCAGCACCTTGGTGTCGTAGCCACGGCTCTTTGCCTCCGCGAGCACCTCGTTCCTCTGCTCTGCGATATCCTTTTTCTCGGCATCGAGGCGCTCGATCCGCTCCACGAATTGGCGGAGCTCATTGGCGGTCACGCGGTAGGTGGCATCGCCTTCGCTTTCGGCCACTGCGGGTTTCTCGCTCATTTCTTCGCCCCTCTGGTCAGGCCAAACTCAGACGCCAGCTTGCCGCCGGTTGCGCTCGGCTTGCACCAATCCGGCAGCTGGACGATCACCTCGGTCTGGCTTGGGTTGGCGACCACCTTGCACGATCCAGCGGGGCGCTTGTCCTTCGGCAGCAAGTCCCACGCGCCCATGCTGATGAAAGCGGTGCCGCTGACACTTGCCTTCGCGACGAGCCCACCTTCGGGGTCAAGGATTAAGCGCAGCTTCCCTTCGTCGGTGCCTCGGCCCACCTGTGCCGTGAAGTTCTCCCCGATGATGCTCTTGCCGAATAGTTCCTCCTGCATGCCTGCGCGGATCGTCATCCGCGCTTTGCGGACGTTCCGGAAAAATTGCAGGCTGAAACTCAGGCCGGTGCCTGCCGGTGCCTTCGCCGGAGGGAGTGGTACTGGTGTAAACGACATCGATTGGTCCTTTGCTCACTTTAAGAGGGGTCGCCGGGTCGGGGCTGCAGAGAGCCGCCTATCCTTTTGATCGCATCCGTTACGGCTGGGCGGGTGCATCCGATCCGCCGGGCGACTTCGCTTGCGCTCAGGCCCGACCCGAGAAAGGGGCGCACATGTTCCGCCACGTTTTTCTTGGCGAAGCGGCGACCATCGGGCTGCTCCCCCCAAGCGCGGCGAACGGCTTTGTTTTCGCTGGCAGCAAGTTCGGCAGGCGAAATGGAAGCCGTCATCAGTACATCGCCGCGATGCGGGTGCGCTCTTCCATGTCCGGCATGGCCGTGGCGGTTTCGAGGGCCGCTCGGGCGAATGCCAGGACGATTGCGACCGCGAGCGCGGCGGTGATTGCTTTGGTGAGGGTGTTGCGGTCTGTCACTGGCTGTCTCCTTGCGTTGGAAGCAGAATAGATTGGCGGATTGTCCAATGTCAATTTTTAATTGGATATTTGGCCAATCTTAGCCCAGCCGAATTGATTCGCGCTGCTGGAACGTTTCGCTGCCGCGCAGTTAAATGGGTCGTTTTATTTGTTAACTGTCAGCTGGCGGGTCAGGCCATCGAAAGAGGCGAGAACCTCCCCCGTCTCGGCGATCACCTGCACCTCAGCGAGGATATTGCCCCTGCCCGCCACCGCGCACTCGAACGTGCCGATGAGGCCCAGCCGTGTCTCTAGATCAATTGCCGCCCACACCTCCCCCTCCACAGAAATTGAGGGTATGCCATTGTGCATGCTCATTCCCGACACAATTCCGGATGCTTGGGCGTGCTCCAGAATTCCCTCCGCTTCGGCCGGATCGCATTGCTGCGTTGCCGCCCACCCCCTACTGGCTGCAAGAATGGCGGCGCTCGCGATGGCTGCTTTGAACATAAAAAATCTCTTTCTCTTCAAATTGTGTTCATCTAACGTTCCGTCATGGGTACGGATTCGATTGTTAGTAAATTAAGCACAGAAGAGGCGCTTCGCCTTACTCTATATCTTCGGGCTCGGCGATCCGCTGGGCCCGTAGAGCCTTTAACGAAGCCTGAAGTACTGCGCGCTCTGAAGGGGCAAGGCGGGATATCTCCTCGATCAGGTCGTCCTTCACCTGTGCCGGCGCGATCCCCATAAATTCCTCGACGGTCTTGCCGTATGCTCGCGCCACCCGGATGATTACCTCAAGGCTCGGTGATTTCGTTTTCCCGTAAATGACTTTGTAAAGCGCGTCGCGGCTCACACCCGCGCGCCTTGCTAGCGCGGTCACTTCCTCACGAGCTTCCTCAATGTGTGCAATCAGCGCCTTTTGGAAGGTCGGTATATCGTTGTTTCCCATACCTGTACCTTACTTAATGGCGAAAGCGGCTGGAATTGGCCAATTGTCAGTTGACTTGATTGGCCAATTGTCCAATGACTGTTTGGCATGGAACATCGAAACATCCTTTCTGAGCTTGAGGCATACTGCCACGAAGTCGGTTTGAAGCCGTCGACCGTGTGCGTTCGTGCTTTGAATGACAGCCGCTATGTCGGTCGCCTGAAACGTCGCCTTGCTGCGATGGATCGAGACGCGGAGCGGTTGCGCGATTACATGTTGGCCAATCCCGCGCCAAGCTGCAGGGAGCATTCGGCATGAACGCGCTCCCCCCCGGCTCCCCTGTTGTGATCTATGTGAATGGCTCGTCATGCGGTGATCCTGTCACGATCAGCGCGGTCGAGGCGACCGGACCTACCTCCGCGCCGCCGGTCGGCTATGACGCCTACCAAGTTCACCGCGAGTTCCGCGAGCGCTGGTGCGCCTACATCAATGGAAACTATCGCAATATCGCCCATGTGGCGCGCGTGTTCCAAGTCTCTGAAAGAACCGCCAGAAACTGGTGGAACGGTCAGTTTGGGCCCAACGGCGGCTACGTGGCCGTGGCAATGCGCGAGCATGGTGATCGGGCGTTTCAGATGCTGTTCGGGGAGGCCGGCTAACGTGCTTCGCTTTTCCCTTTTTCTTGCTGGTGCGGGACTTAAACCCGGATTTGCACCCGGACTTACGCCCTACGCCATGCTGCACAGCAGCAGATTTGCGCGGCGTTGGATAAGTCCAGTTATTGAGTTCGGCTGCGCTGCGGCGCGGTCGTCATTGGACGGGCATTCCTTTGGCTGGGTATCGTGGCTCCGCCGTTCAAGACCAATTGCACATGCGGGTCGTGGCCTGTCCGGGGTTCTGGGTTGGCCCTATGGAAACACGGCAATGTGCAAGCACAGCGGCTGCTCCGGCCGAGAGCCTTCGGGCAGGTGGCTAACATGAAGCGGCGCGGGACACCGGAGGCGGATATCCAGCGGGATATCGTCAAGGCGCTGCGCGCGATCCTCCCGCGCGGTTCGGTCCTGCACCACTCGGCAAACGAGGTGACGGGCGGGGGCAAGGCCGCGAGGATCAAGCAGGCCATTCTGCAAGGCATGGGCGTCTATTCGGGGTTCTCTGATTTGATCCTGATCTCCGAGGGCCGCGTCCTGTTCCTCGAAGTAAAATCGAAGCGCGGGCCGCAATCGCCTGCCCAGCGCGAATTTCAGGCGACGGTCGAAGCGCAAGGCTTCCCCTACGCCATCATCCGTTCTGTTGACGACGCGCTGGGCGCGCTCTCTCGGCATGGGTTTCGAACACGTATCAAGGCCGCGCCAAGCCGGCCGTTGGAGGGGGCATGAGCCACGTTGCCACGAATTGGGCGTTCGCCCAGCGCGGTCTGAAACCCGCGACTAAGCTGATTTTGCTGTGTCTGGCGGATCGGCACAATCCTGACATGGGCTGCTTCCCCTCTCAGGATACGCTCGCTCGGGATGCCTGCATCTCGCGTTCGGCTCTTAATGAGCATCTTAAGTCGCTTGAGAGCGCTGGGCTTATCCGGCGTGAAACTCGGTTCAATCCGACCACGCATCGCCAAAAGTCCACGCGCTATATTTTGGGGTTTGAGGATGGGTTCATACCCGATGATGTAGGCCCGTGTCCTAAATCCGGACACGGAACGGAAAAAGAACGAAATGGCGAGCCGTGTCCGGAAACCGGACACGGAGCCGTGTCCGGAAAACAGGCAAAGCCGTGTCCGGATTTGGGGCAAAGCCGTGTCCGGAAACCGGACACTAACCCTGTAAGGGAACCTATAAGAGGAACCAGTAAGGCGCTGGCGCGCAAAAGCGCACCAGCGGCGGGTCTGTCTGAGAAATTTGATCAGTTCTGTCGGGCCCATCCCAAGGCTACCGATCGGGACGCGGTCTACCGGGCGTGGTGTGATGCCGTCGAGGACGGCGCCAACCCGGCGCGGCTGGTAGTTCTGGCGCAGCGATACGGCGCCACGCCAGAGGTCCAGCGTGGCTATGCGAAGAAGGCGCAGAATTGGCTGAGAGACGGCGCGTGGCGCGAAGAGACCGCCTACCCTGCTCGCTCTGCGCCGGCTTCGATTGACGACCGGGCGAAGTTTTGGGCCGACCGGATCAACGATGGCAAGTTCGTTGCGGCATCTTCGTTCGGCGCTGATGTGGCTACGCGGATGATGGAGCTCGCGCTAGTGACCGGCGATCAGCTGCGCGCGATTGGGATCAAGCCGTGATGGGGGCCGGGGCGGATTTCTTCGAGACTACCGCTGGGTCGGTGACCATGCGTTGCGACGTTCTACTCGGCAATGTGGATCTCTGGGTCTTGGGAACGGGCGAAGTCTTGGCTTGCTATGCGGGGATCGCGGACGTTCGCGCCGGGCTGAAGCACTGGGGCTCAGCCGAAGGTGAACGGGCCGCTGACATGCGCGCGCTGCTTGATGTGGCCGTGATCGCCATTGAGGCGGAAAGCGAGGCGGTTTGACGGATGGCGCGCTCGTACCTGTTATGCCTTCGCCTCCGGAGCTCCCGCTTGTCGGTGTGGCTGGGGAAATCGCGGAAGTGATCGGACGTGAGCAGGCTTGTCGCCTGATTGTCGCGATGCGGGGCAGCACTGGGCGGTCTTGGCGGGTCTGCATCTATGTGCCGAAGCGGTTGCATATGGACCACGATCTTGTGCGCATCCTCGGCTGGAAAGACGCGCGGCGGCTCTGCCATTCCTTCGGCGGTGAAATTCTCCAAACCTCGAACCTTCGCTATTTGGAGCGCAGCTGGCGCGCGTGGAGCATCCACCAACTGGCGCGTGTCTCTGGCCTGTCGCCTGCGGATATCGCGGACCAGATCGGTCTTTCGGTTTCCCGCGTGCGTGAAATCTTAAGAGGCAACCCGCCAGAGGGAATGCCGGGACGTGCCGGTCAAAATGGTTCGGAAGAGGTCGCGTAATGCGTGGCAACGGCGGAACCGGAAGCGAGGCCAATGGACACGGGCGCATTCATAGAAACCTACGGGCTGCCGGGGGCTGTGATCCTCGGGCTGTCTTATGCCTGTCTGTATTTGTTCCGAGCCTACGAGAAAGTGCAGAACGACCGGATCAACGACAACCGCGAAAGCGCGCGCGAAATCAGAGAAATTGCCGAGGCGTCAAATTCGAGCATGGATGCGCTGACGCGCGTGCTGGAGCGGGAGGGGCGTCGTGATCCGTAAAATGTGGGCGTGGGTGTCTGGTCAGCCGTCTGCGGCTTCTGAGCAGAAAGCCGAGACGGAAGCGCTGCGGCGCGGTAACCGCGCGCACGTCGACGCCGTAAAGCGTCGGGCGGCGCGATTGGAGAGTTTAGTGGAAGAGTTGCAGCGAGAGCGTGGGGTCCGTGATGGTTGATTGGGTGGTGGTATCGCTGTCCGGCGCGGGCTTGGTCCTCGCGTACATGGTGGTGCGGGGTTTTACGCCGCATGCGTTTCGTCGGGATCAAAGCCCGACATATCGCTTGTCGGTGGGGATCGCGTTGGTCGTGGTTTCTTATGTCGCGCGCTCGATCTATTGGGAGTTCACTCCGGTTGTTCTCCGCTCGCTCGATCCGTCTTGGTGGTCGCTGTGGTTTGGCTTGACCGGCAAAACGGTCAACATCGTTTTCAGCCTGATCTTCCTGCGCGGGCTCTACCACTTGCTGGTGTTGCTCTGGCTCCTGATCCCTGCGCGCGAGCGGCGGGATTGGACGGTTTGGCAGGCTCCTTGGTTCCCAGATCACAATGCCTTCACGCGAACGGTGGCGCAGCTGCGGCGGCGTGTAGGCGCAAAACGCGGAGGGCGTAATGACTAAAGAAATGATTGAGGCGGCCCATTGGTCGAAGGTGACGGGCTGGCGGTGGAAAAACTTTTCCCCGAGTGAGATGGCGTCGAAGGGCGATGGCAGCCTGCGGCTCAGCGTCGATGCTATGAACCGCCTTCAGCGGCTGCGTGTCCGTCTCGGCTCTCCTATGCTGGTGACCAGCGCGTATCGTGATCCGGCGCACAATCGTCGCGTCGGCGGTGCAAAGAGCAGCTACCACATGCGCGGGATGGCATTCGATATCCGCATGGATAACCACGATCCCGAGGCGTTTGAGCAAGCGGCGCGGGCCGAGGGTTTCACTGGCTTCGGCTACTATCCGCACCTCGGGTTCATGCACATCGACACCGGGCCGGCGCGCAGCTGGGGTACGAAGTTCCCGAAGCGCGAGCGGCGCTTTGCTCCGGAGCCCACGCCTGAGAAGGCGAAGAAGGTTGCGAAGGAAGGCACCGGGGTGGCGGCTGTAGCGGTCGCGGCCGAGCGCGTCGTTAATGAGGCGGCGCCTCTGCTCTCTGACCAGCTGGTCACTTGGGGCTTTACCGGCTTGGCGGTGTTTGGCTTGGGCATCGTGGTTTGGCGGGCGTTCCGCTCGGGGGCCGAATGATCGGTCGGCTGCAGGCATGGCTGCTCGCAGCGTTGGGCGGTGCTGTCGCGGTGATTGCCGCGCTCGGCACGGCTTGGCGCCGGGGGCGGCGCACTGGCAAGGAGGACGCGTTGGATGCCGCTGTGGAATTTGACGAGGATCGTGCTGCTCATTTGCGTCGTAGAGTTACTGCTGCTCGCGAGCGGGTGCGCGACCATGAAGAAGACGGGCGCGGTTACCGAGACTGAGCGGGCGGCTTGCGAGGCGTGGCGTGACAGCCTGCCCTCGCGCTCGCGCTTGGACACTGCGCAGACCCGCGTCGAGATCGGCGACGGCTATGATGTGTTCCTCGCGGCGTGTCCGTCTTTCGCTCTCCCCTTCGCCGATCCCCCCTCAGATATTTTGGGTCCTTCTGCGGGGGGTGGGGGGTGAGGGTGTGCGTACGCGCAAAAATTTATTTCTGCGTGCTTGAAAATTCCCATTTCGTTTCGTTTGGAGGGGCTGATGCCCAAATCTACTAAGTCGCCTGTTTTGCCGTCCCAGCTGGAGTTTCTGCCTCTTGAGGGGCTGATCCCCTATGCGCAGAACGCGCGGACGCATAGCGAAGCGCAAGTCAGCCAGATTGCGGGTTCGATCCGCGAATACGGTTTCACGAACCCGGTTCTGATTTCGGATGATGGCACGATCATCGCCGGGCATGGCCGGGTGATGGCGGCGCGTCAGCTGGGCATGGCCGAGGTGCCGTGTCTCCGGCTCTCGCACCTGACCGATACGCAGCGCCGGGCTTACATTCTGGCCGACAACAAGCTCGCGCTCAACGCGGGTTGGGACGAGGAATTGCTGCGGCTTGAGCTTGGCGCGCTTCGGGACGCGGGCGCCGATCTGGATATGACCGGCTTCGATGCCTCGGAGATCGATGCGCTCTTTCTCGGCGAGGACGATGTCGAAGAGCAGGGCTTGATCGGCGATGATGAAACGCCGGAGCCGGGCGACGGCTTTGTCTCGCGCCGGGGAGATATCTGGGTGCTCGGGGATCATCGGGTGATGTGCGGCGACAGCACCGATATCGGCATGGTGTCGGAGCTCTGCTCGGACGGGCCGATTGACTGCTGCTGGACCGATCCGCCCTATAACGTAAATTACGAAGGCACCGCGGGCAAAATCGAAAACGACCACATGGGGGACGCCGCTTTTCGGGAGTTCCTCCGCGATGCCTTCGTCTCTGCCTTCTCGGTCATGCGGGCGGGCGCTCCGATCTATGTGGCTCACGCCGATACGGAGGGGTTCAACTTCCGGGGCGCCTTCCGCGAGGCTGGGTTCAAACTCTCGGGCTGCCTCATCTGGGTGAAGCCGGCGCTGGTGCTGGGCCGATCCGATTACCAGTGGCGGCACGAGCCGATCCTCTACGGCTGGAAAGAAGGCGGCGCGCATTCGTGGTATGGCGGGCGCAAGAACACGACCGTGATCGAGGCCGAGGACGCGCCGTTCGTGGTCGAGGATGATGGGGCGGCGGTCCAGATCGAGATCGGCGAGACCACGCTGCGCATCTCTGGCGCCGATCTGCGCGTGGAGGAGCTTGTCGGCTCTGTGATCCGGGCCGAGAAACCCAAGAAGTCGGCCGAACATCCTACCATGAAGCCGGTAGGTCTGGTCCTTGGTATGCTGAAAAACAGCAGCAAGCGCGGGGACGCGGTCCTCGATCTATTCGGCGGCTCCGGCTCCACGCTGATCGCCTGCCAAAAGGTCGGACGCCGGGCGCGGTTGATGGAGTACGATCCGCGCTTTGCTGATGTGATTGTCCGTCGCTGGCAGCAGTTCTCCGGCCGCAAAGCCACCTTGCTGTCGACCGGCGAGGGTTTCGACGCTCTGGCGTCTCAGCGGGTGAAAGCCTCGGAGGATGCGTGATGCAGAGCCGGGCGGGTTCAATGATCGAGGCGGTCGCAAACGTGGCGGTCGGATACGGCATCGCGGTCGCCGCGAACATCGTGGTTCTGCCGCTGTTCGGCCTTCATCCGTCGCTCGCCCAGCATGCCCAGATCGGTCTAATCTTCACTGGCATTAGTCTGGTCCGGTCCTACTGCCTGCGCCGGCTGTTTAATTGGTGGGGTGGTCGTGGCGCAAGGTAAGGCAAAACCACGCAAAGGACCGCCGCGCGCGCTGCGATCCGCTTCCCGAAAGGTGCGCTTCGTCGCGCATCGGACGGGCAACGCGGCCGATACCATCGGGCCGCTGTCGGATGGCGTGGCCGTGACCGGGCTGACGGCCGGGCAATTCTCGGCCATCGACGCGATGGAGCACATGGTCAACGAGCTCGGTCCTGCTGAAGTCCGGCTTTCGACCTGGACTACCGGGATCTACGATGTGCAGCGCGCGCGCGAAATCCAGCTGGACGGGCGTATCTCCGACATTCGGGTGCTGCTCGACCGCGGCACATTCGAGAAATCGCCCAAGTTTGCCGGGCCGCTGATCGAGGTGCTGGGCGTGGATGCGTTCCGGTGCCTGTCGGTTCACGCCAAGGTCATCATCGTGAACGGCCAGCGCGGCTCGGCCGTGATGCGGTCCTCCATGAACCTGAACAAAAACCTGCGGACGGAACAGTTCGACGTGGATGTCGGTGACGAGATCGGCGCGTTCTACACCGAATGGTTCGACGCGCTTTGGGATGAAAGCGGCCGGACGCGGGACAATCAGGAGATCATCAAAGCGGTTTTTGACCGATATCTGGCCATGCCTCCGGTCGAAGAGGCGCCGCGCCCTGCCCCTCGGGCCGATTTGGAGCCGGGCGACGATCTGTCAGACCTGTTCCTTGATCCTCTTGCCTTCGATGATGACGGGGTGCCGGGGACATGAGCGGCGCGGGGACACCCACCTACCCCGGCAAAACCATCGCCAAGCTGCTAATGTTGACGGATCGTCGCGTCCAGCAGCTGGCGAAGGAGGGGGTGATCCCGAAAGCGGAGCGCGGGCGGTATGAGCTCGCGCCTGCCGTGCAGGGCTATATCCGTTATCTGCAGGATCGCGCGGCCGGCAGCGCCGTGCAGTCTGGAACCATCGATTACCATGTCGAAAAGGCGCGCAAGACGAAGGCCGAGGCCGATATCGCCGAGATCGAGGCGGCAAAGCGGCGCGGTGATGCAATCGATGCGGCCGAGGTCAAGCGCGCGTGGCAGCTGATCCTCGGAGAAGTCCGGGCAAACCTTCTAGGCAACACCCCGCAGCGCATCACCTCGCTGGTGCTCGGGCTGAACGACGAGGCTCAAATCAAACGGGTTATTCGGGATGAAATCGCGCTTGCAATGTCGGCAGCGGCCGAGACGGACGTGGAGGAGCTCTTTGCGGATGGCTAAACGCGCCGCAAAGCAGCCCCGCGCGCCGATAGGGCCAGTGGCGCGGCGGATCGCGGCCGAGGCGCTCGGGTCTTTCGCGCCTCCCCCTTCGATTTCGCCTTCGGAGTGGTCCGAGGCATCGATCTACATTCCGGTCGGTAACGCGATCCCCGGTCTGATCCGGTTCGACAATGCCCCGTATCAGCGCGAGCCGCTCGATCTGACGATGGACCCGCTCGTCTCTCGCATCACGCTCCAATGGGGGGCGCAAGTTGGCAAGACGACCGTTGGGCTCTGCGCGCAGGCGTATCGGATCGCCGAGAACCCCATGTCGCAAATCATGATGCAGCCCAGCCAAGGCGACTTGCACACTTGGCTGGAAACCAAGTTTAACCCGATGGTCGAGGCCAACGCCTCCCTGCAGGATCGCATCGCCAAACCGCGCGGCCGTGATGGCGTGAATAACCAATCAATGAAGTCCTACCCCGGCGGGTTCTTGATGTTCAGCTGGTCGGGCTCGCCTAAGACCATGCGGGGCCGATCCGCTCCCTTCATCGTCTGCGATGAAACGGACGGGTACGACCGGACGCATGAGGGGCATCCGGTGTCCCTGCTCTGGCAGCGCGCTGCCACCTTCGGCGATCAACGGCTCTTGCTGGAAATCTCGACGCCAACGATCAAGGGCGTGTCATACATCGAGGGCGCGTTTGAAGAAGGCGACCAGCGGCGTTTCCATGTCTTGTGTCCTCACTGCGATCACTCGCAGCACCTCAAATGGTCGCAGGTAACTTGGGACAAGGGCGGGGATGGCGAGCATCGGCCGGAAACGGCGGGCTATATCTGCGAGGAATGCGGTGTGGTCTGGTCCGACGCCGAGCGCATCGGCGCGATCCGCTCGGCCGAGGCCAAGGGCGCAGGCTGGATCGCCGCGCGGCCGTTCCGGGGCCATGCCTCGTTCCATCTCAATGAGCTCTATTCCTGCTTCCGGCGTCTGCAGGACGTGGTGCAGTCCTTCCTCGACAAGAAGGCGGCGGGCGATCTGCAGACATTCGTGAACGTCTCGCTCGCTGAAACGTGGGAGGAGGAAGGCGACCAAGTCGAAAGCGCCGAGCTTCTCGCGCGCGCGCATCCCTTCGCGGCTCCGGTGCCAATGGGGGCGGCGGTCCTGACGGCCGGTATCGACATGCAGCAGGATCGTCTTGAGGTCGAAATCGTCGGCTGGGGGCTCGGCGAAGAAAGCTGGTCTGTGGATTACCGGGTTCTCTGGGGCGATCCGCTCCGATCCGAGGTCTGGGAGGAATTGGACGCGGTCCTTGGGGAAACCTTCGACCATGAGAGCGGCGCCCAGCTGGCAATCTCCGGCGCCAGTCTCGATACCGGGGGCGGCGAGGGTCTGACGCAGGCGGCGTATGAATACGCGCGCGGCAAAACCGGGCGGCGTCTGTTCGCGGTCAAGGGTGTAGGCGGCTGGGGCCGTCCGGTTGTCTCCGCTCCGAGCCGGGTGCGCTCGCGCCGGGCGCGGGTGGTGCATCTGTTCTCGATTGGCGTGGACGAGGCGAAGCTGATCGTGTCGCGCCGGTTCGGGGTCGAAGAGCCGGGGCCGGGGTTCTGCCATATCCCTGATACGCGCGCGCCGGAATGGTTTGCGCAGGCCACGGCCGAGGCGCTCCGGACGCGAATGTCGCGCGGGTTCGCTGTGCGCGAGTGGCACAAGACGCGGGATCGTAACGAGGCGCTTGATTGCCGCGTCTATGCCTATGCCGCTCTGAAGCTGGTTAATCCAAACATCGCCCGGCTGGTGCGCGGGCTCGCGGCAAAGGCCGATCCGGTCGAGCCGGGAGGGGACGAGGAAGCGGACGAGGCCGTCGCTGAAGTCGAAGCGGGGAACCCGCCAGAGGAACAAACGCGGCCGCGGGGCGATGCTGGTGCAAAGAGAGTGTGGCGCCCAAAGAAGCGGCGCGGGCGCTGACGTCAAGATGGTGAGGCTGTGGCCGGTTCAATTCCTTCTGAAATCGCGGCGGGCATCACCTTCGGTGTGTCGCTGTCCTATCCCGAATATGCGGCTCCCGAGTGGGGGCTGACGCTGATCCTGCGCGGGCCGCAGGCAATCACGCTCGATGCCGTGCGCAATGGTGACGAGTTCACCTTCTCTGCCTCGGCCGAGACGACCGCAGCGTGGGCTCCCGGCACATATTGGTGGCAAACGCGCGCTGTCGACACATTCGAGACAGTTCTGCTTGAGGACGGGCAGACCAAGGTGCTGCAGGATTTGTCTGCGGTTGAGGGCGCGTTCGACGGTCGGTCGCATGCGGTCAAGGTGCTGGAAGCCGTCGAGGCGGTGATCGAGGGGCGCGCGTCCATCGACCAGCAGTCCTACTCGATCAATAACCGCAGCCTGACCCGGACGCCGATGGCCGATCTGCTGAAGCTGCGCGCGGTCTATCGCGCCCAAGTCCAAGCCGAGAAGGCCAGCAAGAATGGCGGTCGTCTCGGCCGCGTGATGCGCGTGAGGTTTAGCTGATGGGTTGGTTCGGAAAGCGGGAGCCGCAAACGCGGCAGGAGCCGCGCGTCGTGGACGCGCCCAGCAATGTGCCAAAGGTCGGCAAGAAGCGCGCGCCGCGTCTCGGCCGTGGCGGCGCTGGTAAGCGTCTTTTTGACGCGGGCGGCTCTGATCGCCTGACGGGTTCTTGGTCCTCTACGCCGCTGACGGCCGATGATGTGATCCGGCGCAACCAGCGTGTTCTTGTCGCCCGCTCGCGCGAACAGGCGGCGAATAATGATCACGCGAAGGCGTTTCTGCGCATGGTCCGGCAGAATATCGTCGGGCCGCGCGGCATTCAGATGCAGTCGCAGGCGAAAGACCCTGACGGCTCTCTTGATCTTGAAGCAAACGCGGCGATTGAGGGGGCTTGGGCCGAATGGTCGAAGGCTGAAAACTGCGACGTGACCGGGCGGCTCCCGCTCCGGCAAATTCAGGGGCTGGCTGTCCAGACGGCGGCTCGCGATGGCGAGTTCTTTGTCCAAGTCGTGACCGGGCGCGATGCTGGTCCTTGGGGCTTCGCTCTAAACGTCCTCGATCCGCAGCGCTGTCCTCTCGATCTGGACGAGGTCAGTCTGCCGGGCGGTCGGTTCATCCGGCATGGCATCGAGTTCAGCCAGTTCGGTCGTCCTACGGCTTATTACTTCACAACGACCGCGGCCGAAGAGAGCGACTATTCGTATGGCGGTCGGTCCTTTGTTCGCATCCCTGCGGACCAGATCATCCATTGCTTTATCTCGGAAATGATCGGGCAAAAGCGCGGGCTGCCGTGGATGGCTACCGCGCTCTGGCGCATGCACCAGTTAAACCAGCTGGAAAACGCCGCGCTGGTCAACGCGCGCGAAGGCGCGAACAAAGCGGGCTTTCTCGAATGGGAGGAGGGCTTCGGGCCGGAGGCGGTCGATGAAAACGGGGAGCCCATCGAGGTGGAAATCGAAAGCGAGGCCGGGGTCTATCATGAGCTCCCTGCCGGCGCGCGCTTCAAAGAGTACAATCCGACATATCCCTCGGGCGAGTTCGCGGTCTTTTCCAAGCACCAGCTGCGCGGCATCTCGGCCGGGCTTGGGGTCGCCTACAACAACCTGGCATCTGATCTTGAGGGCGTGAATTACTCGTCAATCCGGCAAGGCACGATTGACGAGCGCGAGCACTGGAAAGACCTGCAGGAGTGGGTCGTAGAGAGCCTGATGGCGCCGATCTTCGCGCGCTGGCTAAAGCGCTCGCTTCTGGCTGGCAAGATCAAGCGCGCCGGCAAGCCGCTGCCGGCAGCGAAGCTGGACAAGTTTTCAAAGGTCGCATGGCAGCCACGCCGCTGGGATTGGATCGATCCCAACGCGGATGTGAAAGCTGCCGTGCTGGCGAAAAATAACCTTCTGATGTCTCCGTCGCAGATCATTCGTGATCGCGGCCAAGACCCACAGACGGTTTGGCGCGATATCGCTCGAGATATCGAGGACATGCGTAAGGCGGGCATTCCCGAGGAAATTATTAGCGCGGTCGTACTTCAACAAGCGGAGGGGTCTAATGGCTCAGCGAAACCAGCCGGTCAAAGTTCCGGAAACCAAGGCGACGGGGGCTCGGGTGCTGACGGCAGCTGATCTGGTCGGTCGCTCTCTCACTCGGGCAGTAACGCCGGAGCAAATCAACGCAGCGGACAAAGGCGGGCAGCGCGGCCTGTCGCGGGTCGCATCGGTCGGCAAAATTAACGAAGAAGAGCGCACGGTCGAGCTCGCCTTCTCGTCGGAGATCGAGGTCGAGCGGTGGTTCGGCGTCGAGGTGCTCTCGCATGATCCTGCCTCCGTCCGGATGGATCGGATGCTGGGCGGCGCGGCTCTGCTCGTCAACCACGATTGGGACGACCAGATCGGCGTCGTGACCGAGGCGCGCATCGATGCGGATCGCCGAGGGCGGGCCGTGGTCAAGTTCGGGCGAGGTGCTCGGGCGGATGAAATCTGGCAGGACGTGGTGGACGGCATCCGTCGCCATGTCTCGGTCGGCTACTTGGTTCACAAGATCGAGGTCGAAGAGCGCGCCGGGCAGGCCGATATGGTTCGGGTTCTGGATTGGGAACCCTACGAGGTGTCCATCGTCGCCGTCGCTGCTGATCCTTCGGTCGGCGTGGGCCGCGAAATGGGCGCGGGGAACCCGCCAGAGGAAGCGAGCGCAGCCGCTTCGGATACTGAAGCCATAAATGCGGACGAGGGTGCGTCCAATCAATCGCAGGAACGGAGCGAAACTATGGAACGAATTTTGCGGGATAGCGCGGGCAACCTCGTGCGCGCGATGGTGGACAAGGACGGCAAGATCGTTGAAGTCCTCGAAACTATCGAGGAGGCTGGCGAAAACACCCGCCAAGCCGAGCGCACTGGCTCCGAAGCCGAGCGCGCTCGCGTTCGCTCGATCATGGAAATGGGCGAGCAGTATGGCGCTGACGATCTGGCGCGTGATGCCGTTCGTGATGGGCAAGGCGTAGATCAGTTCCGGCAGGCGCTGCTCGATCACATGGACGGTGGTCGCCGCAATGCCTCTCCTCTCTCGGATCGTCACAATGTCGGCCTATCTGAGCGCGAGCAGGACCAGTTCTCCTTCGTGCGGGCAATCCGGGCACTGTCCGATCCGACCAACCGTCGCGCGCAGGAAGCGGCAGCGTTTGAGTTCGAAGCCTCCGAAGCCGCCGCGCAGGCAATGGGCCGTTCGGCCGAGGGCATCATGGTGCCGCCTGAAGTTCTGACCCGCGCGCTCAATTCTGACACCAGCGGCACGGCTGCGGGCGACACAGGCGGTAACGCCATCGCCACCACGCTGATGTCGCAATCGTTTATTGATATGCTGCGCAACCGGGCTGTTTTGATGCGTCTGGCTACGCCGCTCTCCGGTCTGGTGGGCAACGTGGACATTCCGCTGCAAGCGTCGGGTGCCTCCGGCTACTGGATCGGTGAGGACGATGATGCTCCCGAGGACGGTCTGGAGCTCGGCCAGTTGGCCATGTCGCCAAAGACCGTTGCGGCCTATTCGGAGATCACGCGCAAGCTGCTGAAGCAGTCGAGCATCGACA
The DNA here is from genome assembly GCF_043556995.1 of Sulfitobacter sp. 1A15106. Taxonomy (NCBI): domain Bacteria; kingdom Pseudomonadati; phylum Pseudomonadota; class Alphaproteobacteria; order Rhodobacterales; family Roseobacteraceae; genus Sulfitobacter; species Sulfitobacter sp. 1A15106. Next base: position 18,881 of record NZ_JBIFFM010000013.1, on the reverse strand, counting down.
TGGAGGCGCTGGTCCGTCGCGATCTGGCATCTGCTCTCGCGCTGACCATCGATAAGGCCGGCTTCTATGGCTCCGGCTCCGGCAGCCAGCCGCGCGGCATCAAAAACTATGCCGGCGTGAACGCGGTTGATTTCGGCGGTGCAGCCTCCGGTGGTGGCGCGGCAATGCCCAGCTACGCCGAAGTGGTGCAGATGGAGACAGCCATTGCCTCGGATAACGCTGACGTTAACTCGATGGCCTACGCGATGGGCGCGGGCATGCGCGGCCACCTGAAAACGACCGAGAAGTTCGACGGCACCAACGGCTCGCCCATCTGGGAAAGCGGCAACACGGTCAACGGCTATCGCTCCGAGGTCACAAACCAGATCGTCGCGGGCGACTTGTTCTTTGGCAACTGGGCTGACGTGGTCGTCGGTATGTGGGGCGGGCTCGATATCACTGTCGATCCCTACTCCAACTCGAAGAAGGGCCGTCTGCGGATCGTCACCATGCAGGACGTCGATATCCTCCTGCGCCGCGTCGAGAGCTTCTGCTACGGCTCTGACGCTTCCTAACCTCCCTAACTGTTCGGCCGCTTAGGCGGTCGGGCGTTTTTCTTTCAACCATCGGAGCGGCATGATGTCGAAAAATGTTAAAATCAAGGTGACCAGCGCGTTCGTCTATGGCGGGAAAATCCGGACGCCGGGTAAAATCGTTGAGATGCCCGAAGCGGACGCGAAGCCTATTCTGGAGCGCGAGAAGGCGGTCATGGCGAATGGCGGCGATGATGCCAAAGGGCGCAAACCCGCCAAGGGTGCGGACGCCGGCAAAGGCGGCAATGACGCCGGGGCCAACGGCGGCAAAGATGCCACGGCCGGGGCCAACGCCAAGAAGGACTGACGGCTATGCCGTCTCCTGATTGGGAAGACTTGGGCGCCTTCTTGCAGACCGATGATTTCGCCGTTGAGGCTACCATCGTGTCTGCGGAGGGCGCCTCGCGTTCCGTCTCCGGCATCTTTGACGAGCCGTTCCTCGATGCGCAGCTGGGCGAGTATTCCTTCGATGGTGCGCAGCCGCGGTTCACGGCGCGCGCGGCCGATCTGGCCGGGGTCCAGCGCCGCGACGAGGTGACCATCGGCGGGGTCGTCTATCTTGCGCTCGGCGATCCGCAGAATGATGGCACTGGCATGGCGGTGCTGCCTCTGGTGAAGCAGGAGGCGGGCGGTGCTGCATTTTGATTTTGATGCCTCGGAAATGCGCAAGATTGCTGACGAGTTCGGGGCGTCTGAAAAGCAGATTGCGCTCGCCTACTCCCGCGCTTTGCGCCGGACGGCTTCCAACATGAAAACCCAAGCGCGAAAGGGTCTGCGCCAACGGCTCGGGCTGCGCTCTGCGGCCGAGCTCCGCAAGCGGCTTGCCGGGTTCAAGTTCAACCGGGGCGGCGGCGGTGGTGATCTGGGCAGCGTCCGGATGTGGTTCGGTCTTAACGATCTGCGCGCCTCTGCGTTCAAGGGCCGACCGCAGGCCACGCCGGGCGGCGCCTCGATGGCGGGCCGCTCCGTGTCGGGCGGTTTCGTCGCCAAGAACCGCAAGGGGCAGCGGACGATCATGCGCCGGGTCGGCCGCAAGCGATACCCTATCGCCGAGGCGCGGCTCGATATCGAGGACGAAGCCACGCGCTTCATCGAGGACGAAGTGTTCGATGAAATTGACGAGGTGTTCTTCCGGAATTTCCGCGCGGAAATCAGAGCGCGCACAATCTATGAGGTGGGCGGGTGAACGCTAACACAGAGATCGATCTGGACGCTCTGCATGACGCGGTGATCGCGGCCATTTCGGCTGGCATGCCTTCGGTCGCGTCGGTTCAGGCATATCCGGATACAAGCGAGCCGCTCTCCCTGCCGGCGGTCCTTGTGGATCTTGAGGACATGGAAGCTGCCCCGGACGCCGATCCCGGTACCGAGCAGCTGGCAGTTCGTGCGCGGTGGCGTGCGCGGCTGATCCTCGGGTTCCGGACGGCCGATGTGGACCGGCAGGTTCGCAAAGGCGCAGCGCAGCTGGCGCATCTGGTACATCTCAATCGCTGGGGCCAGCCGGTCGAGCCGGCGCGGGTCACTCTTGTCGGTCCTGACCCGTTCGACCCGAAGCTTGACCAGTATGAGGTCTGGGTGGTCGAATGGGAGCAGATCGTGCATCTCGGCGCGTCGGTTTGGGAATGCCCCGAGGGCGCCTCGGTGCCGGAGACAGTCTATCTCGGCATCGAGCCTGAAACCGGGCCGGACCACGTCGGCGATTACCGGCAAGTCGCGCCGGAGCCTGATCTATGAGTTTCCAAGCAGCAGAAGCAGAGCGGCGGTCGGCGTCTATGGTTCGGGTGGCGCGCGTGGTGTCGGTCGACCCTGCCAAAGCGCGCGCGCGTGTCTCCTTCGGCGGCGAAACGGAAAGCGCGGAGCTCCCCTTCATGGCACTGCGCGCCGGGGCCGCGAAAGTTTGGGCGCCTCCGGCTGTCGGCGAGCAGGTTTGGGTTTTGGCCGAAAGCGGCGACACTGCGCAGGGCGTTATCCTCGGGGCCGCGTTCCAGCAGGACATGCCTGCGCCGTCCTCTGCCGGTGAAGCGGTGGAGGTCCATCTCGGTGACGCCAGTTTCGTCATGCTTCCGGGCAGCATCCAGCTGTCTGTCGGCGGGGTGTCCCTGACCGTCTCTGGCGGGGGCGTGGCAATCGAGGGCGGGGCGGTGACCCATAACGGGACGAACATTGGCCACGATCACAAACACTCCGGCGTCCTCTCTGGTCCGGCGAAGACCGGCAGCCCGGTTTAAGGGGCGCTCGGGGGAACCCGCCAGAGGAAACGGCGCGGCCGCGTGGCGATGATCCGAGCATGATTGGCACGAACGCATCAAACGGGGCGCCTTTGGATGGCATCGATCATCTGCGGCAGTCCATCTCCGGCATCCTGACCACGCCTATCGGCAGTCGGGTAATGCGCCGCGAGTATGGCAGCGATCTTTACCGCTTGGTGGATGCCCCTTTGAACAGTTCGACGGTGCTGGAAATCTACACCGCGACGGCTGTGGCAATCTCGCGTTGGGAGCCTCGGGTCGAAGTCGAGGAAGTTCGCGCCGTGGATTTGAAGCCGGGTCGCATCGAGTTGGATGTCGATCTGAAGTTGGTTGAGACGGGCGCGGCATTCACGCTTCAAGGGGTAGTTATCCAATGAGCCGTTTTTCGTCGTCCACGTTGGACCTGTCGCGCTTCCCTGCGCCGCTCGCCATTCGTGGCTTGGATTACGAGGCAATTCTGGCCGAGCGTTTGGCGGGTTTGCAGTCTCGCTTCGACGCAGCTGGGCTTGAGATCGACGCGCTCGGGCTGGAAAGCGAGCCGGCGGTAATAATCGAGCAGTCCGACGCCTACCGTGAGCTCCTAGCGTTGTCCGCGGTAAACGATGCCGTGCGGGATACCATGATTGCCTTCGCGGGCGGGGCCGATCTGGACCACTTGGCTGCCTTCTATGGGGTTATGCGCCGGGTGATCACCGAGGCGACTAATTCTGCGCCTGCCGTCATGGAAACCGACGCGGAGTTGCGCCGTCGCACTCTGCTGGCTCCGGAGGCGTTTTCGAGCGCGGGTGCTCCGGGGGGCTATGTGTTCCATGCGCTCGGGGCCGATACGCGCGTCCTTAATGTCGATGTCTGGTCGCCAATGCCGGGCCATGTAAATGTCGCTGTGCAATCGCGCGAGGGTGATGGTGCCGCGCCGGATGATCTTCTGGACGCGGTGCGCGCGCATCTGTCACGCGAGGACATCAAGCCGCTGACCGACATTCTCAGCGTTCGCTCGGTCGTGAATGTGCCATACGATGTCGTCGGGACCGGCTACGTCCTGCCGGGGCCGGATGCTCTGGCGGTTCGGGACCAAACCGTCGAGTCGATCAAAGCGATGGCTGCGCAACGGCGCACTCCCTCTCGCGATCTGCCGCGCAGCGCGGTGATCGATGCGGCCAGCGTCGGCGCGATGGACAAGGTGATCGTTTCCTCGCCTGCGGCCGATATTGCCCGCGATTATGGCGAGGTCGCGGTTCTAAACTCGATCAATTTCGAGGTGGTCAGCTATGACGGCTGATCTGCTCCCCCAAAACGCCACGCCGCTGGAACTTGCTTTCGATGCCGTCTCGGCGGATCGGTGGGGCGCGTTCGATGTGGACGTGGTTCGGCGCTTCCGCGACCCGTGGACATGCCCGGCGCACATGCTCAATTTCCTAGCCTACGAGCGGTCCGTCGATATCTGGGACACCGATTGGTCGGAAGAGAAGAAGCGATCCGTGATCGCCTCCGCTCCGGCTGATCACCGCAAGAAGGGGACGCTCGGGGGCGTTCGGCGCTATGTCGAGATTGCCGGGGGTGAAATCGTCCAAACAGTTACGCCTCCGGAGGGTGTATATGCGGCGCCTGATCTGTCGGCCGAGCAATGGCAGACTTACCTTGACCGGCAGCCTCGGCTGCGCATCAAGCTGGCGCGCGGCACGGATACCTGGACGGCGCCGCTGGGCCATTTCGCGGACCATGCGTATTCGGACGAGGATTGCGTCGACATAAACAAGGGCGCACATCTGCGCGCGCGACAAGCGGTGCTGCGCGAACGCAAGGGCGCGGCCGATCAGCCGATCCAAATCAGACGGGTCGAAGCCACCAGCGAAACCCGGACCGGGGTTCTATTCGAGCAAGTGATCCGCCCAGCTGATGATCCGCTCGCGATCTTCGCGGGCGAGGGGTTCTATTCGGAGCTCTTTGCTGAAGCGGACGAAGTAGCGCAGCGCACCTATTCCTTCGCCATCGACCGGGCGTACAAACATCGTGAAGCCGAGGCGTTTCTCGATACGGTTCCGGTCGGGTATGAGCCGCGGGACACGCGCTACTATCGTGAGAGCGAAACAGCCCCGGCTGATGAAGGTCATTTCTCGGATGATGCTCTAGCAGCGGATATGTTCGTGACCGCGGATATCGCTGACGATCTTCTGGCCGATGTGCTCTACCTTCATAATCCGGAAGTAAACGCGCCGTTGGTCGACGGCGGCAACAGCTATGCGGATCACTGCCGTTCTGATTTCCCGCTCTATACCGCGCAAATGATCATCCGTCTGGATGAAAAAGGCGCGCAAGATGACACCTATGCGGGCCGCTCTTTCATTGGTGAGATGAGCGCGACCGAGGAGGTCCACGCCGCGCGGGATCGTGTCTCTCGATCTGTCCGGTCCTCCAAGTCTTTGCGGGATCAAATTCTCTACACTCATCAAACGCTCCGGCCGCGAACGCTCGCGGATGGGTTCAGCCTGAAAGAAGGCCAGCGTCTCGGTGGGTATGTCGCAAACGCTCTGTAACAAAAGGATCGCCCCATGCAGCGCAAAGTTAATATCACGCCGAACCAGAAGGTCACGACCGAGGACTTCAATAACTTCGGCGCGTTCCCTCGCGCCTCTTTTGATACGCTCCATCGGGACGCAATCGATCACACGGTTAAATATGCCGGGTTCGCTACGGTCCAATCCGCTCCTGCCGAGGTTACTGTGGGCGCTGGTCGCATGTATAAAAACGGCGAAGTCTTTTATCGCGATGATGAAGGCGGCGTTTCCCTCGACATGCTGTCGGACCTGCCTGCGGTGGCAAAGCGCATCGCCATCGTGGTGGCCTACGGCAATCAGGTAGACACAGATTTGGAGACCCGGTCGATCCTAACCGACGCTGCCACGCGTCAGATTGAGGGGCAGGAGATCGCGACCGAAAGTCGCCGGGTCGCTTATCTGGATGCGGTCTATGGGCAGGAAAATGCCACGCCTGTAGCGCCTGCAATCTCGTCTGATTTTGTTGCGGTCGCTGAGGTGGTGCTAACGCCGGCCGGGATCGAGAGCATTCGAGCTCTTACCGGCAACCAGCTGCCGTCTGTGCGCAAAAACAAGGAAGCGATCACGGTCATTAACAACCGCTTGACCGCTATCGGTCCGGAGCTCGACACCGCGAAATCGAATATCGCCGGGCTTGGGGTGGCCATGCGGGGGAAGGCGAATGTGGGGTTCGTCACCGATCTGGCCATCGACGTTGCGAACGTGAAAGAGGAAATCGGGCTGCCGGACGATTACACCGCTTGGGGTACGGATCACTTTCTGACCACGGACGAGATCGATACAGATCATCCGGATTTCAGCGCCACAATTCTGGAAGGCGGGCGCTTCCCTTACGCGGCGCAAGCAAACTTACCTATCGCGCTGAACAACCCTCTTGAGCCCAAGGTGACCGTCCATGACAATATGGCCGTGCCAAATTTCGCCGAGCAAAAGTTGCTGTCGGTGACGGGGCGTGACGGGGAATACTCGCTGGCTGATACCACTATTGAAACCGTTGAAGTGCGGGAGTTGACCCGAACCCGGACGGTTGTCCGCTATCACGAAAGCCAGCGGGTCTGCACAAATAGCCGCTTCTGGCGCGATGGGCGCTATGATCCGGTCGAGGGCATCTTTATTCGCGAAGGTGAAACTTTCGAAGTGGCGAATGACGGCGCGGTCGAAGCGGGCAACCAAGGCTTGAGCCATTGGGTCCGGGTTCGCCGCTACACGGAGGAGCAATTCGAGGAGCCGTTTTTCGACCGTGTCGTGAACACTGAGAATGTCTCCGGCTCCGTGGTAGGACAGACGATCTTGCAAGGTAGCGATGGTTATCTGACCAGCCTGAACCTGTTTTTCACTCGGAAGGCGGTAGCTGGTGAGGTCCATGTTCTTATCTCGGAGACCAAGGCCGGCGCGCTGGACCTGAAACGCACAATCGCCCGCAAAACTCTTGCGGTCGCGGATATCGACGCGGACCCGAATGGCGAGCGCGCCACGAATATCAACTTTGGAGCGGTGCCGCTGCAAAAGGGCGCGCGCTATGCCCTTGTCGTCATGTCTGCGGGCGCACACTTCCTCGCCACGGTCGAAGGCAACAAGCTGGCAACTGGCGGCATCTTCTATGTGCAGGACGGCGAAATCGAGCAGGGCGATGCGAATGTGGATCTTGCAATGGAGGCGTTCTTTGCTGAATTCGCGGCGCCTATTCTGCAGGTCGAGTTGTCGCCTCTGAGCCTTGGTGGCGGTATCGATATGATCGATATCAACGCGGACACCACAGTGTTCGAAGGGACGCGGCTTGAGTTTCAGGTGCTGATCGCGGGCGAGTGGAAAACGCTTTCCCAAGATGATGCGATCCTCGCGACTCGTCCGGAGTTCGCCCGTTTTCGCGCCATGTTCATCGGGACCAAGGATATCATGCCGGCTCTCGGCGTGACGGCGGCGCGTTCAAATGTTGAAGTATCGCGGCCGGGCTCGGCGCGGACGATTGTGTCTGCCGAGCGGACCATGCCAGCGGCCGTCACAACCGTGACCGTACGTGTCCGTTATGAAAATTGGGACGACGCGCACAACGCCAGTACCGTGACCTTGCTGCATGGCGCCGGGTTCAACACGGAAGTTACGGCCGATGCGAGCATCGATACCGTGGCGCCTGATGATGCCGGCGCGATGATCCGCGAGCTGTCCTTCACAGTTCCGTCGATCACTTCTTTCAAAATCAAGGAAGTAGGCGCGACGGATGATAGCCGTTTCGCTGACCATGTAGCGCGTCTCGCCTATGTGGCGTTCGCCTAAAGGAGCCTGAGCAATGTCGATCAAAACCAAAGATGTAAACGACGAGGAAACCTACTACGTGACGCTTTTGCGTCCGGTTCGGGTCAACCGCACCTTTTTGCGACCCGGCGCGGTCGTGAAAATGAAGGGGATGGTAATCAAGGAGCACGAGAATGACATCGAACGCGTTCAGGCAGCCGCTATCTAGCGCACTCAACATCGACGGGCAGGAGCGCTTTGACTTGGCGTTCCTGCGCCGGCTGCTGCAAGCTATCGATGTGAGATTGCAGCCGTTGCAGGAGCAGCAGGCATCTGCCGAGGACTTGCTTGATAACCTGCAAGGGCTCACTCTTGATCGGATCAACAACATTTTGACGCCAGCAATTCAGCAGGTGTTTACGTTGACCAGCCGTGGGTTCCTGATCGCTAACTCCTCGACGGAGGCCACGATTGCTATCGGTGATGTCCATACCTTCATCGTCGGGGATGAAACGGAGCGGGAGTTGTTCACTCCCTCTCCCTTCACCGCTCTGACGCGGCTCGGATCGACCGAAGATTACGGCATCGCTCGTACCGTTTCCTACGATCAAGAAACGGGGAAGTACGAGTGTCTGGTGCTTTCCGCTTTCGGGTCGATTGGCCCGCATTCGGATTGGGTGATCGGTGCTTTGGCAGGTTCCACCGCCGCGCAATACTCGCTGTTCGCGGATGCGCAGGCGTTGCGTGACGCGATCATTTCGGATAGCGCAGCGGCCATCCAGACGGCGCGTGATTGGGCTGAGAAAGAAACTGCGCCGGGTGGACCCGACACCATGAGCGCGCGTACCGCAGCCAACTTGGCGGTTGACGCTGCATTGGACGCTGATGAAAGCAGGGGCGATGCCCGCGCGTGGGCCGAAGGCGTCGGTGAGCCGCAAGGCGTGGCCGGTGCAAAAAGTGCGAAGGTCTGGTCCGAGCAATCCCAAGCATGGGCCGAAGGCACCGAGCCCGGCGGGGCTGGCACGAAATCGGCGCAAGAGCACGCGGCCGACGCTGGTAAAAAGGCCGGCGCTGCATCTGATAGCGCAGCGCAGGCGGCGCTCTATGATGGGCCGAAGTTCGCGACTATCGCTGCAATGGCGGCAGACGACGCGCTGACAAACGGTAAGCAGATCGTAGTGTGGAGCGCCCACAACGGCGAGCCGGAAACATACACCTACCTCGCAGGTAGCACCCTCCCGACAGACGGGGCGCTTGTTGTCGATGCGGCAGGCATGGGCGTGGGGCGGCTGGTATCAACGCGGACCACCTATGCTGACTTTGACGAGTTAGACGCGGACGTGCGAATCTTTGCAGATGGGACGCGGCTGCGCCTTCCCGGCGTGGGTGAGTACAATGTGGTATCCAGTGGTGGAAGCCTGACGACAACGGCGGGGATGACGCTGGAGGTGCCGACTGGGGCGGATGGGCGCGCAAGCATTATGGCTTTCGGCGCGACTAAAGGATCAGCAAACAACGATGCAGCAATTTTGGCAGCTATAAACTCGGGATTGCCTCTCAAGGTGCCTGCTGGGATGTTCCGCATCACCGATCGCCTATCTCTGAGCGACGGGTGCGACATTCTAGGGGTGCCGGGTGCAGGCATTCAGCAGACAGGACCAGATAAGGCACACTTTCTCGCCAATAGCCTCGACTACTTTTCCATTCGTGGGGTAAAACTTCTAGGCACCATAACATCCACGGGGGCTACTGATACCGACCAGCGTGGCGCTATTGTGGTGCAGAACTGCTTGGACTTCGACATCGAGTTTAACGAGTTTGAGCAATGTGTTGGTTCGGGAGTCACGATCAGCCGTCAGGGGCTTTATGTCTCTGGCGGCCGGGTGCGCTTCAATAGGTTCACCAAGGGCGACATGAACAGCGCGGATAATCCGTGGGGAACGCAGGATAATGCCCCGGTTCAAATTTACCAGTACGCGCGCAATATCACCATCGAAGGCAATGAAGCTTCGGGCAAGTGGTACTGTGCTGTCTTGGTGCAGGATCAGGTCAACGACGGGGCGTCCCGCATCCACGGTCTTCGGATCATCAACAACAAGTTCAAAGACCTGTCTCAATACGGGTTTGTTTTCTACACGATGAATACCCTAGTCCCAACCGCCTTTGCAGATAACGGGTCAGGGGCGTTCCGTGTGACAAGCAACACCCACAACCTGACAGACGGGGATAAGGTCCATCTGCTTGGCTGCGGTGATGCAAGTGGCATTTGGGAAGTTGACGTGCAAAGCTCCACCACATTCGACCTTGTGGGCAGCATTTATTCTGCTTCTACAAGTCTCGGACAAATTCGCATGTCAGAGTCTTGCAGTGCTATTGTTGCGGGTAATGAGATCGACGGGATCGACGGGGACCGGGAGTACGTCCCCGGCTCGTACCCATATGGCAGCGCGTTCTACGTTCAGGCGGCAGGCGGGATCACTGCGTCAAATAACGTGTTCCGGCGGAGCAACCTGAACAGTAATTCGGAAACCTTGACCCCCGGCACCATTGGGTTGAACGGGGCAACCGGGCCGGTGACCGTCACGGGTGGGGGCGTCTTCGACAGTGGCTATCATGGTATGTCGATCAAGATGGCTGGATACTTCGGTAGGGTGCGCATCGGCGGAGGTATGATCGTTTCAAGGGTAGAGCGGGACAGCATGAACATCAGAACCCCGCGTTTCCTCACGCTACAAGATATCGAAATCGAAACAAAACCGGATGCTTACTCAGGACGCATCATCATTACAGACGAGGTGGAACGGGGCCGTGACTTAGTTCTGAAAAACTTGGTCTGCCATGAGTACAACGTAACCGTTATGACAAACTTTTTGGAAGTCCAAAAGGTGGACGGACTTTCGATCTCAGGCATCAAGTGTCGGAACGCAAAACCAGCGGCCCAAGCGTTTGAAACTGTCCGGATCAAGAACTGCGCAGGCGGTGAAATCTCAGGAAACGAGTTCGACGGTGCCGACAGCGCCTATACCTCGCTGACCATTGACGGATGTACAGACCTGCAGTTCCGGGGCAACCGTGTCCGAATGCAGGATGATGTAGCGGCGCGCCCGGCGGTCCAACTGAAAAGCACATGCACCGGCACGGTATTTCATCGAGATAATGATGTGCTTGCTACAGATGGGACACCTCCGCGCATGGAAAACCTTTCGACAGGAGGGCAACTTCACACCCGCGACGATAGCGTGAACACTGGCGGCAAAACTCGTCAAATCGGCGACACTATTGAAAACACCGGATACGCGGAAACAGAAGCCCTATTCTGGGTGAAAACGGCGGTCAGCACAGGTGGATCGGACTGGAAAGCCATTACGCCTGTCTAATTGAGCAACGCGGGACGTATCGCTGATACACGGTGGGCCCGCACTTCTCTCCTGTGGGTTGCTCCAAGCACCAGAACAGCGGCGAACAAGGCGAAAAGTTTATCGCCACCGAAGATTGAGCCGGAAAACTGAGCGGCTACAAGTGCCTGAACAAGCAAGGCGATAAGGAGCGGGTTTCTTCTGTTCACCCCTATCATCGCGGCCCTGAAGCACTGAAACACAATAACTAATGACAGCACCGCACCTACAATGCCCATGGCCATTGCCGCTTCGAGGAAGAAGTTATGGGGCCATGACCCGGCACCGAAAGCGGGGTCCATGAAGTGTTTCCCTAGAAAAGGGTGTGCCACAAAATCGGCCAGCGCAGCCCGCTGCAATTCAAGGCGCGCGAGGGATGAGAGATCCAGTGTGTGGAGTAACCCGAAAAGTCTGGAAAAAGCCAGGTTATCGGTTGGAACGAAAAACGCGGCGAAAGTCAGCGCCGGGACCAAGATCAGCGCCCGCCTTTTATCGCTGATACTGAGCCAAACAAGGGACATGGCAAAGGCGGCAATCGGCCCGCGTGAACCTGCGGAAAGGAGCGCGGGAATTGCAAAGCCTATAACCGCGAAAGCAATGGCCACATAAAGGATCGACCGTCGCGACACGGCAATATAGACAGCCGCAACAGCTGCGGTTGCAGCGGCATGGCCAAGCGAAATTGGATTAAGGGCCGAGAGAGATGCGCGAATTCCTACTTCTAGGGTGATTCTGCCCGTCCACAGCAGGACATAGTACCCACTCAAGCAGAGCGCCGACGCGAGTAAAAGCCGGATAGCAAAGGCGCGTTCGATAAACTGCTCGTCTATGCACAACGCAATTGCAATGGCCGGCGTGGCGGTTGCCAGAAGAAAAAATATCAACGCATCGGGAGCATACTCATTGCCGCCAAGATAAGCATCATAGACCAGCCGAAATCCGTACAGAAACAGGAATAGGAAAAGAGCTTTTACAGCTTTTCCCCGCAAGGGGATGACGAAACCCGAGCCAATCAACGCCATTGACAGCCCGAAGACAAAAGTTCGATACGGCACCGTTACAGCGCGGCTATCTACCCCCATGAAGCTGACGAGTATCGCCGCAAGCGGATACCCTACTATCATCAAAATGATGAGCCATGTAACGCCGGAATTTCGGGCTTTGCGAATGGTTATCTTCATGGCGGCTTTTCAAAGATTGGTTGGGAGATTGCCTACTCGGCCATGGCTCGAATGTAAATCTAAACCCTCACAGGTGACATATGCGCAAAGCTTTGCTGGCCTTTCTGTGAATTGACCCCCCGCGTATCCCTTTTGCGCTATTCCCCGACCTCTCCAGAATGGCTCTCTGTGCCTACGCCATTGGTCTGGAAAAGCCGCACACCTACTCGCCCGGTGATCTGGCCAAAGCCTGCGGACTGCGCACGTAGCGGGCGGGGAACCCGCCAGAGGAAAGGGCCGGGCCGCGTGACGATGATTGCTGCAACTGTCGGCAATTGTTGAGGCGAGATAAATGGCATTCCTTCACGGCGTTGAAGTGATCGAGGTGGACACCGGCGCGCGGCCGATCCGGACGGTTCGATCTGGTGTAATCGGCATTGTCGGGACTGCTCCCGACGCGGATGCCGCAGCATTCCCCCTAAACACTCCGGTTCTGATCGCGGGCAATCGTACCGAGGCCGCGAAGCTGGACGCGGTCGGCGATGGCAACGGCACTCTGCCGGGCGCTCTCGACGGCATCTTCGACCAGATCGGCGCGGTCGTTATCGTGGTCCGGGTCGATGAAAGTCTGGACGAGGACGAAACTCTGGCGAACATCGTTGGCGGTGTGAATGCTGGCACCGGCCAATATGAAGGCGTCCATGCTCTGGCGGGCGCGGAGTCGGTTGTGGGGCATACACCTCGCATTCTCTGCGCGCCGGGCTGGACGCATCAGCGCATCGATGATGGCGTCAATCCTCCGACGGCCAATCCGGTGGTCGCCGAATTGGAAGGCATCGCCGCCCGGCTCCGCGCTGTAATCGTCGCCGATGGGCCGAACACCAACGACACGGACGCTCAAGCCTACGCGGGCGATTGGGGAACCTCGGGCCGCGTTTATGTGATCGATCCTTGGGTCAAAGTCATGAATGGTGACGGCGATATCGTAGTAGAGCCGGCTTCGGCGCGGGTCGCGGGCGTGCTTGCGCGCACCGATAACGATGCGGGCTTCTGGCACTCCCCCTCGAACAAGGGCATCTTCGGCATCGTTGGCACAGCGCGGCCAGTGGATTTCAAGCTGGGCGATGCGGCTTCCCGCGCGAACCTGCTGAACGAGAACAATGTCACCACGATCATCCGTCAGGACGGCTTCCGTCTTTGGGGTAACCGTGTGCCTACGGGTGATCCGAAGTGGCAGTTCATTTCGGTGCGCCGGACGGCCGATATCCTCCATGAAAGTCTGCAGCGCGCTCATATGTGGGCCGTCGACCGGAATATCACCAAGACCTACTTGGAGGACGTGGCTGACGGCGTGAACGGCTACATCGCCCAGCTGGTTGAGCTCGGCGCGCTCTTGGGCGGTCGCTGCTTCCCTGATCCGGATTTGAACACTCCGGCCGCCATCACCGAGGGGAAGGTCTACTTTAATCTCGAATTTACCCCGCCGTATCCGGCCGAGCACATCACGTTCCGCTCGCATCTGGTGGATACCTACATCACGGAGGCTCTTAGCTAATGGCTGCGCGCGATATTCTGAAAAACTTTAACCTGTTCGTGGACGGGCGCGGCTATGCCGGCAACGTCTCCGAATATACCCCTCCCGTTCTCACGGTGCAGACCGAGGATCACCGGGCCGGTGGCATGGATGCTCCGGTCGCGCTCGATATGGGCATGGAGGGGCTTGAGGCGTCCTTCATTCTCACGGCTTATGATTTCGATGTGCTCACCATGTGGGGTGTCTCGCAGGGCGCAGCGGTAAACCTGACAGCACGCGGCTCGGTCGAGAGTGTCGATGGGTCGGTGAAGGCTGCAATCCATCGCCTGCGCGGCAAAGTCACCGGCATCGACCGTGGGACGTGGACACCGGGCCAGCCCGCTCCGCTGACCATTACCGTTCGCCTCGACTATTTCGCCGAAGAGCTCGGCGGTCGTCAAATCCATGAGATCGATGTGCCGAACATGAAACGCGTTATCAATGGCGTGGATCAGCTGGAAGCGCGCCGCGGCGCGCTCGGAATGTAAGGGGGCCGCATGTCCAATAACCGAACGGCCGGGCTGCCTGCCTACATCACCGAGGACGCCGATGGCTCGCTCTCCGTCGATCTGGTCCGTGGCCTGAAAATCTCCGGCGCGAAGGTGACGCAGCTGAAGCTGCGCGAGCCTACTCTGGACGACCAGCTGGCGTCACAAAAGGTCGGCGAGAATGCCGACGCCGAAGTCGCCTTGATCGCCAATTTGGCCGAGATCGCTCCGGAGGAGCTCCGCGCTGCCAAGATGCGGGACTACGCGCGTCTGCAGGAGGCGCTGGGTTTTTTCTACGGCTGACACCGGACGTGATCCGCGCTGGCGCTCTGGCCCTGGCGCGGCACACCGGGTGGGGTCAGTCTGAAATACTCGGGATGCGCACGTCGCGCTTTCTGTGGTGGATCGAGGGGCTAGAAGATGGCGCAGCAAAAACTTAACGCCACGGTCCAGATCGGCTCGGTGCTGGAGCGGTCGGTTAAGAAGAACATCGGCGTTCTGCGCTCGGGGCTTGAGGGCGTCGGCAAAGAGATCAAGGGCGTCACCGACCGCCAGAAGGAGCTCTCGAAACAGCGCAAGGTGCTTGAGAAGCAGGGCCGCTCCGTCGAGGCGCTTGATCGCGAGTATGAAGACCTAAGTCGAACGCTCGACACTCTGCGCCGCAAGCAGGAGCGCTGGACGCGGGCCGCGCAGGCATCGCAGCGGGTCGGCAAAGATTTCAAACGCATGACAGGTGACATGACGCGGGTCGCGCGCAATGCCGGCATCGCGGTCGCGGCTGTCGGCACGGCGATCTTCGGGCTGGCATCCTCGACGGCCGCGCTCGGCGATGATGTGGCGAAGTCGGCCGACAAGCTGGGCATTGGCGTCGAGGCGTTTCAAGAGCTCCGGTATGCGGCCGAACGCTCCGGCGTTCCCATCGCCACCTTCGACAGTTCCATGACGGCGTTCGTTAAGCGGCTGGGCGAAGCCAAGGAAGGCACCGGGCCGGCTGCCGATGCGATTAAGGCGCTCGGGCTGAATGTCCGTGATCTGCTGGAAATGAAGCCGGAGGACGCGCTTGGCAAAATCGCCGAGCGCATGAAGGACGTGAAGAACCCGGCCGAGCGCGCGGCCATCGCCTCGGACCTGTTTTCGCGGGCCGGTGTCGGCATGGTCAACATGCTGCGCGACGGCGAGAAGGGTCTTGTGGATCTGCGAAAGCAGGCGCGTAACACCGGCTACGTCCTCTCGGAAAAAACCGCGCGGGATGCCGAGGTCTTTCAGGATCGCCTGCTCGACGCGCAGCTGACCGTCAAGGGGCTGAAGAACGTAATCGGTGCCGAGTTCATGCCGGTCGTCACGCGATCGATGGAGACGTTCTCGGCGTGGGCGCAGGAAAACCGCGCCGATGTGCAGGCGTTCGCAAAGACCGCGGTCGAAAGCCTAGAGCGCGCCATTCCAATCATCGGCGAGGTCGCATCGGGCATGGGCTCGGTCGCGACCAAAGTCGGCGAGGTGACCGCCAAGGTGGCCGATATGGTCGGCGGCTGGGATAACTTCGGGGTAGTGCTCGGGGCCGTGTTCGCCTCCAAGGCCATTCTGAGTGTCGGTCGCTTTGTCTGGAGCGTTGGCCGTCTCGGCGCGGCGATGATCGCGCTCGCTCCCTCGCTGCCGGTGGTCGCGGGCGGCATCAAGGCCATCGGTCTGGCGCTCGCTGCAAACCCCATTGGTCTGGCGGTCACCGCAATCGCGGGCGGCGCCATTCTGGTCTACAAATACTGGGAGCCCATCTCCGGCTTCTTTAAGAGGCTGTGGGGCAAGGTTACTGATCGGTTCGATCTGGCGAAGGAGCGCGTCGGTATTGTCATCGAGGCGTTCTCGAAAGTTTCTAGTATCTCCGAGGCGTGGGAGGCCACGAAGAGCGTTGTCGGCTCGGTTCTCGGTATGATCGGCCAAGATTTCGAAGCAGCCCGCAGGGTCGTGGTCGGCGCTATGGATGCCTTCGCGGACACCTTGGGGATCAGGCGGCAGTGGAATGCGGTCAAAGCTGGGGTGGGCTTCGTTGTCGATTGGATCGGGGACAAGTTCGCGGCCGCGCGGGTGTGGGTCGGCGAGACGGTCGGCGAGTTCGTGAATGTTTCGGGCATCACCGAGGCGTGGCAATCGGTCAAGGCCGGGCTGGGTGCCGTTATCGATTGGATCGGGGCAAAGTTCGATTGGGTGCTTGAGAAGATTAAGCCGGTGATCGACGCGCTTAAGTGGGTGCGCGACAAAGCCGGGGCGGCTCTCGAAAAGGTCGGGATCGGCGGCGGCGGGCCGGAGCCTGCGGCGCTCGGTTCTGCCGACCGGCCATTCCCGAAGGGGCATCCGATGCACCGGCCGCAAAAGCGCGCGACGGGCGGTTCGTTCCGTCCGGGCTGGCGCAAGGTCGGCGAGTGGGGGCCGGAGCTCGAATTCACCAACCGCTCCGGGTTCATCGCAACCAATCGCGCGGCCGAGCGGATCGCGTCTCTCGCCAAGGGCGCGCGGGCCGATATGACCAGCGCCATGTCCGGCGCCGGGGGCGGCGCGGCTGCGGCGTCCGTCACCAACCACATTCAGATCAACGCGGGCGGCATGTCTCCGCAGCTGATCATTGACGAGTTGGAGCGGCGGATGCGCGATGCGTCATCCGGCGCGCTCTATGATGGCGCGCGGGGCTATGGCCAGTATGGGGGCGCGGCATGAGTGATCCGATGATGCAGCTGGGCGCCTTCCAGTTCTCGATCTCTACGGCGGCTTATCAAGAGCTCACGCGGGGCGCTGAGTACCGCTGGTCCTCGCAGGAGCGGATCGGCGCAAACGACGCGCTGCAGTTCACCGGGCTGCCTTCTGAAACGCTGGAGCTCCGGGGGGTGATCTATCCGCACTACAAGGGCGGGCTAGACCAAGTGACCCGAATGCGCGCGCAGGCGTCTCTCGGAGTGCCGCTGCCGCTCCTATCAAGCGGGGGGCGCGTCATGGGCGCGTGGGTGATCGAGGGCGTCCGCGAGGGGCAGCGGATATTCGAGCGGGGTGGTGCGCCGCTCCGGCAGGAGTTTGATCTTAGATTGAGGCGGTACGATGGCGGGCTCCGTTCCCTATTACCTATCTGAAGAAGGCGACACGCTGGATCGTATCGTCTGGAAGCACTACGGGCGGCAGTCTGGTGGTCTGGTCGAGCAGGTGCTCGCAGCCAACCGTGGCGTTGCGGCTCTCGGGCCGATACTGCCGCTCGGCACAAAGGTGGTGCTGCCGCCTGCCGAAGAGCCGCGCGCGCAGGAGGCGGTCCGGCTGTGGGGCTGATGGATTTTAAGCCTTCGTTTCGGGTCGAAGTGGACGGGGAGGATATCACCGGCATTCTGACCGACCGGCTCGTCTCCCTACAGCTGTCCGACGCGGCCGGGGTCCAATCCGACCGGGTGTCGATCACGCTCTCAGATAGCTCTCTATTCGCCCGGCTGGAAGAACCACCAACCGGGGCCGAGGTGAAGGTCTGGCTCGGGTATGGGCTGCGCCAGAAGTACATGGGGCTGTTCATCGCCGACCGGGTCGAGATCGGTGGTCCTCCTGATCAAATGACCATCACGGCCGTGGCGTCGGTGCATGGCGAGACGTCCTCCGGAAAGACGGCAATCACCGAGCAGCGCTCGCGGTCGTGGCCAGCCGACACCACGCTCGGCGCGCTGGTGCAAAAGGTCGCCGGGGAGCATGGCATGGTCGCGGCCGTCTCCGGCTCTCTGGCCGATATCAAGCTGCCGCACATCGACCAAGTGGACGAGAGCGATATTCACCTCCTGTCGCGCGTGGCGCGTGATCTCGATGCAATCGCCAAACCCGCCGACGGTCAGCTGATCCTCGCAAAGCGGGGCGAGAGCTTATCCGTCTCTGGTCAGTCTATGCCTTCCATCCCGGTCGCGCTGGGCGACGTGTCGTCGTGGCGCTCCAGCCGGTCGCTCCGCGAGCCTGCCGGTCAGGTGGTCGCGGTCTGGCAGGATTTGGACGCGGGCGAAGCTGTGGAGTGTTTCGCCGGGGCCGGTAAGCCGATCAAGCGGCTGAAGGAGCGGTATCCCTCCCGCGATGCGGCGCAGCGCGCTGCCGATGCCGAGTATCGTCGGGCGGCTCGGGCGGGTCGAAGCCTGCAGCTGCAAATGCCGGGCAATCCCGATCTGGTCGCCGAGGGCCGTGTGAACCTCTCGGGCTTCCGGTCGTATCTCGATGGGTCGTGGCTAGTCACGCGCGTCGATCACTCGCTCGACAGCGGTGGCTACCGCTGCTCGGTCGTTTGCGAGCCTCCGGAATGATACCCCCTCTTTAGGGCGGGGGGATTGTTGGATTCAGTTGATCTTGGCGTCAGGCCAGAAGTCCGCCACGCAAGCCTTTGCGTGATCCCACATCGCGGCGCGCGCTCGTTCGGGGTCTCCACCTGACTTCACGGCCAGCAAGACAAAAGCGCACATCAGGTCTGCCGCTGCGGTCGCGTTGTCGCCGCCGTGGTTTCTCGCGTTCATCTGCGCCTGCATCGCGCAAGCCTCAATGCGCCGCTTAATGATGGTAGGTTCGTCGGTCATGTTGCCTCCGGGGGATTGTTGGATTCAGTTGATCTTGGCGTCAGGCCAGAAGTCCGCCACGCAAGCCTTTGCGTGATCCCACATCG
>NZ_JBIFFM010000012.1:0-120553 GCF_043556995.1 Sulfitobacter sp. 1A15106 | reverse complement strand
GCAGCAAATGAACGATGCACGTTTGAACCTGGGCTTCCGGGAAAGCCGCCTCAATGGCCTGGGGGAAGCCTTTGAGGGGTGTTGTCACATTAACGGTCCTGAGGTTGCTGGTTCATTGATCTGGGCGTAGGCGGTGTCGATGCAGACACAAAAGATCAGCTACAAACGCCACCGGTTTCCGCCTCAGATCATCGCTCATATTGTCTGGCTTTACGTCCGGTTCAACTTGAGCCTGCGCGAGGTCGAAGAGCTGATGCTGGAACGTGGCGTCGACGTTTCGTATGAGACAATCCGGCGCTGGAGCGTCAAGTTCGGCCCCCTGATCGCCCACGTTCTACAGCGACGGCAGCCGCGCCCCGGCGATGTCTGGCATCTGGACGAAGTCGTTGTGAAGATCGCGGGTCGGTCATACTGGCTCTGGCGCGCGGTCGACCAACACGGCTTTGTTCTTGAGGAAATTCTCCAATCGAGACGAGACAAGCGCGCCGCAAAGCGGCTTTTGGTCAAGCTGATGAAACGTTGGGGCTTCGTGCCAAAAAGGATCATTACGGACAAGCTGCGCTCCTATGGTGCCGCAAAGCGCGAGGTCGCGCCTGGCCTTGATCATTGGTCACACAAGGGACTCAATAACCGCGCAGAAAACAGCCACTTGCCCTTCCGAAAACGAGAGCGGGTGATGCAAGGCTTCCGATCGCCGGGTGGATTACAACGCTTCGTATCTATGAAGTCTGCAACCCGCAATAGTTTCTCTGTCCCAGCCCGCCGCCGCTCTGCGCTCACCATCCGCTACCATCGGCTCGAAGCATTCGAGGCGTGGAAATCCGCGGCACAGGCCGCTTGATCAACGAACAGCTTGCCAACTTGCAAATTCGGCGAGTTAACGTGACAACACCCTTGGTTTTCATGTATGAGGGACAAGCTCGCCTCTACTGAGGAAGCTTGGAAACAGGACAATCTCGGCTTTCGATCCGTGGCGCAACTGATGGCAAGGTAGCCAATTCTCGCCTCGAACTTTCGCCGAAAATTTTGCGGTGATGAGATGTTATGAGCAGTCATCAAGATAACCGGCAGGCCAATCTGACGCGCGGCATCCGGGTCGAGATCGCCAGCCTCGTCTACAACATCATCGAGGTCGTCGTATCCGTCACCGTGGGACTTCTGACCGGCAGCGCAGCGCTGGTGAGTTGGGGCCTCGACAGTACGGTCGAGGCCACCTCGGCTGCGACTCTGATCTGGCGCTTGAAGAGTGAGGTGGACGGTGCCGACAAGCGCACGGTCCTGCACCGCAAGAAGGTCGCGCTCTACGTGGTTGCCT
This sequence comes from Sulfitobacter sp. 1A15106, assembly GCF_043556995.1. Taxonomy (NCBI): domain Bacteria; kingdom Pseudomonadati; phylum Pseudomonadota; class Alphaproteobacteria; order Rhodobacterales; family Roseobacteraceae; genus Sulfitobacter; species Sulfitobacter sp. 1A15106. The sequence goes on along the minus strand of NZ_JBIFFM010000012.1, from coordinate 119,238 downwards.
GTGCCTTCTGGATCGTCGTCGCGGCGATCCTCTACGAGGCGGTCTCCGCCTTCATTTCGCAGAAGGCGCCGGGCTTCAACTGGTGGGGTATCGCGATTCTGGGTGCTTCGCTCGTGGCCAACCCGTTCCTCGCCTGGGGCAAGTATCGCTACGGCAAGCGGCTCGATGCGCCCGCCCTGAAGTACGATGCCAAGGACACCATGATCTGCCAGTATCAGACGATCGTGGTGTTGGCCGGGATCGGTCTGACGCAATGGATGGGCTGGTGGTGGGCCGACCCGGTGGCGGCGCTTCTGATCGTGCCCTACGTTGCATGGGAGGCGTTCGAGGCCACGAAGGATGCGCGGTCGGTCGATCCGGACGAGGGCGAAGCTACTGCCGAGGCCTGACGTTACGCATGATGAACCGAGATTTGGGCATGGGCGGCAGTTCTCCGGTTTCCAGATCCAGATCCTGATCCGGCACTTCGTAGTCGATGGCGTTCACGAAGAAACTGCAAAACGCCTTCATCTGGCTGATCGCGATCCACTCGCCCGGACAACGGTGGTTCCTGTGGTGATCGCCACCGCCCTGCGGAATGAACTCGTAGGGAGTGACCTCCCGATCGTGAAACCGCTCGGGCCGGAACTCTTGCGGCGCGTCCCACGAACGAGCGTCGGTATTCGTGCCGTAGAGGTCGAGCAGAACCCTGTACCCTTTGGGAAAGCGATGTCCGCGCCACTCGAAATCGCTCTTCACCCGTGCCGCAACCGCGGGAAAGAACGGATACAGACGGCGGACCTCTTGCACGAAAGGTTCGAGCTGTCCCTCGTCGTCCTTCAGCTTTTGCCGCCACTCGGGATGCCGATGTAAAGCATGCGCCGCCTGAACTATGAACACGGATACCGCGACGGTCGGGCGCAGGACATTCAACAGCTCTACGGCGGCCACCCTGGGGGTCAACAACTCCCCATCGAGATCGCGCCATGTCGCGATGATATGAAGGGCACTTTCCTGCGTCGGCTGAAGCTCACCATCGCGGACCTGTTGGATTAGCCGTGCTGCCCATTTTTCCAGGCGGTGGCGCGCCAGACGCGCGCGCCAGTGTTTGGGGCCAAGGGCCCCGGCGTCCTGAAAAAGCGCTGTAAGCTGCGCCGTTCGGGTCGCCACCTCAGCTTCATTAAGCGGCACCCCGGCCCAGGCGCAGGCAGCTCTTGTGAGCATTTCGCGCACTTCGTCATAGAGGACGACCTCGTTCCTCGCCTCCCAGTCCGGCGCATAGTTGTCCAACATGTGAAGCGACGTGCCCTCAAGCGCGGCGATCCGCTCGGTCCCCATGAGTGACATGAACATCTTCTTGCGGTGCTGGTGGGCAGCGCCGTCCAATCCCTGAACGCCGCCTTCTCCCAGCAGGGACTTCTGTATGCGGCCTGGCATCGAGCCTGCGCGGATCAGCCGGTCTTCCCGATAGAAGGCTTCTGCCGTCGCCGCGCCGGTCATGCAGATCGTCTCTTGAAGGAGGATGCGGGTTTCGAACAGGTCTGTGTCGAGTGCGCGGCAGGTCTCCGAAATGAACCCATATGGGTTGCGCAGCAGGGCAAGTGTGCTGTCAAAGCCTTTCGCAGATGGTATGCCGAACATGGGTTACACCCCCGTTGTGTTTTCCTTGCGTTGACCCTGACCAGGCTTGTCCGTCGCAGAGCGGAAGCTGTCCCAGAACAGTAGGGCCGCGCCGCAGAAAATCGCCACATCCGCAAGATTGAAGGACGGCCAGTGGTATGTTCCGTAATGGAAATCCAGAAAGTCTGGGACGGCCTGATAACGCAGCCGGTCGAGGACATTGCCGAGTGCGCCGCCGATGATCAGACCGAGAGCGGCAGCCGTCAGCCTGTCCGGCGCGCGCCACAACCAGATCAGCAGCCATAACACGATCACGCCAGCAAGCGCGATGAGACCCCACCAAGGCACGATCCCGCCCAGCATACCGAAGCTGACTCCATCGTTCAGAACCCGCACGAGATTGAGAAAGGGTAGAACCTCGACGCCGCCCTCAAGCGCAGGTGTGTTCAGGGCAAGCGCCTTGGTGCCCTGATCGAGGGCGAACGCCGAGATGGCGCAAACTCCGCCTAGAACGCGGCTGTTCATGCAGTCGTCTTCAGATCGGCCCGCGCATCGCGAATGATCGCCCAGGACGAGTGCAGGAATAGCCCGGCGATACCGAAGGCAACGATAAGGTCGGGCCACGCGCTGCCCAGCCAGGCCACAAGACCGGCGGCAACGACAACCGCCGCATTGCCGATGGCGTCGTTGCGAGAGAAAAGCCAGACGGCCCGCATGTTCGCGTCGCCCTTGCGGAACGGCAGCAGCGGCAGAACGGAGATGACGTTGACGACAAGGGCAATCATGCCAAGCAGGCCCATGAGACCCGCATCCGGCGTCGTCCGTTCGAAGACCCGGACGATGGTCGTGCCGAGGACGCCGAGACCGAGGAGCCCGAGGAAGATGCCCTGGATCAAGGCCGACCGTGCCCGCCAGGCGAGGCTCCAGCCGATGGCCAGCAGGCCAAGGAAGGTGATCGCGCCGTCGCCGATGAAATCGAGCGCATCGGCCTTCACGGCCTGTGACCCGGCGATGAACCCGCCGATCATTTCAACGACACCGTAGCCCACGTTCAGGATCACGACGATCCAGAGCGCGCGTCGGTAGGCCGGGTCCTGATGGGCGGGATTCGGCGGAATGTCTCCATCGCCCTCGATCCGGTCGAAGCCGTAGCCGGTCACCGCAACGGCCTTTTCGATGTCCGGCAGGCGCCCTTCGGGTGCAGCCAGTGTCATGATGTGGGTTGCGGCCGACACTTTCACATCGCCGGGCGCTACCCCGGCCGACTGTGCCGCCCGCTCGATCTGTGCAGCATCCTTCGCGCAATCCATGCCGGAAACCCGGTATCGAAACAATGGCGCATCTGCTATCTCGTTGTCTGTGTTGGCCATGATCGCGGCTTTCCTGCTAAAGTGGATAGAAGATTCTATATATCAGCGAGAAATGATATGGCGCAAATCGTTATGGAAGACAAGACCACCACTATTGAACAGCGCGCGAAATTGCTTCGCGGCTTCGCAGATACCAGTCGTTTGACGATTCTGGACGCCTTGGCAAAAAGTCCGTTCGTCGTTCAGGAGCTCGTCGCGCACACGGGACTAACGCAGCCCAATATCTCCAATCATTTGCGATGCCTGCTGGAGTGCGGGCTTGTCGCCAGCGATCGAGATGGACGGTTTGTTCGCTACCGTATCAGCAATTCACGTATCACAACGCTATTGAGCGATGTAGATGCTCTTCTTGATGTCGTCGCAGAAGGGGTTGAGGCTTGTGACAACTATCGCGAGACGTGATTCAAGATGTCGTGGCCTTCGGCCAGGTCGTTACATCGCTCCGGTTTGGTCGTTCTTTAGATGTAGTTCTTTCGACGTGAGACACAGTCGAGATGTTACCGCGAAGGTTTTTTCAACCAATGGCGAACATCGGCCCCGCACCCAGAATACCGGATAGTCCTGCGGTGACGGGCCACGACCGAATTGCTGGCGGACTGGTCTGTTCTTGTCTAAGTAAGAACACGAAAGCCCGGTTCGACCTCAATATTTCTCTTGAACCTACAGTAGCTTTAGGAGTTAGGGCCGCAGACGAAGAACGGCATTCGAGTCAAACAGGCCATACTGCTTCAGGCTTTCCTTACTGAACGGCAGAGTGGCCTTGTTTAAGCTTAGTTTGCCTACCTAACGTTGAAGGAGTAAGAATGATGCTGACAAGACGACATTTTCTCCAGACCAGCGGTGCGCTGTTTTCTACTCCAATCGCTGGCCCGCTACTGGCAGCCACCCGGCCCACCAAGGAGGAGAAGGCCGCCTGGGACGCGCAGGTCACACCTCCCGCTTTTGATCCAACTACGTCAAACCCGTGGGGCCTGCACCCGCGCTTTTTGCCCCAGCGGGTGGACGCTAAGGACGGGCTTGTTCCGGGAGACGTCCACGTCGATGCCGTAGCGCGCTACATCTATCACATCGAAGAAGGGGGAACTGCGATGCGTTACGGTGTGGCGATCGCCCGTGGTAACCTGTACGAGCCCGGCACGTATACGATCCAGCGAAAAGTGGAATGGCCAAACTGGACGCCGACCCAAAACATGATCGCACGCGATCCCGAGCTCTATGGCCCGGTTGCCGACGGTGTTGACCCTGGCCCAGAAAACCCTCTTGGTTCGCGGGCGCTTTACCTTTTTGAAGGCAACCGAGACACCTATCTACGCATTCACGGGACGCCCGAACCAAGAAGCATCGGCGGGCGCGCGAGTTCGGGGTGTGTCCGCATGGTCATGGCACATATCAACCATCTATACCCGAACGTCAAAACTGGTTCGACGGCGTTCCTGTATTCGGCAGAAGAAAGCGTGACCCCGCGAACGTGATCTACGCCCACCCAGTTTGCACTGGTCAATATCTCACGCCGAACGCGTAGTGCAGATCGGGTTGCCACCTATTGAGCAGAGCGGCACCAGTGTCGTTTTTGCTGGACCGCTGTGCTCATGCCAGTAACACCCATCCTCGGAACGAAGCCGAGCTGTAGTGGGGTCCTGACTAGGGGCAGCTAGGTTAACGATTTGTTCGGGAAGGTTTCCAACCGCGTCTACCCGGACAGACTTGTGGCTTGAAGCTACAGTAACTGTAGTAACTACATTTCCTTGGAAGCGATTCGAGGAGATACCTGATGTCCCTTGCCGACCTTTTCCGACCTGGACCGAAGAGAAACCAGCGCTCCAAGTACTGAATTATCCAAATTGTGGCTGCTGCACGGCTCGCGCGAAAACTCGCCACTCAGCGCGCTGAAAGGAACTTGAACACCCGTCTTTCGGTTTCCACCCTAGTAACCAAAACAAGGAGTAAGATCATGCAAGTTCACGAAATCATGACCAGCAATCCAACATGTTGTAGTACCGACACTACGATTCAGGAGGCCGCAAAGCTGATGGATGAAAAGTCGGTCGGCGCGATTCCCGTGATCAATGACGCCGGTGAGCCGGTCGGCATCATTACGGACCGCGACATCTGCTGTGGTGCCGTCGCAGAGGGAAAGGCAGCCGACACGCCGGTTTCTGACGTCATGTCGGATGACCTCCTGACAGTCTCACCTGATGAGGACGTTAAAAGCTGTTGCAGCAAGATGGAAGAAAAACAGGTGCGCCGCAGCGTGGTTACAGACGAAAGCGGCAAATGCTGTGGGATCGTGGCTCAAGCGGACGTGGCACGGGAAGCCGACGGCGCGGAAACAGCCGAATTGGTACAGGAAGTGTCGCAGCCAGAGAAGAGTTCTGGCTGCTGCTGACCCAATGGCACATGGGATCCCGAGTGACCGAACCTGTTGCGAATAAGTCCGGTCTGGCTGCACATGTTGAAAGGAAGTCAAAACGCGGCGCTTGACCGCGTTTTGATCTGCCGAACAGATAGGAAGTTGCCTGATGGCCCACGATCACGCCCATATCGACCTCGAGTCCGGCGACCGTCGAGTCTCCATCTCCATCTGGGCCAACGGTCTTCTGACCGTCGCGCAGATTGTCGGCAGCATCCTATCCGGCAGCCTCGCACTGATCGCGGATGCTCTGCACAATTTCTCGGATATGGCATCGTTGGTGATCACCTTTGCCGCTCGGAAAATCGCGCGGCGGCCTGCGGACGCGCGCATGACCTTCGGCTATGGGCGGATAGAAATTGTCGCAGCGCTCATCAACTACACGACCCTTATCCTGCTCGGCTTCTACCTGATCTACGAGGGTGGCATGCGCATGATCGACCCGCCCATCTGTGGCAGATGCAGGAGCACAAGGCGGCTTTGGACTGCCACATCGTGCTGACAGCGGACGGCTGGCGTTAAATCGAAAATATCAAGACGGCAATCAAGGACCGGCTGAAGGACGATTTTAGCATCGGTCATTCGAGTTTGGAATTTGAGCACGAAGACCGAGCCCATGAGAACGCCGACCTTTACGGTCACGGCAGGCCGGAAGAAGACGAGAAAAACCATGTTAACCAAGACACTGGCTGATCATGACGAGATGATTGCCCTTGTCGGCGAAGGCAAGCTGAGCGAAAGCGATCTGAAACGGATGCACGTCCTGCTTCAGTAGCGTCTGCAAGAGACAAGCAAGCTAGGGCCGAGACCTCAATCTCACGAGGTTCGAAGCCGGCGCATAGTCGCGTTTGGCTCTGTGAATCTGGCCTACTAGGTCAGATAAGAAGATGGTTCCGCGGAGAGGGGTGAGCCTAGCCGGAGGCAATCAATCGGCAAGCTGGATCGTGATCTAGTCCTCCCGCTTCTAAGAACGATTAAGAGGAGGAAGACCTTAAATGGACCCAAAGTTTTCGAAATCCGGCGCTACGTGGGGATATATCCTTTCCGCCCAAGGTAGGCCGTCCGCCAAACGGCAGCGACAAGAAATTTCGCTGCATGGGGTAATTGAACAGGTTTGGTGTGACCAGTTTGAAGGGCAAACTACGCGTCCTCGAAAGCATCTCATCCAACGAGAGCAACTGCTGCTGTCGCTAAATCAAGGGGATAAGGTCGTTGTGACGGCACCAGAATGCTTGGGATTGTCAGAACGTGACGTGAACTGGTTCTTGACAGAACTCGCCATTCGCGGCGTGCTTCTGTTGGTCCATTCCGGAACCATTGTTGTTGATCCGGGTGGATCGAAAAGAGACCTAGCTGCTGTAGTTGGCCGATTTCACAGCAAACTGCGGGCATGACACTGGAACGCGGAGAAACCGCTCAACAGCAATTTCCGCCAGCTTGAGATCATTATGAGGTAAAATGATGACCGAGCATTCTGTATTCACCTGATTTAGGTCATGCCAAGCGAGGATCATCACAGCTCCGCTTTCAGCAGCATAGGATTGCAAAGCCTCCGATACCTCGTATTGGAGGCAAAGGTCGAGCGCGGAGGTGGGCTCGTCCATGAGGACAACCCGCGGCCGCGTCACCAGCGACTGTGCGATCGATACGACCTCACGTTGCCCGCCTGACAGTTCCGGCAATTGCCGCTCAGCAAGAGCGGTGATGCCCAATCTGGCCAATACGTCGTTCACGGCCGTTAGCTCGGAAGTAGAAAGGCGTCAACCGCTCCCACCGCGCTTCAGCGCGAGTATGATGGATTCGTAGACCGTCAGCGCTGCATTCATCCCCGTATCCTGCGGCATGTAGCGCAAGTCCTCCGTGGCTGCATCGCTGAAGCGCACAGTCCCTGCCCCCCGCATCTGTCCTGCGATGCGCCGAAACAGCGTGGACTTACCAGCCGCATTTGCCCTCACAAGAGCCGTCACTGCCTCCTCGAATTGGCGGTGTTGTTGCCTTGCTGAGGACCTCATGCCGACCATAGCGCGCAACGAGGTTTTCAAGTTGCAGCGTCACCATGCTTTGCGCCCCTTGGTCAGAATAAGAGCGGCAAAGAAGGGAGCGCCCACCAATGCCGTGACATTGCCAATGGGCAGGACAGCGCCGAACAAGGCCTTCGAGAGCACAGATGTGGCCGAAAGGATCAGCGCGCCAGCTAGCATTGCTCCGGGCAAGAAGAAGCGTTGATCTTCCCCTAAAAGAAGCCGTGCCACATATGGACCGACAATGCCGATGAAACCGATCGTACCGACGAAGGAAGCCGGCACGGCCGCCATGAGTAATAGTGTTATCCATATGCAGGTCAGTGTCCGCGATAATAATGTCGATCAGGCTCTTCGGGTTTTAAAGAAAAAGCTTCAAAGCGAAGACGTTTTCCGCGAAATGAAACTCAAGCAGCACTTCGAGGAGCCTTCTAAGAAGAAAGTTCGCCAACAGGCCGAAGCGATCCGCCGGGCTCGCAAAGCGGCGCGCAAGCGCTTGGAGCGTGAAGGCGTGATGTAGGTCTACCGATACACATCACTCAGAAAATTGCCCTTCGGCGTGAGTTCATCTAAAACAAATGGCTTTTTCCCGACTGGGCTCAGTAGTTGACCTGCTCGTAGCCATATTTGCCCCCGTAATCGCGCCACTCGACGAATACCGAACGGTGGCGGATGCTCGGACAATTGTCGCCCCACCTCTCCAGCCCCACATGATCTTTCGGCAAGGTTCCGATCGATGAACGCTGCCAAGAGAAGTCTCCTTGAACGCCATAAGTTCCAAGTACAACGACCGCGCTCCGCTCGCAGTCCCCCTCGCTGCCTGCCTCATATTGTCGAGCGTTCCGCACATCAAAGATTCGTATCGAGCGCACGAAGTTAAACTCCGGACCGCTGATGTCGATGTCGGCGCGTTCTCGACCAAGCGTAATAGAAAAGTCACTGCTCTTATCACCCGTTTCAACCCTTTCCGCCGGGAACACGCCCGTCGATGACAGGCCGACTTCCTGAGATGGGGCAACGGTAATCGTCTGGAGCAGCGGATGACGCGGTATATCGAACAGAATGTCGAAGATACGGCCGCCATTTTTACCAGTGCCATTGAGTTCATGGGATGCTCTCATCGGACAACGCCATATCTGCAATGGAGGCTCTACTGGCCAGGGGGTTATTCTTCGAATGAATTCCGCGCGGGCGCGTGAGCATGGCACTGATGCGGGCCAACCCCCTGAAAGACAGAGGAGAATCGCGCAATCGATCGGATAGGTTTGCGCCCTAACCCGCTCGGCCGTTCCGAAGAAAGACGTGGAGCCAAGAGCGACAAGGACGACGAAACGAGTAAGCGCTTTGGGCATGAATACTCTCCTACAGTTTTGGCAGGTTGACGGTCTCTCTAGATATTTTATATTCATTGCGCCAATAGTATATTTTTGAAAGACCTGCTCCGATGACTATTAAGGCCTGCTAATTTGGGTATGCTCGCCGCCACTCGAAAGCGCTTCGAGGTATTCGATCACTTTCACTGGTGTCGACGATTTTGCCTCTGCCAGCACTTCGGGATGAAGCGGCGGCTCGATAGAACCGGCAGGTACCTGCTCGTCCAGCCAGAGCACCGACAACTCAGAGGAATCCCACAGGTATACCCATCCAACCGTGCGCTCCCGATCATTTCCAAACAATCGGGCTATGGGCTCTGCTTCTTCTTTCAACAGTCTCACCGCTTTCTTCATTCCAGTTTCCAACCACCAAGCAGGATTTCGATCACGTCAGCCATTTTCTGGCCCAGTGGATGGCGATCGAATCACACTGCCTGTAGTTGCACTGTCGTGAGCCGCGAATTCACGATACGAAGCGAACGCCAGCGAAATAGAACGAAACGAACAACGGTACGCCTTTGATAAAAAATGGAAAATACTTTGTTCCTCCGTTGGATGACGGAAGTGACTTTAAGGAGTTGTTCAGACGGTTGAGCGCGGCCGGAGCGGGTCGGCCTACTGACAAAGATGGGATACCCTTGGGACCGTGGACACCCGAGCTTCTTGCTACCGCAATCACTCAGATCGAAGCCAACCGGTCCGGGATCGAGCTGCGAACAGTGCAGCTTTGGTACCAAGACAACGAGAAAGGAATCAGCGCCGAGAACATTCGATGGCTGGCAAGGGTGTTTGGGTGTGATGATCCGAAGGCGACCAGCGAGTGGCAGACGGAACTTAGTGTGGCCCGGGCCCGATTGGTAGCCAGGAGGCGAGCGCTGCGTGCGGGGTCAGACGGCCACGATGCGCATAGTCCTCCAGATACGGTTCAGAACGCGGCAATCGATGTTGGTACCGTGGTTCCGTCACCGTTGGCGCACAAAAGTGATGTTATTTCGCCGAGGCCGGGATTTAGCCTGGCGAGGACATCGGAGGCCGTGTTCAACCGGGGATCCCCTTTGGATTTGTCGGCATCGGTGTTCGCAGGGGCCGTGGCCCTTGGATTTTCCTCTTATTTTTTGGGCATTCACAGCATTGTTTATCCGCAGGCGAATGGTGTGATTAAGCAGGTTGGATACCTATGGGCGCCGAACTGGACCCTCCTCTTCATGGTGCTCATGCCGCTATACTTCGTATTCGTGCGCGATTTAGTGGTCTTTTGGAGAGGCGCAAGGCGGTCACAGTTAAACCTTGAAGGTGAAGGGATCGCGAATGACGACTTGTGGATGCGAAAAGTCGCGGCCTTTTCGGTGACGTATTGGGCAGCCTTTCTTGTTTGCTTACCTATAGCTACTGTTCTTCAGTGGATCGATAGGTGTTTAACCCCATTACTGACTCGCGATGCTGGCAATTACCCGGTGGAATGGGCTCGGTTGGCGATTGAGCGCCCCCACGTCATTTCGATACCGGAGGCGGTTGCGTTCACCGGGTTCGCCTATCTCTACATGGGTGTGGTATTTTATCTCTTCTTTGCGGGGCTCATTTTGCTCTTCACAATTGCATACGATTTTTGGGAACTTGGACGAGATCCTGAACCTGGGGTAGATGGAGAATATCACTGGCAGTCCAATCAACTCGATCTCAAAATCATGCGCGGGATTTTCCGGTGCTGTATTCTGGGACTCTTGATTGCCTTATGCATGAAGCTCCAAAGCACTTTTATGCTTTCAAGTGAATCGACCATGGCGGGTTGGTTGACTCGCGATTTCCTGTCAGTCTTGGGAAATCATGAGAAAGCAAGCGACTGGCTCGAATACAGCATGCCGACGAACTATAGCAGCCTGCTGATCGTATTGGCGACCTGCACTGTGTTTTTATATGGGCTTGTTCGAGTCCACGCCGCGTTGCGTCAGCAAGGAGACATTGGACATGGCCGAAATCAGAGAGAATTGGGAATCATGTTGGCGCTCGTCGCCCTGCTGATCATCGTCTACGTCCTGATCGGTGCAATCGCTGGTTTCTCGATCTTGCTGTGCATCGGGCTGCTGTCTGCAATCTACGGCCTGATTTATCCAAGCATCGATACATGGCGGGCGACTGACCAAGGAGAAGAAGAAAGTGTATCATAGCTGGCTCGATCGTTGGGATGAGCGACGCGCAGAGCGGGGGGACGAAGTAAAGAGGCGGACAGACTTCGCTCTGGACACTGAACTTGCCTTCCCTGGCTCCGGACATCCGGCAGGTATCGAGGCCTTCTGTAAACTTGCAGACCAGGCTGTCGAGGACCCAACCTATTTCGATGAACCGAGTAACAACGACTTGGTCGTCGAACGCAAAGGAGATTGGGCCAAATTTCCTTCAGGAATTTCCACTGACGTCGCAGAGAACAATCTCGTCTGGGCGAAAGTAACAGAAAGCAGATCATTCGATAAAGCTTTGGTTGTGTTTCACCATTGGAATGCGAGCGCGCGGTATCAACAGTTGGCGAACTTTTTCACGCGGCGCGGGATCACGGTCGTCGAGATGGCACTGCCGTATCATTTCGAGCGTAGTCGACCCGGCGCTGAATATGCCGATTACATGCTCAGCCCGAATCTTGGACGGACGATGCAATCCGTGAGACAAGCAGTATGGGATGGCCGAAAGCTCATTCGCTGGCTGAAGTTGCAGGGTTATAAAGAAATTTCCGTACTCGGAATGAGTTTGGGTTCTTGGGTTGCCGGGTTGATTGCCGCCAACGACAAAACTGTTTCAAAAGCAGCGCTATTTCTGACGGCTGGTAGTCTTGCTGACATGGTGTGGACCGGTCGCGCGACGCGAACGATTTGCGAAAGCCTTCTGCCCGCGATCGAATTGGCCGATCTCAGAAGGGCCTGGGGACCACTTAACCTGACGAACCATGCGCATCGGCTGGCGCGGGCTGATCTCGAACTACATGTGGTATTGGCCAAGCGAGACAAAGTGGTGCTGCCCGAACTTTCTAAGAGGTTGATCAAAGGGCTGAAGGACGCCGGAGCCAAGCCCAGCGTATTGGAACTGAATTGCGGCCACTATTCGCTGTCCATGCCGCCCTACATCGTGTCGACCGGCCGAAGCGTGGCTCGCTTGTTGAAAGCCAGCCCCTGAGCCGCTGACCGACGAGACTGGACCGGGTCTTCCGCTGAATTGCGCTCGTAGCCTAGTTATCGAATTCGGAACCCGCGCGACTCGGACCAAAAGTTTCGCCCGAAGTTATCGGTGAAGCGAATCCAAGAAGCGCCCATATTCCTCGCTAACTTCGCGCGCTTCCTCGAAGGCGCGCGCGCGCTCCTCGTCGAGGCAGCGAAAATAACTCTGGATGTCGCGAAAATAGAGATCAAAGTCATCATGGATGATGTGAACATACTCCGAAGCAGCCTTTGGGTCCCTTGGCACAAATGGGCGAGGTGGGGAAACGCATGTGTCGGCGAGTGCCGAGCCACTTTCAAGCGACAACAACACAGCCAACGCTCGCAGCAACCGCGGGACGCACGACTGGGGGTAACTCAAACCACATGTTTCCTTGAACGAGCGCATGTTTCGTGCCTAAAGATATCGGGATCAGCGTATAACCGCATCGTCTTAAATATACTATTGCGGTCAGTAATATACTATCGTAACTCTAGGCTTCAAGTGGGAATGCCTAGGTGTGCGTCTTTGAGAAAGCGTGAGCCGGGCCATGAACTGGGACATCGAAGCACCAAATGTGGTTACGGAAGCCAGGTTCCGCGAACTCGTGGAAAGCGGCTATAGCGCAGAAATCCTGTGCCAGGAGTCGGCACACAAAAAAGGCCCAAGTTATTACGGGGTCTGGGTCATGCGCGTTGTCTCTGACGACGGCGTCGAAAAGCTCCTCGTCACGGCCCGCACCCGGACGACCTACAACGATATCAAGATCCGCGAGTTCAAGACGATCTCCGGCGTGGTATCTTTCTTCATTGGCCTTGGCTTTGCGCATATCGACCTACCGCTTGAAGCGGGGACAAGCCGGAGCCACAAGCTCGCCCCATCAGACAAAGCCCCATCAGACGAGGGCGCTGACAACTAATCTCGTCTGTCTCTGGCTGGTCGCAGCACCTGCCTCAGCGCAAATGGTTCTGGTCATGGAGAGCGATGGCTCTCTGACCCCATCCCGGCCTCAGAGCGGTTTTACCCGGAACTACAATGACGGCGTTGGTCAGGGATCGGCTCCCGATGGTTTGGCCATTCTTGGTGAGATTGAGGCGGCTTCCGAGCCTGACGCGCTGAGGTTTGCAGCACTCGCCCAGTCAGCACCCTTGCCCCGCGCAGACGTTCTCTCGGGCATCGAGGCAACGGGCCTGCGCTATGCCGACCATCCCGGCCTGCGCCGCGCGGGACTGTCCGTCACGGATTGGCTGGCTCTCTACCGGGCCAATATCGAAGTGGAAAGCGCCTACAGACAGGATGCCATCTCAACTGCGGGCGCTTTGGGTCTGGGTCAATTGATGCCAGAAACCGCGCGTGATCTTGGCGTCGACCCGCGCGATCCTCTGCAGAACCTCGACGGCTCCGCCCGCTATCTCGCGATGATGCTGGAGACATTCGGCGATCCGCATCTGGCGCTGGCCGCTTACAACGCCGGACCGGACGCCGTGCGTCAATACGGCGGCATTCCCCCCTACCGAGAAACCAGAACCACGTGGCCCGCGTCATGGCCGTCGTGGCCCGATTGGAAGGATCAAATTCATGATGTCCCAACCTTTTTGGAAATCATTCCTCAAAACACTTATCGGCAATGTCACGAGAGCGCGCAGCGCGGCAGTGCATTGGCGATACCGCTTTTTCCAAACAAGTTGGATTTCAAACCTCTTTGTAGCCTCGCTGGCGCTATTCCTGTTCATTGCCGAGCCCGCCCTTGCACAGAGCATCGATCTCTCCCCGATCCAGAGCTTGTTGCAGGGCATTGTCGATGCGCTGACCGGACCTCTTGGTGTGGTCATCGCCACACTCGCGGTCCTCGGCGTTTTCTTGAGTTGGTTCTTCAACATCATCGACCTGCGCCAAGCGCTTTGGGTCCTCGTGGGCATCGCCGGTGTTGCGGCCGCCCCCACCATCGTTGCCGCGGTTTTTGCCGGTGGCTGAGCGCTCGCCTCTCTTTCTCGGCCTCGTGCGCCCGCCCAAGCTTCTGGGCCTGCCTATCATGTACGCGATGGTCTGGCTCTTCGGTTCGGTGCTCTTGTTCGTCTGGGTCCAGCACATCGCGGTGCTGGGCGTGGCCACCATTCTCTATCCGGTGCTGTGGAAGGCCGCGGATTGGGACCCGCGTTTCATCGACGTGATGATGACGGCCCTGCAGGAGACACCGCCCACGCGCAACAGGTCCATCCATGGCGGGGACAGCTATGCCCCGTGATGACGCCCGTGATGCTGCGCTCGATGTCCGCACCATGACGCCAGACTGGTATGCGCGCGAGACCCGCCTCGCGCATATGCTGCCCTATGTGAGCCTCGTTGACGACCAGACCGTGCGGACCCGGGTGAACGAACTCTTCCGCTGCATCCGGCTCGAGGGGATCAACAGCTACACGACCGACGATGCCTATCTCGACAAGGTGACGGCGCTTTTTGCCCGCATCATCGCGCAGCTTGGGCCTGAATTCAGCTATTACGTCCACAAGGTCTCCAAGGCCATCAGACCGGATCTGGACCCCATCCGTGAGGACAGCTTCGCAGGCGAGGTCGACCGGCGCTGGCGCGCGAAACTCGAGACCAGCGGGCTCCGCGACAAAACACTGACGCTCACCGTCATTCACCGCCCGCCCCCGAAAAGCCTCCTGCCGTTCCTGAGCCGCAGCGCGCCGGACCGACTGAAGGAGGAGACCCGCAAACGCCTGCAGCGCCTCGGTGAGGCCGTGAACGTCTTCCTCTCGGGGCTTACCGAACTCAAGCCGCGCCTGCTGTCAGCCGGATCGGGAGAGTTGGTGGGATTTTTGGGCGCGCTCAACACGGGCACCGAGCTGCCGCTCTATCCGGCGGGCACCTACGGCTTTTTGTCCTTCAACGTCGCCAATACCCGCGTGACGTTTCACGGCGACCATTTCGAGCTTTCCGAGGGCGTCGTGGGCCACCGCTACGGCAAGAGCTTCACCATCGGAGAATACTCGGAAGGCACCTCCTGCACCATGTTCGACATGCTGAACCTGCCGGTCGACATGATCGTGACGCACTCCTTCACGCCGATCAATTCGAACCTCATGGCGGGCCGCATCAAGCGGCAAAAGCGCCAGATGCAGGCCAGCCAGGACGCAGCCCTCTCGCTCCTGGAAGCCCTCGATATCGCCGCCGATGATCTCGAGGCCAAGCGCCAAAGCTTCGGCGAGCATCACATGGTCGTGACGCTCTTTTGCGACACGCTCGAAGAACTGCAAACCCTCAGCGCCGAGATCGTGAACGCCGCCGCAACCGAAGGCGTGAAGATGATTGGCGAGCGGGTCGCGGCCAAGGCGCATTACCTCAGCCAGCACCCCGGCAACCAGCCAAAGCGCGTCCGCGCCAGCGCCGTCACCAACCGCAACTTCGCGGATTTTGCGGCCTTCCACCGGACGCAGCTCGGCAAACCTGCAGCACGTACCCCCTGGGGCCGGGTCGTCACATATTTGCCCACGCCGGAGCAGAGCGCCTACCGGTTTTCCTATCACGAGCAGGGCAGCCCGGACAAAGAACCGACAAGCGGCCATACCCTGATCATGGGACGGCCCGGGTCGGGCAAATCGGTGCTGTCGGCCTTTCTCATGACTCAGGCCCGTCGCGCAGGGGTGCGGATCTTCGTCTTCGATTACCGTCTTGGCATGGAGATGGCGGTGCGCGCCAATGGCGGGCGCTACGCGTCCCTGAACGCCGGTCAGCCCACGGGCCTCAATCCGCTCTGGACCGAGACCGATGCGCGCGGCACCGCCTGGCTCTCTGACTGGCTCACAACCCTGCTCTACCGTGCCGACAAGCCGCTGACACCGGCACAGACCAACCGCATTCAGGAAGTCGTGCGCCAGAACGCGCAGGCGACAAACCCCGCCTTGCGGAACTGGCGGGATTTCGCATCGCTTTTTGTGTCTACGGATGACGGCGGCGATCTGCACCAGCGCCTGCTCGAGTGGACCGAAGACGGCCGCTACGGCTGGATCTTCGGGCAGAGCCTCGAGGACACGTTCTCGCTCAAGGGCGATGTCGTGGGCTTCGATCTGACCGGCATTCTCGACAGCGAGGCCGACAAGGAACGGATGGCGGTCCTGTCCTATCTTTTCCGCCGGGTCGAGCGCGAGATCGAGGATCGCCGCCCCACCATCATCGTGATCGACGAGGCCTGGAAGGCGCTCGACAACGCATATTTCGCCGAACGGTTGTCGAACTGGCTCGTGACTGCGCGCAAGCAGAACACCGTCGCGGTGATGATGACGCAATACGCGAGCCAGCTCGAGCGCACCCGGACCGGCAAGACCATCGTCGAAGCCGTTCCGACGCAGATCCTGCTGCCCAATATCCGCGCCAATGCCTCGGACTACGCCATGCTGAACCTCACGGAGAAGGAGCTCGACGTCCTTCTCAACACGGGCAGCAACAGCCGCCTCGCACTGATCCGGGACGATCAGGGCTCGATCGTCGTCGATGCCGATCTGAGCGCACTTGGGCCCAATCTCACCATCCTTGGCGGCATGGAAAAGGGCGAAGCGCTCGTCGGCCCCGATTACCGCGACCGCCCAGACTTCTGGAGGCTTTCATGATCCGTATTCTTGTCGCTTTGGCTGCGCTCGGCGCGCTGGCCTCCTGCACCCAGTACCGGGAGCCGCAGGCGAACTGCTTCACATTCCTTGCGTCCACGGCACCCGTCGCGCCTGATTGTGACTTCACGCCCCTTGGCACCCCGGAGGGCAACATTGAAGTCTAGCCTGCCTCATATCCTCGCGTTTTGCCTGCTGCCCGGTCTCGCCTTGTCTCAAGGCGTGCCGACCAATGACAGTGGGCTGACCGCGCGTGACATCGTCGAGACCGGCGATCGCGAGGCAGACTTGGCTGTTCAGGCCGACAAGCTAGCAGTGCGCGAACTCATCGCCGAGATCGAACGGGAGCAGCTGGAAACCCTGCAACGCATCCTCGATGCCCAAACCAGCTTCGGCGGTCAAGGACTGCCGGCGATGGTCTCGGGCCTGGAAAGCGGCAGTGGCGATCCAGCCCGCTCTGTCGAGGCGGTCTATGGCACGGGTGACATTGATCCCAATCCCGGCGGTGCGCAGATGTTCGGGGATGCGGCGGAAAACATCGAGCAGCTCATTATCCGCGTGGCTCAGGAGACCAGCGGCTTTGCCGGCGTTGGCCGCGCGGGCCTCTCCCCGGTCCAATGGCGCGCACTCCTACAGGCGCTCATCTGGCAGGAAAGCCGGTTCACGATTGGCGCCCGCTCACCCGTCGGCGCCTTTGGCCTCACCCAGATCATGCCCGGTACCGCCAGCGATCTGGGCATCAATCCGGAATACTATGACAGCCCCTACCTGCAGGTGCATGGCGGTGCACGCTATCTCGCGACACAGCTCAACACCTTCGATGGCAACATCATCAACGCCCTTGCGGCCTATAACGCCGGACCCGGCCGGGTTTTCGAGTATGGCGGCGTGCCACCCTTCCGCGAGACCCAGCACTACGTCCAAGTGATCCCCGAACGCTATAACCTCTATTTGACCCGTATCGGCGGGATCGAAGCGCTTGGCACGATCGACCCCGCGCTTCTGGCCAATGCCAACCTCTCGCTCACTGGGCACGGCGCGGCCTTTTATGGCAGCAACTCACCCGCCGCGATCAGGCAAGCCGCCATGCGCATCCGCGATATCGTCGAACGGATTTCCGAAACCGAGGACGTGCAGGAGAGCGTCGCACTCAACACCTATGCCCGCGCCGAACTGGTGCGTCTCGTGGCCGCCCGCATCCGGCTTCAGGCCGCCCGCACCCGCGTGCTCTCCGCCGAAGAGCTGGCCCAGGCCAGCGCCCGCATGGCCGAAGGCGCGTTCATGGATTTTACGATCAGGGAGATTGAATGATGGGACATCTGCTCTTGAGGACAGCTTTGGCCACGACACTTGGCGTTGGCTTGCAGCTCAGCGCCCTACCCCCTGCCGCAGCACAAGGTGTACCGGTCGTCGACACCCAGAACATCGCGCAAAACATCCAGCAGCTGCGGCAGATGATCGAAGACGAGATCCTGCAAAACGAGCAGCTGACGCAGCTCCGTGAACAGCTCGGCCTTCTCACGGATCAACTCGCGGAGCTGCAACGAACCTACGAGGCCCTCACCCGCCTTGCCGAACTGCCGGAGATCATCCGCACCGAGATGGAAGACGAACTCAATGGCCTGCTCGACCAAGAATTCGGCGACATCCTCGCGACGATTGACGCGATCAAGACGGGGGATTTCTCGGGCCTCTCGGGCTCCGGCGCAGGCGAAATCGAAACCCAGATGGATCGGGTGCTGGCCGATCTCGGATTTGACGATGACACCCTCTCGGAAATGGCCACGAGCGGCAATCCCGGGGCCAACCGCGTGGCGACGCAGGCCACCACCGGTGCCCTTGTCTCGGCGGCGGCCCAGAACAGCTATGAGGATGCCGGCCAATCGCTCGAGCGGGTCGATCGCCTTGTCGGGCTCATCGACGACATGGAAGAGCTCAAGCAAAGCGTCGATCTCAACACGCGCGTGACAGCTGAATTGGCCATCGCCCTCGTGGCGATGTGGCAGCTGGAAGCGATTCAAACCGTGGGCGATGGCACCGGCGGCGTGATCGATGCCGCCACCATCGCCGAGGAGCAGCGCTTCATGGATTTCACGCTGCCCGAGCTGCGGGCCGAGTGAGTGCGGGGTGTGACGCGTGGCGAGTGAACAAGAGATCATCGAGGAAGAGCTGGTCTACGGTGCCCTGCGCCGTGAACGGCTTTGGCAGCGTCTTGGCCTGATAGGCCTTGTCTTCGGCATCATCGGCTGTCTGAGCGCGGCAGCTGTCTCGATCCTCGATGTCGATCCGCCCCCCGTCGTTGTCCCCTATGATCCCGCCACCGGCTTTGCACTCCCCGAAGCATCGGTGGGCGCTTCCTCGGTGACCGCCAACCAGGCGATCATCGAGGCGGAAGTGTTCCGCTATGTGACCGACCGCGAGGTCTACAACCAGCTCGACAACGATCTGCGCATCCGCAGCGTCCTGCGCCGCTCGGACGGGGCTGCCGAGAGCGGGCTACGCCAGATCTGGAACAGCGCAAATGAAAACTATCCGCCGACCGTCTATGGCCCCAATGCCCGGCTCGACGTGGAAATCCTCAGCATCAACCGGATCGGATCCAACCGCGCCACCGTGCGCTTGCGCAAGCGGCTGACCTCCATCAACGGCACCCAGACCGGGCTCTTCACCGCCACGCTTCTCTTCGAGTTCCGTCCCGAAACCCGTCGCTCCATCGACGAGGTCTGGACCAATCCCTTCGGCTTCACCGTGCGCGAATATTCCATCCGCTCCGACAGATTGGAGAATTAGTTTGATCAATAAGGTCTTTGTTGCTGCCATATTTGTTTTGCTGCCTGCCCTTGCCTTTGCCGATGCGATCCCGCGCGGTGGTCCAAATGACAGCCGCGTGCGGCTGGCAACATATCAAGAAGGTCAGGTCTACCGCCTCAGCGTCTCGCTTACCCATGTGACCACGGTCGAATTCGGTGAGGGTGAAAGCATCCGCTCGATCATCGCGGGCGACACCGAGGGCTTCGAGATCGATGGCGTGCCGGGCGGTCAGGCCTTTGCGATCAAGCCCGTCGCGCGCGGCGTCCATACCAATGTGACCGTCTACACGAACAGGCGAAGCTACTATTTCAACGTCCAGGAGGTCCGCAGCCCGACCTTCTATGTGGTGCAGTTCCGCTATCCTGATGACGCTGCGCGCCCGACCCGGGCCATCGCCGCCCAAGCGCCGAACTACAATTACGGTGCCAGCGCGCGGACCGAGTTCACGCCAACGCGCATCTGGGATGACGGGACGTTCACGTATTTCGCGTTTCCGCGGAACGCACCTGTGCCAGCGATCTTTCGCTACGCGGGCGGCCGCGAGCGCACGGTCAACACGCAAACCCCTGAAGACGGCGTGATCCGCGTCAGCGGCGTGAACCGCCAATGGGTCCTGCGACTTGGCGAAGAGGTGGTCTGCATCGAGGCGATCCCGCCCGCGGAGGCCACCTCATGAGCGATACCGAGAACACCGAGCTGGAAAAACGCCTCGCCGCCCTTGAGAAAGGCAGTGCCCGCGCCACCACGGCGGCGCAGCGCCGGTCGCCCTTTCTTGCGCTGATCGTGGTCCTCGTCATCGGCGCAGGTGGTGCCCTGCTCTATCTCCTCTCACAGCCCGACGAAGAGGAAGCCTTGCCGACGGCCACTCCGGACGTCTTCCAAAACGAAGGGGATGGCTTTGGCGCTATCGAGACCTTGCCCCCGCCCGAGCCCGAGGTTGTGTTTGTCGGACCGGATCCAGTCGAGCCCAACGCGGAGCTTCTGGCGCAGATCACCGCACTGCAGGCTCAGATCGAGGAATTGCGCAACGCCCCCGAACCGGTCGTCGAGGAAGACACCGCCGCCGCAGAGGCGATCGACGCGCTGACCGCTCAGATCGCGGCGCTACAAGCCGCCTCGGAAGCCGCACAGCAACGATTTCAGGACGAACTGACGGCGCGGGATCGCAGCCTTGAGCAACTCCGCATGGATCTGGAACTGGCCCAACTCGAGGCCAGCCGACCGCAACCCGCGCCAACGGGCCCCACGGAAGATGAGCTGCGCGCACGCGAGCAAGAGCGACTGCGCCGCGAGGAAGAAACCCGGCGCATGGCCGAGCTGGAGCGCCGCGCCACGGAGGAACGCGCCTTCCAGGAGCGGCGCATCACCTCGCCCACCATCGCTTTTGGCGGTGCCTCCGGAGCGAATGAAACGGCTCTGACCGAACGCACCTTCGGCGAGGTAACGGATTTCGTGCTGAATGGTGCGTTGCCCTCGACCGTGACGCAGGCCGAGGTGATCGCCAATCCCTCCAACACGATTCTACAGGGCACCATGATCCAGGCCGTCATGGAAACCGCCCTCGACAGCTCGCTACCCGGCCAGACCCGTGCCGTGGTATCCGAGGATGTCTACAGCGTCGATGGCACGCGCCTTTTGATCCCGCGCGGATCCCGTCTCATCGGGCGCTACCGCGCCGGCGTCGATATCGCGCAGCGCCGGGTCACGATCGCCTGGGACCGGATTATCCTGCCCGCGGGTCAGACCGTCCAGATCAGCTCCTTCGGGGGCGACGAACTCGGCCGCTCCGGTGTCACAGGTTTCGTGGACACGCGCTTTGCCGAGCGTTTCGGGTCGGCCGCCCTGATCTCGCTGATTTCGGCAGCACCTGGTGCCGCCGCCTCCGAGGTCCAGGATGAGACTGCCGCCGACGTTCTCGAAGACGTTGGCGATGATCTGGCAGATGCCACGGACAGCGTCATAGGCGATTACCTCTCCATCGGCCCCGTCATCTATGTCGACCAAGGCGCGCGCGTCACTGTCATGGTCGACCGCGATCTGGAGATATTCTGAGCCCATGTCGCTGAGCTATCTGGAAACCTCACTCGACCGGATCGAAGCCGCCGCCCGCGACGATGTCATCGAGATCTGCATCAATCCCGACGGGACCTGTTGGGGCGAATTTCAGGGCGATCACTTCATGCGCGCGCTAGACCAGAGGCTGACCGGCGTTCAGGTCAGGGACCTCGGCAACCAGATCGCCTCATCGGCCAATACCACGATGAGCAAGGACCGCCCCATCGTCTCGGTTTCGATCACCTACAAGGGGCGCCCGATCCGCGCGCAGGTCATCACCCCGCCCGCCGTGCTCTCGGCCATGTCGATCAGCCTGCGGTTCTTCTCGAGCCTGCCACTCGAGGGCATTGCGCTCGATTTCCTCTACGGAAAAGAGCGCAAGCTCGAAGACCTGCGCGTGGAAAAGAAGCGCGCCTTGCGCGCCGTGGTGGCTGCCGGATTGATCGATGATGCGCTTGCCTTCTGCGTCGAGAATAAACTCAACATGATCGTCTCGGGTGGCACCTCCACCGGCAAGACCGTCGCCGCGCGCAAGATCCTCTCTCACGTACCGGCCGAGGAACGCATCGTGACCATCGAAGAAGCGGCCGAGCTTCTGCCGACCCAGCCAAATGCCGTGACCCTCATCGCCAATCGTGACGCGGAATTCCAGACCGCCGATGTGCTTCTCACCGCCACGCTGCGCATGCGCCCCGACCGGATCATCCTAGGCGAGGTGCGCGGCAAGGAGGCCATGACCTTTCTGGAAGCCATCAACACCGGCCATGGCGGGTCCATGACCACACTGCATGCCGAAACCCCGCAACTCGCCGTGCAGCGGCTCGCGATCGCGGCACTCAAGACCGAAATCCCGATGACCTATGCCGACATGATCCAGTACATCGAAAATTCCATCGATGTGATCATCCAGGCCGGCCGCCATGACGGCAAACGCGGCATCACCGAATTCTACCTCCCCGGCGCAACTGAGATTGGAACTTCCTCATGAAGACCTTTGAATACGATATCTTGTCCTTTCCCATGACCCGCAAAACCAGCCTTGCCGACATGCAGGCCAGCCTGAACGAGAAGGGCGCAGACGGGTGGGAGGTGGTGTCGATCAGCACTTCGGAATTCGCCAATATCGGGCACACCGTTTTCCTGAAACGCGAAACCACACCCGCTGGAGCCACGGCATGAGGCAGGCGCAGCACCTCGCCTTGGCCGCACTGGCCCTAAGCCTGACGCCTGCCTTCGCCGTTGCCGAGCGCGACCTAGTGCCAACCCTCGATCGCAGCTTTGACGTCTGTCCGGACCGGCCCGCCGAGCCCATCTGGATGCAGGAGATCCCCCTGCGCCAAGCCTATCAGCGGGTTCTGGTTCAGGACATCTATCGCGCCCAGAACCTCGAGCGGGTCGTCGAGATCGGCAACTGCGACTGCGCGACCCGGTTCCCGTCCTGGGACGCGGCCAAGGCGATGTTTCGGGAGAGCTACGCGAGCGACGAACGGTGGGAAATGCTCGAAGCCTCGGAAGGCTACAATCGCCGCGCCAACGCCGCCCGAACTGCCGCCAAGGCCATCTGCGACGCCGCAGGCAATTGGTAAGGCAATCCCGCGATGAGTGTCGTCACCTACTTCGTTGAAACCTCCCAGGCCTATCTCGACACCGCCGCTGAGACCCAGTTTGGTGCGGTTGCGGCAACGGTCGGCACGCTCCTAGTTTTGGGGACAACGTTGGTGGTGATCCTCGTCGGAATCAACATGATCTATCAATACCGGGCCATGGATGGGCACACAGCCTTCTGGCTCGCGGTCAAGATCGGGCTCATCGGGATTTTCGCGACCAATTGGATGCAGTTCAACGCCTTCTCGTCTGCCATTCTCTATGGGATCGACAGTATCGCGGGCGCGCTTGTAGCTTCCGTCGGCGGCGGCAGCCCGGGCCCTTCAGGCACCTTCGCGGAGGAATTCGACCGGCTGATCGCGGAGCTGGGCGACTACCTCAATGCAGCCGGATCAGAGCTGAACTGGATGGCCGGGGCCATGCTCGACATCGTCGGGGTGCTTCTGCTCTCGATACTCGGCGGGCTGGCCGCTTTCATCCTCGTGGCCTCTCGACTGATGATCGCGCTTCTGATCGGGATCGCCCCGGTGATGATATTCCTGACCCTCTTCGAGGTGACCAAGGATTATTTCGCGCGCTGGCTGTCCGCGCTGATCTCCTTCGCGATCTACCCTATCGTGGTCGCAGGGGTCTTCGCGACCATCACCGGGGTGGCCTCGGCTCTCATCGGCGAGTTGGGTGATCCGGAAGGGGCTTCCAACATCGGCGCGCTCATACCCTTCTTTATGATGGTGCTCATGGCCAAAGGGTTCATCATCGCAACACCCTTCATCGTCCGCGCGATCTCCGGCAACATCATGATGCCCGCCCTCTCCGGTGGTCTCGGCGGCGGCTACAGCTTCGTTCGCGCAGCGACGGGCAGCCAGCAAGCCTACAACCGCTATCTGATCGGCGGTGCGAGCGGCGCAGAATACGCAGCCCTCAGGGCGCGGCAGTTCTTTGGCGTGCAGCAAATGCCAGTGCGGCAAGGCATGGGACAGACGGGTTCCGGAGGCGGCACAGGATCCGCAGACTCGGGATCAAAAATGCTGGCGCAGCTGGCGAGACTGGGACGGCTTGGGCGACGGTGACGGCCCAAAGCGGTAGTTCAGGCGCTGCGAACGGCAGCTTTCCAAAAAAATTAGGAGCGGGGTTGCGTCGCCTACCTCGAAACGATGATCTAGGCGATGTACCGTCGCGCGAACGACAGCGAGTTTACGTCGAGAGGGTAGGAGTTCAGATAGTCGGCAGCCGTCAAATCACCCAACGTGGCCATGTGGAGACCGCCTTCGCGCAGAGAGAATGGCCCTTGCCAATCAATAGCGCTGATCTTTGGCCAAATTTGCTTCCTGATCTCTTCGCGATCTGCCAATTCACGTTTTCCTTCATCTTCAAGTATCGCGATAAAGGTGATTGGAACTGCCGCCATATCTGACCAACTCGCGTGAGGATATGCGCGGATCTCACGAATAGAACGAACGGCTTTGCCGAGGTCAGATTCGCCTTTCGGGTACTTCGAAAGGATTGCTTTGCGCAAAGACGCCACCGATGCCACGAAAGCATCTGGAAAAGCAAATCGGCCAAAGAAGGTTTCAAGTGCTCTAGCAAATTCGAGCTGCTGCCTCTCGTCTTCGCACCCGCGTTGCCGCTCCCAAGAGACAAGGAGCTTTTTTGACACGCTCATTGTGCGAGAGAAATCGACAACTACATTGTCTGGTGTTGCGGACAGAAAGCCGAAACGAGGTGCTTGGCCTCGTTCAATCTCCCCAATACGTTTCGCGTCGACAACCACCATTGGGCAAACAGAGACATACGGGACGCGCTCAGACTCCCGAGCTACGTCGCAAGTCTGAGATATCACAGCAAATCCGACTGTCTCGGAGTCGAATACTGCGCCTCCGTCGTCTTCGCCTTCATCTGTCAGCTCTGAGACGTCGCGAAACAGAAAGTCGCCACAATCAAGGGAGAAATCGCCTTGCTGCCATTCAGCAAGGCGAGCCAGAAAAACTTCGTCGCTCTCCGGTGTTTTCTCGGTCAACCGGCACTCCCTTTATGCCTTGTTTCGACGTGCTTTTGCGCGCCGCAGCTTCGGTTGACTGAGCGGCAAGATTTCTGTTTCGTCCATTCCGCTCGATGCTTCGATGCTATCGCCCCAGTGTCTTGGCACGTTGAACCTTTCGGCGTCTTGGGTCAACGCAGGTCCGAAGGTCGGGCGGCCCAGACCTTTGCCTGCAAGTGCACGGACAAGTTCATACTCACCGCCAGACAGCAAATCCAAGAAGGTTTGCCCCGGTTGCGCATTGCCCAGAAGCAGATTGCGGTTCTCTTCGGCTGACCCTCTGTCGATGAACCTGAGAGCGGTCACGACTTGCCCCAAGCGCTCATGGTTTTCAGCGGACACAGCCTTTCCAGACGCCCAATGATATGGAGCGCGCGCGGACACCTCGAAAACCTCTGCAATCTGAGCCCATGTTAGTCCAGAAATCCGCCGAAGCTCGTGGACCAATTCGGCAGGTGCTGTGTTCGCGGTCCGATTATTGTCCTCGAAGGAGAAAGACACCGGAATGTTCAGTGCAGTGCTGCCTTCAAGGTATTCTTGGCGCATGGCGAACGCTTGAATGTCTCGCTCGAACACTTTGAAACTCTGCCCATGCGAGAACGGTGCAGCCACTTCGGGTGCGGTTTGATCCATCACATCAAATCGAGTTGCCCCATTCACAGCGGGAGCGAAAAGGATCGCGGCGGATGCCGCGCCTGCGGAAAGTTGTTCAATCAGCATGTCACTTGACCCCAAAACGTTCCAAGAATTTTTCGGTCACACTCCACCGGAAGAAAGCATAGGCGCGCGCAGCTACCTTGTCGAGTTCGGCACACAGCATTTGGGTATCAAAGATCTGCCCCTCACAATTTGTGCTGTAGGAATCCACGTCGAGAACCCAGCTTTTCACATCAACCGGCGGTGCCATTTCGACGTCGTGGCTGAACTTGGGAGGCGCGAGGCCATACCGAGCGATGATCTTACCTTCTTTGGTCGAGCCTGTGATCTCGGTCATGGAAAAGTCGATGTGTTCGACCAATCCTGATTGCAGGACATTCAATAATTCTTGATGAATTAAATCCGACATGACTTCAAGGTCGTCAGGGTCCTGCAGACGATCAACGTATCTAAACCCTACACGCTGCACCAGCTTAGGGCGAATAGTCTCAACGAGCTTCCCAAGAATGAACTCGAACCGAGACAGGAAGTCATCTCGGGACACATAGCTCGCCGTTTCCAAAGTGATCGCATCCGGCCCCAAAGACACACGCAGCACCCTGCGTGCATCGAAGAACCGCCAGACAACAGTGGTGACTTGCCGGTGCTTCACCTCGTTGCCGTCGATAACGATGTCCACGCCTTGGATCGTGTCGCTCTGAAAATGTGGGTACTCGTCACGGATAGCCTCTTGGAAATCTGCGATGTAGCTTTCTTCTGCGATCTTAGAGATCCGAGGAAATTTCACTTGCCCGAGCACACGCACCAGGGGCGCGTTGCTCAGGAGCACACGATCAGGAACCTCCCCGAAGAGGGGGTCGTCGCAACGATCTGCCATGTTGTTCGCCCTCTTTTTTGAACGGATTATAGCATATGAAGTAGAGTGTGAAGCAAGAATTTCTAGCCTTCAGGAGGTAAAGATTGGTTTAACGGCTGGCACGCTACTCAATTGTGAGGTGGGTCAGCCCGCAACATCAAACCGAAGTAACAGACACAATGCAGCCGAACGGATGCGTTGGCTCGGCCCATACTGTGGCTTGGGGTTGGCACACGACGCAGCAGCCATTCGTGCGCTTCGCAGCGAACGGCAGCTCTCCGTCCTCCCCGACAAACAGGCGATGTCCGCCACCCTATCGCGCAACCAGCCTTTCACCATCCTCCTCTCGCAGCATCGCTTCCATTTCGTCCAAGCCATCGACTGCAGAGCGCATCTGCGCCTCATCAGCTACGCTCGCTGCTTCAGAATCCGCGACGCCGCTGCCAAAATCCATCTCCATCTGGCGCTGTTCCTCGGCGATGACGGCTTGAACGACAGGCGCGGTCTTCTTTGGAGCGGCGTCGGCTTGGCCTGACGGTTGACCATCGCCAGCCTGGCTCGCCCTCTCCACATCGGCTTCTGTTCCCCCTGGCCCATCCGACGGCGGCGTCATCGGCATGGCGCGCACACTCAGCGGCAGCGTGCCCTGCGATCCCCCTCCCCCCGGCTTCGGAAACGGCAGCTCCCCCGTCTGTGCCGCATGGATCGCCTTGAACAGCCGGTCGTCAAAATATTGGATCCGCTTTGCACGGACCGGCATCTGGGCATCGATCACCATGACGATTTCATCGAGCGGTAGGCGGCGCGCCTCATCCTCGGGCAGGAGAGAGCTTTCTTCGGTCCGGGTGGACTGGCTACGGCCCTCGAAGGGGTTTTTGCCAATGGACTGCGAGCGCGTGATGACGGTCTTCGTGGTCTTGCCGACAGCCTTGCTGAGCTCTTCGACGGTCTTCTCATCCGAGGGCGTGAGATAAAGTTTCACGCCCGCGTTGCCCTGCAGCGCACGGCGGGTGTTTTCGCCATAGATTTCATCGAGGGCGGGGATCGTTTGCGTGACCACGGCCAGATGTCCACGATAGGTCCGCAAGGTCTCGATGCTCTCGACCACGATGGGCATCTTGCCGAGGCGATTGAACTCGTCGAGCATGATCATCACCGGCCAGGGCTCATCCGGCCCGGGATCCTTTTCCTGCATGGCGGAGAGGAGATCGGAAAAGAAGAGCCGGATCAGTGGTGCCAATGGTTTCACCATCAGCGGCTGGACCACGAGGTAGACCGAAAAGGGTTTCTTGCGGATCGTTCGGAAATCAAAATCCGACACCGCTGTCGCCTCATCGATGGCCGGGTTCTGCCATTGATCGAGCCCCGATGTCATCAGGAGCGAGACGTAAGAGGTCAGCGTATCGTTGTTGGTCGAGGCCAGCCGCGTGAAGATCAGCTTGGCGGCCCTGTTGTCCACCTCATGGCCCCGCGCGAAATACTCCTTCTGCTTGTTCCCGCCCGAGGCGGCGATGCGGTAGATCTCGCCCAAGGTCGGACGCTTGCGCTGGAAAGCCAAGAGCCCTGCTGCCACAAAGAGATCGATCCCGCCCTTGAGCAGCCCCTGCACCCGGTCGTTGTCGCTTTGCAGGAAGAGCGTCGCCAGGAGCTGCAATTCCATCTGCTGGCGCGCGGGATCTTTCAGTTGATAGATGCGCAGGAGCGGGTTGTAACGATGCGTGCGCTTGCCCTCCCAATCGGTGGGGGCAAAGCGATAGACCTTGTCGCCCTGGGCTGCGCGGTGCCGGGCCGTGGCCTCGAAACACTCGCCTTTCACATCGAGCGTCACGGCGGAGCCTTGCCAGGTCAGCAGGTTCGGAATGACGAAGCCCGTGGTCTTGCCGCGGCCGGTGGGCGCCACGATCAGCGCATGGGGGAAAACCTTCGAGCAGATGTAATTTGCGCGGGAGCCGGGCGGCCCAAGTTTGCCGAGGATGAACCCGGTCCCGGGCGCCCCGAAGAAGCCATTGGCCTTCATCTCGCGCGCACTTTGCCAATGGGTCTGGCCAAAGCGTGTGAGGGCCGAGCCTGAAAGGGCGAGGCTCAGCATCAGGCCGGCGGCGGCGAAGCTGCCGATGATCAGGTGAATAAGTTGTGCGTCCTCCGGGCGGCGATCGAGGATCGCCAGATAGTTCTGCGCGATATAGGCAAAGTCGATCTCGGCCCCGAAGCCGAGATCCTGGTAGGTCAGCACCGCCGAGGCGATGGTGTAGCCCATGGCCCCGGTCACCAGCGTTACCAGAAAGACCCCTGTTGCGATCCGCGCTTTTCCCATGGAGGCGTTCAATGGACCTGACCCCGCTCGGTTTCGCCATCCACGTCTGTCGCGCGGTGTTTTTCATATTCGGTGTCGGCAAGATCATCGACCACCTGGCGCAAGGCCTCCGTGTTGGCCGTCGCTGCATCGGATTGCAGGTAGATCTTGGCGACATAGAGCCGGTCGAGGCGGTCCTCGAGAACCTTGTCCAGCGCATCGGCATCCCCGGATGTGAGCCGGCCCAATTGACGGTCATCCAGCACCCGCGCGATCTCGGTTCGGAAAGCGTCCCGCTCCGCCTCGGTCTCGAAGGGCGCGGACAACTCCCCCGCCCGCTCATGGTCCAGGACACGCGCAATCTCGTCTGCAAGGCGGTCGGCACGGTCAGACTGCGAAGCAGTTTCATCGCGGGTCGCGAGAATGTCGTCGCGCGTGCCAGACCCGAGCCTGTCGCGCATCTCGGTTTCGCGGCGGACCTGATTGATAGCCTCCGTGTCCCGGATCTCGACGACGGCGGCATAGGTCGCGCCAAGCCCGCGGGCGAGGTGGGACGGCATGTCCGGATAGCGCGCGCGCAAGTCATCCGTGACAGCATCTGCAACGGGCGTGCGGACGTCGCGTCCCTCCATGATCCGGTCGACTTCGCGGGTGATCTCGCTGGCGCGGGCCGCATCGGTGATGGTCTCCCTGTAGGGCTCAGACCGGTCGATCACATCGCCTGGGCGTGCGAGCAGGTCCGGGTGTGCTTCGAGATACGCGCGCTGCTCCGTCTCGATCCGGCGCTCCGCTCGCGATACAACCTCCCAATCCCAGTCCTCGATCTGCTGCGCTGTCAGGCCGTCTGCGCGCATCTCCTGACGGATTGTCCCTTCCATCGCCCGCACCGCGCCCTCATGATAATGGAACCGCTCGCTGACCGCTTCCGCTTCCATGACACCATCCCGGCGCAGGACGTTCTCGCGCTCCAACAGCGTGCCAAGTTCCACATGCACGTCATTGAGAATGTCGCGCGCCTGTTCCAGATCGGCGCGGCGTTCAAGGTTCAGATCGCGCGCCTCAGCCACTTTGGAGAGATCATTGGCGATCCATTGATGCTCGAGAGCTGCATTTGAGGCGCCCGTCTCGATCCGGGCCACCACTTCCGATGTGCTGATGCCCGTGCCCCGTAGTGCTACGTCAATGCGCGATCTCAAGTCGGGCTCGGCCAGTCGCTCGCGCTGGCTGGCGTCAATATTGGCCTCGGAATAGATCCCGCCCTCCGAGGGGGTCTCTGACAGCGTGGATGATCGCAATCCGAGAGGCTGCATGTGCTGGACCTGCGTCTGGATCTCGATGAGGCGTTTTTCCAGCACGGGACGTTCCGCGTCAGACTTCTCGGCGATCATGCCCTGCACCCGCGCGAGCTTTTCCGCATAGAGGCTTCTGAGATCCTCGAAGCTTTGATCCTCAGCCATATACACATCTCCTGTTCGGTCCACCTGTCCGCCATGCGCCAGCACCTCGCCCGCGCGGAAGAGTGCCGCGGCGATGTCTTCCCGGGCCTCCCGGGAGGCCTCTGCGGCAAGCGAATGGTAGACGGTTCTGGTGTTGACGATCTCCGCCAGCGTCCGGGTCAGGTCCTGCCCCACGCGTTCGCGCTCGCGGGGCGCGCGACCCTCTTCTTTCGCGGCGTAGATCTCGCTGGTCCGGGCCGGGTAATGCACGACGCCGCGCTCCACCCGCCGCGTGGCTTCCAGCCGCACGCCGTACTTCTCCGCCTCCTCGACCATGGCGAGGCGGAAGTCATCATAGTTGAAGCGATGGTCGCGCCCGAGGAAGAAGAACTCGCCTTCTTGCGAGCGGCGGTTCAACACCAGATGCGCATGGGGGTGATCGCGGTCCTCATGCACCGCGATGATGTAGTCGAAATGGCCCGCGTCGGTCTGGAAGAACCGCTCGGCCACATCCGTCGCGATGTCGCGCACATCCTCCCCACGCGTGCCCACGGGGAAGGACATGAGCATGTGGGTGGTCTGTCCGAGCTTGGGCTTGAAGCCCGCATCCCACCGCTTGGCAAAGCGCTCCGTCAGGTCCTTGATGTCACCCGCCTCGAGCTTCGCCTTGCCATCCAGGAACCCGCTACTGTCCACGATATGGGTAGACTTGGTGGTGAGGTAATCGAGCTGGTTTGCGAGCTGCGATTTGGTATGCGTGCCCCCGCCCCGGATCGCCTTGAAGACCGCTGGCCGATGCCCTGCTGCCGCGCGAGTAAGCTGGGTCTGCTTGGCCACGTGCAGACCTTGCATCGAGCCCCGGACGCGGCTCCAGCCATCCCGGAAGACCTCGCCCGTGACGGCATGGACGGCATCATTCAGCCGCATGGGCAAACTCCCTCAGCGCGGCTGTGGCCTGCAGATGCATTGCGTCCCGACGGCGGCGCAGGAGCAGATCGATCTCGTCAGCAGAATCGAGGATGAACCGCGCCAGCCCGCGCATCTGCGCAAGGCGCAGTTCGGTAAACTCCGGGCCAGCCCCCTGCCCCTGCCGGTTGGCCTGCGCCATCTGCTTGGCGATCTGCGCGACCCCATTACCGACCTCGTGCAGAGAGGCGCGGTAGCGCGCCATCTCTGCTGCCATCTGCGCGTCCGGAACGAACACCCCGCCTGCCGCCTGAATGAGCCGCCTGAGCCCCTCGGCACGGCTCTCGATCCCGGCCTCGACCAGCACCTCGTCGAGCGCCGCAAGCTCCGCAGCCGTCACCTTCACACTGACCGCTGAGACCGGAATTGCGGCATCCGTCTGGCGCTCGGCATCGGCTTTGAGCGTGTACTGAATCGCCCGCACCGACACGCCAAAGCGTTCCGCCAGCACTGAAGTGGAAGCGCCTTCCGCAGCTTCGCGAACGATCTCCATGCGGTCCGCATCTGTGAGGCGTTTTGAGCGAGACATGCGAAGAAAGACCCCCTATTTCCTGCCACCTTCCACCAAGGCTGCCCCTACCTTACGATAATATACCTAGCTGTCAATTATATACTTACGTCGCACTCAGGCTCAGGCAGCCTTGGTGTGCGCTTCCCCCGCGGCCCGCAGGGACGCGGCTCTGCCGCCCTCACCACCGGGCGACACCTGTCCTAGGGGTCCGGTCCGCCAGCCCCGCCCGAGGCTCTGGCCGAACACGCATGTGTTCGGACGGAACCGCGGGCGGGCGCAAACCCCACCGACAGGGCGGACAGGCAGGGTCAAGGAGGGCCAGATTTGGGTCCCCAAATCTCTGCCGCAAAAACCGGGAGGCCCTGGCCGATAGGTTTTTGTGGATGGCCCCCTTGAGGCTGACTGGCCGGTCTGTCGCGGCCTGGTCATTCCGGGCGGAGTGCGTCCGTTGAACGCGCACGGACCAGCATCCCTGGAACAGAGATCGGGCCGCCCCAAGATCGTCCTGGGGCGGCCCATCCTCGTCAGAGGATTTAGTCCTGGGGATCTTTCGCGCTCGGTGGGAACATCACCAGCTCCGAGACCGCGACCGGGAAGTCGAGCTTGAGGCTGAAGAACTCCGAGCCGTCCCCGTTGCGAGTGTTGCGGAACATCGCACCCACGCGCTGAAAACGGGTGCGCTCCTGGCCATCGGTATCGGTGAACTTGACGGGGACGGTGGCGACGTAGTGGTTGGTCATTTGGGTCTCTCCTTGTTGCGATGGGGATCACCCGGCACGGGGGCAAGAGGGCCGGTCGCAAGCGCAAATGCGGAGGGTCCGCGGCTAGCCGTGGAAGCCGTATTTGTGCTTGCCGAAGCGTGAGCTGAGGGCACGATTGGGCCGACCCCGTGCGATCCACATCTATGAGCAAAAAGGAGAGACCCGGATGACCCTTGCCATCACGCAGCCGCCACCATCCGCGTCCCGCCGAGCCTGGCCGGGGTGCTGACGGAGCCCGCCCGCGTGGATGCGATGTTCCGAAACACCACCCGAGGGACGCGCAAGTCTTTAGCCTCAAGTGCGACGTTTCGAGCCTTCGTGTGTTGCGATGCTGACGATGTGCGTGAGGTGCGCACCATCCCCAACCCGTACCGATGCGGATGGGCCGCACTCTGACGGACTTGGTAGAGGGATAACGGTGCTGGCCACCGCAGACTGCCGATCACGCGTGACCGATCGCACGCGCCATGAGACATGACGAAAGGGCCGCGCCAAGCGCGACCCCCTCTCTTCAATCCTGCGCAGTCTTCTTCGCCGGGTCCGCAACCCGCATGACCGTCAGGCCTTTCGCTTCCGCCTTCTGCCCGAGGTTCAGCGCGACCCCGTTGCCGCCGAAGAGGACAACCCCCGTCGCGGCGAACTTGTCGTCCAGCATTTCGTCATTGCACTTGAACGGTGCCGCCCGTCCATGCGCGGACCAGCGCGGATCGAAGCGCGCCTGTGCTATCCCGCGTGCCCGGGCCCACCGAGCCGCAATCATCTCCGCCCCGTGCTTGCCACCCTTGTGGCAGAGGAAAATCTCCTGATTGCGGTTCTGCTTGATCCGTTCGCGAACCTTGTCGAGCGTGTTGAAGATCACATCGACATCGGTCCAGTCGGTGGCGCCTGAGACGATCAGGGGCACCCCCTCGACTTTCGACTTCTCGGCGGTTTCGCGGTCGTGCTGCTCCAGGAGCTGCCGTGCCTCGAAGACCGCCCCGGTCTCTTGCGCGCGGACGCTTGCGCCCGACCCGGCTGCCGGGATGTAGGCGTGGCCCGTCTCGATCTCGTAGCATTCCGCCGCTGCCTCGCTCATCACCTCGATGGCGCTGACAATCTCGCGCAGCTGCACAAAGCGCGCCTGCGCCTCTTCGAGCGCGGTCTCGGCGATCTCCGATCCGTCGTGGGATTTTGCCAGCGCGCCGATCTTGTCGGCGGTGCGGTCGACCTCCTTGCCGAGTGCCACCTTGCGGCGCTGCAGGATCGTCGCGAGCCCATGGGCCAGCGGTTCGATTTCGGCTTCAAGCCCGGTCCCGCGCAGCTGCCCGAGCAAAGCCTCGAAGCTTTCGCGGATGATGCGGTCGGTCAGGATGTGATCTTCCGGGATCGGCAGCTGCGCGTCCTTCTCGGTCAGTCCGAAAAGTTCGATGGTCTCGTAGGTGTTTGCGGTGTCGTAAGCCATGTTTGGTCTCCAGTGTTCGGTTCCAAGGCCACCACGTGAGTGTGGGGGCATGGCCGAATGTCTGGTTTCCGAATCTGCCCGGGTCAGGGACGGCGCAGCCGCCGGCTTGCCGGGCGCAAAAGTTTTCCGTGCGCAACACCCGAGACACGCGCGCCCTCACGCACGGGACCGCGCCGCGCCACGGGCGCCGCCCTCGCCGAAAAGTTTTGCGATCCTTGACGCGGGCTGATTTGGGGGCCATCCGGAGGATATGCTTCCGCACTCATGTGTGTGTGTTTTGACGGTAGGTTTGCCCGACCCGAGCAGGCAAACGGCCCGACCGGACGCGGAAGACGGATGGAGCGGCGGGATCGTTTTGGCCTCGGGCCAAAACAGACCAGAGCGCAATCCGGAGGAGCGGCCGGGGAGGGACGTGCTCGCGAGGCGGGCAAACCGGGATGCCAGGCGCGACGCCGCGGTGAGGCCGCATGGCCGAATGCGCGACGGACCGAAGGGCCGTTCTCCCCTGCGACACGCGAAGCCGAGCTGGGGAGGCCGTAAGGCTTTGGCCACGGTTGATGTGCAGGGACTACGCTGCCGACTATAGGGATTGCTTGTCCAGGCATTCGACGTGATGGGCGGAAACCGGACTTTCGCTGCGCCGCAAACAAAAATGATCCACCTGAAGAAAGCAGACTCTCGGGGTTGCGACGCGACATTTTTCCGGGTGCAGGCGCGGCGAAGGACTGGTTCGAGCCGATGCTCATCAGTGACGATCTGCGCAGCGAACTTGTGCCTTGGGTCTACAAAGCCACCATGCAGCCCGTCAGCACATTCATGAACTCACTCTGCGAAAGATTGAGCGCAGCCTCCCGCCACGCGTAATGCTTCAGAGTGATCGACAGGGGGCACGCGTTTCATGCCAGTCCCCGACGATGCCCCCCCGTGAGGCTGGGACCGGCGCACCCCGGGGTTCGGAACTTCCACCCGCCTGACGCGTTCCAGCCCTATACAGTTTTTCAGAGATCGGCTCGGCCGGAGGGGGAGTTTCTCATGGCGGAGAACAAAAGCTCAACTTGGGATGTAAAGACAATCGGGATCGCGGCGGCGGCAGTCGTTGGGTGGGGGGCTGCCATATATGCATTCACCGACACTGCAGAACTTCAGAAGCAGACCGACCGCACTATCTCGCGCTTGCAAAGCGCTATCAGCACGCAGCAGGAAGCAGCCGGAAGCGTCGAGGAATTGCAGGCGGAGCTCGCATCGCTGGAAACGGAGACCCAGTCCCTGCAGGAGCAGCGCGACGGCATCCAGTCGGACATCGACACCTTGCAGCCGAAGCTTGACGAATTGATCGTACAGCAGACCTCCATTGACGAAACGGTGGCGCAGAAGCAGCAGCAAAACAATGAGCTGGAGCAGCAGATCTCGTCGATGCGTGAAGAAATGACCAGCTTTGAAACCCGCAAGGCAGACATCCAAAGTCAAATTGTCTCCCAGACGCAGGAGTTGACCGACATAAATACCCGGGTCGAAGAAGCTCGGGCGCGTGAGGCCGAAGTTCAGGAAAGCCTCGCAACACTTAGTGAGGACAACGCGCGGCTCGCCGAAGAAGTCTCCACCGGCGAAAGCGAGCTCCAGTCTCTGACGGCGCAGGAAACGAATTTGAGAGACGAGGTCGCAACCTTGGAAAGCAGCCTGAACGACATGCAGGCCCGGCAAGCGGAGCTTGAGCATAGTTTCGCCAGCATGACCGAGCGGAAGACCGCCCTGGAAACCGATGTCGCTGACGCCCAAGAGCAGCGAAACGAAATCCAGAAAATTGTAACGGACCTTACCAGCAATGTAGAAGAACGCTCCCGCAAGCTGTTGGAGATTGAGGAGCGGATCTCAGCCGCGGAAAACGGTCAGGGGTCTTCTGCGGGCGGCAACAACAGCAACGGGTCGGAAGACAGTCATTCGGAGGCCGAATCAACCGCCACGCGCGAGATGCAAGGCACGCAGGAAAATACTGGCAACGGCGATGATCCGGTCGCTTCCCAAGCGGAAACTTCAAATTCAAACTCCTCCGGGCAGCCCGCCGAAGAGAATGAACGAGGCGACATGTCGTCCGACGCCGAAGGTGAGGACGTAACCGAGATCGACAGCGACATTAACGACAGCGCCGACTTGGTGGATTCGTTGCAGGAATCTGGCGGCCTCCCGCCCGAAGACCTGTCAGAAGCGGGTAGTCAGAATGCCGGATCCTCCGGCACATCATCGAAAGATGAGATGCAGAGCCCGACATCGAGCAGCGATCAGAAGACTGACACAGCGACCGATGGCGCATCGGGTGATACGTCCTTGATCGAGGGCAACGCGTCTGACACGTCATCGTCGGCGGAGGCGGAAAACCAGAACACCGAAGGCGAATCTGCTGGTTCTGATACCGAAACCGAAAGTGAGAACGCCGCCGAACCAACTCAGAAGCCACAGAAAGCCGGTAACTAAGCACAGATACTCACGCTTTCGGCGATCCGAGGGCTCGTGAGACGATACTTGCGCTAATTTACCGGCAAGACGCAGCCTCCCAAGCAAAAAAATGCCGATTGATAGGCGCTGAAAATATTGCGAACATCGCCGTCGTTTAGCAGCAATGGCACTGGGCCCAAGGTCAGCTTTGGCGAGTGCAGTGCCGCTACAATAGATAGACCCCGAAAGGCAGCTTTGGGCCGATTGTACTGTTTCATTCCAGATCGACGCCGCCGAGGCGCGGCGCATGGACATGCGTCCGGACAAGGACTGCAGCGACCGCGCCCGCGATAGCGCCGAAGAGATGAGCCTCCCACGAAACGCCGGGTTGGCCCGGAAGAACGCCCCAGAGAATTGAGCCATAGAGGACACCGACCACCAGTGCCGCGCCCAGCGTGATCAATGAGCGATCCACGAAGCCGCGCGCGACGAGGAAGCCAAACCAGCCGAAGACCAACCCTGACGCACCGATATGGATGGCGGAGCTTCCGAACAGCCAGACGAGTCCGCCGCCGAGGCCGATCACCACTGCGTTCACCGGCAGCAAGGCCCTCGTGGTCGTGGCCACCAGCAGCCCACCCATCACCAGGAGCGGCGGCGTATTGGCCATCAGGTGCGCGAAACTTCCATGCAGGAGGGGCATGGCGATGACGCCATCCAATCCGCTGACGTGCCGCGGGATCAGGCCGAAGGCCGGGTTCAAGCCGTAACCGATGATCCAATTGACGAGGTGAATCGCCCAGAGCAGTACGACAAAGGCGACAAGCGCTGCGGCGCGCCGGAAGAAGGCGCGCATGTGATCCCGGTTCATCATGTTGGCGACAGTAGACGTCACCACAGCGCCTTCAACGGCTTCCGCACGCTGCACAGGGTGCCACCTCCGGGAAAGGGGGTTTGAGGCGGCCAACTTGGTCAAGGCCCAAGGCAAGAGAACGGCCTCGATCTTACACGGTGTTCCCCGGACGAAAGGGCTGCGGTTCACGCTCGGGGCGCTTCAGGGCTTCGGCGAATTTGCGGGCATTGTCATCGATCGTGCTGTGCCAAAGCTTCGAGACGAAGGCCCGGGCGTCTTGGACTGTCATGTCTTTCAGCGGAGAGGACAGCGCCATGAAAAGCTCATCCTCGCTTATCGCAGCGGCGCGGTGCATGGCATCCGCGTAAAATGACGGGTCGTTGAGAACCTGCTCGCGCAGCGGCATCCGCGCGAGGTTCTCTTCAGGGATCGCCATGAAGATCGTGTCCTGCAGGTCGGTCAGATACGCACGCCACGATGTGGACACCGGCTTTCCCGCCGCCTTGGCCTCCAGATATGCATGCCTTGTCCTGTCGAGCTTTGCCCTTGCATGGGTCATGATGACATCACGCTTGCGGTCAGGCAGCGCAAATCCGGTGCAACGCTCGATATGAGCAAGAAGCTCTGCAACCTCTGCTTCTACATCAAAGCTCTCGAACCACGGAGCTTTTCCCAGTCTCGCCACCATGCGCCTACCCTCGTCTATTCGATAATATATTATCGTATATCATATTCAGCAGATCGCAAGCGGGTGGCGTCCTTCACGCAAACGGACATGAAAAAAGGGGAACCGTGATCCCACGGCTCCCCTTTGGGTTCAGATCGTCTCCCCCTCGCGCGCCAATTAGGCGACGAGCGACAGCCCCGCGCCTGCGTCCTGCGGCTGTTCACCGCTGTCGATGAACGGGATGATCGAGAAGGTCTGCCCGCCGCGCTGTTCTTCGTTCTGCACGGCGTTGACGCGCAGGTCGCCATCAGGCGTGTTGATCAGCAACGAAAGGTAGTCATTGCCCGTGCGGCTGCTTTTCGCCATCCAGGCCGAGCCGACGCGGATCGGTGCGCCCCGGGGCGAGCTGACCTCGATGCGGTAATCGGGGTGGGTCTCCTCGGATTTGTAGCTGTTCTCGATCAGCATAAACTCCAGATCGAACATCATGTTGGCGATGTAGCCGGTGAAGGCGTTGTCAGCGTCCATGGCGGTGAGCTCGCCCGAGATCGAGCCAGATTTCATCAGGCCGTTCGAGACCAGTGGGATGATCTCGAACGCGCCGCTCTGGGCCGCACGCGCCTCTTTCGTCTGCACCGCGTTGACCCGGAACGGACCCAAGCCGACATCGATCTGGATCGAGATGTAGGGGTTGCCGCTGGTATTGCCGGTCTCGTTCCAGGCCGTGCCGATGCGCACCTTGCGGCCTGATTTGTTGACTGCCGTCACGTCAAAATCCGGGCTGCGTTCGGACATCTTGGCCCGCGCCTCCAACTGGATAGCGATATCAAAGCGCGTCGAGTGGATCATGCCGGTGTACTGAGCGGCTGTGGTCTCGACATTGCGGGTGAGGGTTCCTGCGAACATGGGATGGTTCCTTTTGGATTGGCCGGTGTCTGACGTCCTTGCCAGCGCATCCGGGATTGCTTTCTCGACCCCTTGAGGGATCACAAATCAGAAAGCCTGCTTTCCTTTCAGCCCCGCCCACGGGTCAAAGCTGCCGTCCGAGTGGGAATGCCCCCGCGCCTCCGGGTGCTACGTCCCTCCCCTGCCCGTCTGGTCTTGATTGGCTGCCCGGATTTTCCGCGCCGTCCTCCGATCGCGCGATGAAGAACTCCGCCTCTTTTCCGTTCAACCGTTGCCCGCTCCGGTCGGTCAGGCCGATGCAGCTACCGTTCGGCACATAGGTGATGAGGTACTGACCGAGCCGGTCCTTGTGGACAACGTAGCCGGTATTGGCCCAGTGCACGGTCTGCCCGGCATCGACGGCGGCCTTGATTTCACCGAGTGTCATGCGATCCTCCTCAAGAAGAATGGTGGGGAAACGACGCAAGAAGCCCGATCTTCCAACCGGGCTTCCATGCAGTATTCGTTTGGCCAACGGCCGAGAGCTGTCAGGCGCTTTGCGTGGCTTGCGTCGCGCGCGCCGCCATCCAATCCTTCAGGCCAAGAACCGTTCGTCCGGCGGCGACCTCGGAGGCCCAGGCAACCCTTGGGTCGCCGCAGGGCTCGGAGCCGACATGCCGGTCGATATGGCCATTTGCCATCCAAGGCTCAGGTTGTATCCGTCGCAGCCAGTCCGCCATGGTCGGGATGCGGCCCTGGCAGTCTTCGCGGATATGCTGCTCGCCGATCCAGCGTACGGGGATCTCTCGACCAGCTTTATTGGTCAGGGTCAGGCCGAAAACCCGTTCCGCCTCGAACAGGCCTTGGGCATGATGGCGCATGGCTCGGTGCGTGAAGAGCGCGAGGTGCTCTTTCGAGGCGTCAAACCAATCGTGCACAGCCTGATAGTCAGACGGCACCCCGCCGAATTTCCGGGCAGAGCTTTCAGCATGATGAAACGGATGGGCCATCTCACAGCCCCTCGACATAGCTGTGCGAGCATTCGACATAGCGGTCCGCGTGATCGAGGGTGATGCTGTCGCCGGTGATGTCCCAGGTCAGCGTGCCATATCCGCCTTCGTTATTTTCGAACCCCGGGTGATGGTGATAGGCGAGCGACCAGGCGAAGTCGCCAACTTCTGTGGCAAGCGCCTCCGGCAGGTTGACCTCTGCAGGCTGCACCGTCACATCCTCGACATTGCCGGAGTCGCCATAGCCTTCGTATTCGACAGCGACCTCGCTGATGCCAAGCGCACGTAATTGCGCGAGCAGCTCCGTTCGGGATGCCTTCAAGGTGGTTTCGCGCTCCGCGCGCCATTGAGCCGCCATTGCGGCACAGTCGATCTGGGGATTGGTCATGGGTCTGTCCTCTTTTCTGAATTTGGGGGGGCCGGGCCTGGCATTGGTCAGCGCGCGCCCGGAAAGCGCAGATCGGCCAAATCCCGATCCACGCCGCCCGACCGGAAGCTCGCTTTGACTTTTCAGGCGGCTTGTTCTGCCGCCTTGGTGGTTCCCTGCCCAACGATCCGGGCCAGAATGCTCCCCGTGTCGATCCCGTCCCCGTGCGGCAGGAACACCCGTAGCTGGAAGGCGATGATCTCGGTGAAGCAGCCGAGCGCCTTGAGGCCGTCGATCATGCCCCGATCCGCACCGCCCAACTCAAGGCGCATCTCGCCTGCGACCCGGCGACGGGTCAGGGTCAGACCCAGGCCAATATCGACCGGCGCCGTGGTGCTGAGCGCAGCGGTCAGCATCTCCTGCGGTGTTTGCGGGTTGGACACGAGGAAGCGGGCGCGCAGCGCGGCCGCCCCTTCCTCGCTCAGCGTGCGACCGATCATGGCGGTCGCCCCGTCTGGCGTCACCCGGTAGATCCGCTCATTGGTGGTCGGAATATCCTTCCAGATCGGCAGCAGCAGCCCGGTCAGCAGGTAGAGCTTGGTCGTGGTGGTTTTTGGCAGGGACGCTGCCTCGGCATCCCAAAGGCTTGCAAACTCGGGCCTTCCGATGTCTTCCCAAGCCGAGGACTCGAACCGAGTCTCCTCGAGGTAGCTGGACCCGTTTGGCCGCACCGCCTTGCGCATCAGCGTAACGATGTCCTCATCATACATCTGCATGGGCCGCGCCGAGATGAGCGCCGCGCGACCGGAGGCGCGATTGACCATCGCCAGCTTGTCGGGATTGCGCGATATGGCGTCATCCGCCGACAGCACGTGGACCGGGTCCGTCACCTCAAGTCCGATGATCCGCGTCACCGCCCCGGATTTCGGGCAGGTCCAGAGATCCTCTGTGGAGACCTGCTCGATCCTTTCGCCACGCAGGGTTTCCACGCCGAAATCGAGCGTGCCCGCCGCGCGCGCCCGTTCAGTCTGATCGGCAATCCGCCTCATGAATTCCGCAAAGAGCGCATTCTGCATGTTGATGGGCAGGGCAAGCACCCGATTCAGAAACCGCTGGATCGGCGGCAGCTCCTCGAGCAGCACCCCGTCCTTGTCGATCAGCCGCAGGGCTGTCCAGTCGGTGAAGCTCTCGTAGCTCATCGCCTCAGCGCGCCCTGCGGCAAGATCGGCGAAATACCCACGTAGTGCGGCCCGCGCGATCGGGCTTTCGAGATTGTCCTCCTCGCGGAACATGCCTTGCGAGCCGGTCTCGCGCTGACCCTTGGTCAAGGCCCCTAGCTGGTCGAGGCGCTTGGCTATAGTCGAGGTGAAACGCTTTTCGCCATGCACATTCGAGGTGCAAACCCGGAAGAAAGGCGCGCTGACCTGGGCAGAGCGATGCGTGCGGCCGAACCCCTGGATGGCCGCATCGGCGCGCCAGCCGGGCTCCAGTAGGTAGTGCCGCCGCCGTTTCTGGTTCTTCGCCGTTTGCGCCGCATGATAGGACCGGCCCGTACCGCCCGCATCGGAGAAGATAAGGATGTCCTTCTCACCGTCCATGAAGGCTTGGGTTTCGGAGGAATTGCTGCTGGCGGCGCGCTTCTCGATGAAGAGATGACCATCCTCGGCCTTGAGGGGCCGGATGGACCGCCCCGTGACTTCTGCCACGGCCTCGTCGCCAAAGGCCCAGAGGATCTGGTCGAGCGCCGAGGGAATCGGCGCCAGCGTCATCAACTCCATCATGGCCGCATCTCGCAGGGCGAGCGCCTCGCGCGAGACAACGAGCGCCCCGGTCTCATCCCTCAAGGGTTCCGCCACCATATTGCCGTCGATCTCGACCAGCTTTTGCGCATGGATCGGGAAGGCCTGTTCGAGGTAGCCGAGAACATAGTCGCGCGGCGTCAAGGCACCCTCGACGAGTTCATCCTCGGGATCCATCGTCTCAAGCCGGCGTTTCAGCAGACTCTCGCCCGTCGAGACCACCTGGATGACGCAAGCCTTGCCCGCCGCTAGATCGTCCTCGATGGCGCGGATAATGCTTGGAGCCTTCATGCCCATCAGGAGATGGTTGAAGAAGCGCTGTTTCGTGCTCTCGAAGCGGGACTTGGCCGAGGCGCGTGCGGCCGACGCATTGGTCTCGCCCGAGGCGTCGTTGACGCCGGTCGCTGTCAGCGCGGCCTCGAGATTGTGATGGATCGTCCGAAACGCACCCGCATAGGCGTCGTAGATTTCGATCTGGGCCGGGGTGAGCGCGTGTTCGAGCACGTCATACTCCACGCCGTCGAAGCTGAGGGCGCGGGCCGTATAGAGCCCAAGCGTCTTGAGATCACGGGCAACCACCTCCATGGCGGCGACACCGCCGGCTTCCATCGCAGAAACGAAGCTCTCACGGCTTGGGAAGGGGTATTCGGGGCCCTGCCCCCAGAGCCCCAGCCGCGCGGCATAGGCCAGGTTGTGCACGCTCGTGGCACCCGTGGCCGAGATGTAGAAGACGCGAGCGCGGGGTGCTGCCAGTTGCAGCCGCAGGCCCGCAAGGCCCTGCTGGGAGGGTTTGACCCCCCTGCCCTGCTCGGACCCGGCCGCGTTCTGCATGGCATGGGCCTCATCAAAGGCCAGCACGCCTTCAAAGTCTTCGCCCATCCAGTCGAGGATCTGGCTCAGTCGCGTGGTGCCGCATTTGCCCGCGGACCGCAGCGTGGCGTAGGTGACGAAGAGGATACCGTCACCCATAGGGACAGGCTGGTCCGGTTTCCATTTGGAGAGCGGCTGGATGTCGGCTGGCGAGCCGCCGAGATCGGTCCAGTCGCGGATGGCGTCCTCGATGAGCGTGGCGGATTTGGAGACCCAGATCGCCTTCCTGCGCCCGGAAAGCCAGTTCACGAGAATGAGCCCCGCGCATTCGCGCCCCTTGCCGCAACCGGTGCCGTCGCCGAGGAAATAGCCAAGGCGATAGGCCCGTGCGTCCGGGTCATCATCGGCGCGCGTCAGCTTGGTCTGGTCGTCATCGATTGTAAAC
The DNA here is from genome assembly GCF_043556995.1 of Sulfitobacter sp. 1A15106. NCBI lineage: Bacteria > Pseudomonadati > Pseudomonadota > Alphaproteobacteria > Rhodobacterales > Roseobacteraceae > Sulfitobacter > Sulfitobacter sp. 1A15106. The sequence goes on along the minus strand of NZ_JBIFFM010000012.1, from coordinate 75,979 downwards.
CGCCCCGGCAGATCGCGCCCATGGGCATCATGGGCCATGATGATGGTCTCGAGCTGCGCCTCGGAGAGATCTCCCTCCTCGATCAACCGTGCGGGCAGGCGCAAGTCATCACTGCCCGTATTTGAGGGCATGGGCGGGGCAACCGAGGCCATGGCGATGCTTTCGACCAGCGGCGTCGGATGTTCCTGCGCACCCGCGATCTCGATCCGCTGCGGACGGTAGCGCGCATAGATGTCCGAGATGGGCATGTTGTTGCGCGGGGTCTGAAGGCTCGTGAAGCTGAGCGGACGGACGGCATTGGCCCTGGCTGTGGGGGCGGTGATAACACCGGCAGCGGTCTTGCGCGGGACAAATGATCGAACGGTCGGCCGAGCATGAGGGATCGCTTCAACCCGTTGGGCCGGGCTCATCTCGGTCCGTGTTGCGGCCACGGCATCGACAAATGGAAGGGCTTCATCCAGATCGCACAAAGTGGCGCGGATCATCTCGCCGCCCTCCTGCACCTTGTCGAAGACCATCAGCTGGGTTTCGACAGAGGTGCCGAGCTTGCGGTAGACCTGCCCCGGCATCGTCAGCGCCAATCGTGGCGTTAGGAGACCGCAGGCGCGGGACCAATGCGCGGCATCGCGTTCGGGCGTGAACCCCGTCGGCATGATCGCCACCAGGCGCCCACCTGGTGCCAGGCGCTTTGCAGCCGCAATGAGATGTTTGGCAGCGATGTGCTTGTCGCGGGATCGGTCGACCGAGGAGGCGAAGGGCGGATTCATCACCACGACGTCGGGTAGAACCGGCGTCTGCAGCAGATCGTCGATATGCTCGCCGTCATGGCCCGTCACATCGCCACCAAAGACCGCGCGCAGGAGGCGCTGGCGAAAAGGGTCGATCTCGTTGAGCAAAAGCGTGGCACCGGCCCGGGCGGCGAAAGTAGCCAGGGCACCGGTGCCAGCCGAGGGCTCCAGCACGGTCTCGCCCTTGCGGATCGCCGCGGCCCGCAAGACCAGCGCCGCGAATGGCAGCGGCGTGGAAAACTGCTGCAGCCGGATCTGCTGCTCTGACCGGCGCGTTTCCGTGAGAAGCCGTGAGGCAAGGAGCTTTGCAGCGGCGATGTCACCTGCCGCACCGTCCCCACCCAGCAGCACCTGGATGGCCGCAGCCTGCATCATGTCATAGGCTATGCGCCAGTCCCAGGCGCCCCCGGCATCACTGCCATGTAACGTCTCGCGCATGATGCGCGCCAGCGCTGAGCTGCGCAGGGGTTGGTGGTCGATCTGCGCGCCGATCTGCGCGAGGGCAGAGACGAGATCAGCGCCGGAATCGACGGGAGCGTGATGCGTTGAGCAAGGCTTGGCCATGGGATTTTTCCTTTGGATGAGGGTCAGAATTCCAAAGGACAAAAAGCCAGCTTTCCCCTTTTGGGGTTAAGGATCTGAAATCAAGAACCGGGGCGGGGCAGGACTGCCAATGCGATCAGACGTCATCGGTCTTTGCGGCAAGGTCACGGAGCCAAGCAGAAAACGCGGCTTCACTCACCTGATCGGCGGCAAGGTCCTCCATCATCCGGACACCCTTCCCGGGATCGGGCCGCAGATTTACGCCATTGAGCCGCAAGAACGCAAAAGCGGCCACGAATGCTGTTCGCTTGTTGCCATCGACAAAGGCATGCGCTTTGGCAAGACCATAGGCATAAGCTGCCGCAATCGCGAACACATCCACGTCCTCATAGGACGCGCGGTTCATTGCCCGTGTGCATCCCATTTCCAAAAGGGCCGGATCGCGGGTGCCTGGCGCACCGCCGTGGCGCGCGATCTGGCGATCATGGACGACGTACGAAGCGGCCAGCGGAATCCAGACCCAATCGCTCATGCAAGTGCTTGGAGCAGATCGCGGTTCTCATCCATGACGATCTCGGCGGCGGCAAGCGCGGCCTGAAGTTCCGGGTTTTCCGTCATCAGCTTCAGCCCGCCATCATCCGTGCGCACGGCATAGAGGGTATCCCCCTCCTTGGCATCCAGGAGCGCGAGCATCTCTGTGCTGAGTGTCATGACGGCGGAATTGCCGACCTTGCGGATTTTGGCTTCGATCATGGCAGGGCCCGTATGGTTATACGTATGTATATACGAGACCTCTGCGCTAGGTCAAGTTCGCTCCTGGCGCTTTTCGTCAATCAACGTCTGCAACTGATGCAACGCGTGGGCGTGCGATATCGGCGGGCGCGGATCTTTGAGCGCTTCCTGCACCCTGGATCGAAACCAGGCATCGTGGGATTTCGTTTCAGCGGTCACGGAAATGGTCGTCGAGCCCCCTATCCAGAAGCTCGCCTAGGTAACTCGGCATATCGGCAACGCTCAGAGCGACCTGAGACCGGCGGTCGGGGGATTGGACCCTGGACCCGTCGACTTTGTCGCAGGCCTGTTTGCGATCTGAAGGCTGTTTCAACTCCGGTCTCCCATTGACGCGATGATCGAACGTTACAGCGAAGTTTCCCGAACGATAAGAGCCTTGAAATCTCTATCTCTTTCATCACCTCAAGCCACCCCTCGACATAGGCGGCGCTCTGGTCGAATTCAGGTTCCACCCCGATTTGCGCGCAAAGCATGCAGTTTCCGATTTCCGCGACTTACCCTGACAGTCAACCCAAGAAAGCTATCATTTCTGCTTGTCACATTGCTTGATCAGCCATTTGTGCAAGGCGGGAGCTTGGTCCGGTTTGGTTTTGAAATCCGCCGCCTGTTCGAGGAGCGCGCGCATGGCTTCGCCGTCTTTGCCGAGGGATTTGTTAGGCCAATGGGGTTTGTGCGCTTCCCATGCTGTCAAATAGCCGTCAGCCCAGATGGAAAACAGGACCGGGTCCGCCGGGAACAGCGCCTCCGCCGGAGCGCCGTCCCGCAGCAAGGACAGACGGTGATTGTAGGCTAATACGATCAGGTCGAGGAGTTTTTGCAAGTCCGCATCGGAGGCGAGATCTTCTGCCACGACATTGAAAACCGTGATGATCCACTCGGAGGGTTTGATGAACTTGGGCGCGGTGCAAAGACCTGTCAAAAAGCCTTCCATCCAGGCGGGTGTGATCTTGGCCGGACGCAGAAGCTTATCCAGCGCCTTTTGTTCCTTTGTGCCGAACGGTGCGACCTCGGCGTAGATTCCCGGGGCCGCGCGTTCCTCGGTGACCTCAAGACCGCCGAACGGCATCGGCGGCGCGTCCTGATGGACCCACGCCTCAAAGCTCATGGCGTGCACGAAATGCATGATCGGGGCCTTCTTCAGGTCGCGGCCCTCGGACATGGCCTGGGCCACGGCGACAAGCTCAGGAGTTCTGGAGTTCTTTGCGGCCGCCAGCAAGGCGGCATTGCGGGCAAAGATCATGGCCCAAAAGTCGCGGCGGGTCTCCAGATGCTGCCAAAGCTTGCGGGTCATGGCATTTTGGGTCGTTGCACTTTCGATGGCATCTGACGATGCGTCGCTGTCCTCAAACCAGCTGTCCGAGATCGGGAAGTGATCGGGCCAATGCTCACTCGCCATGATCAGGCTGCCCCGTGCGCGGACGGTGAGAGTGGAGACGGCGCCTTCGGGGTCAGCAATGGCCGCGATGTCTTCAATATCTGCCGATCGCGGGCGCAGATCGGCAAAACCTGCGGTCTCGACGACATCGAGCAGACCCGCCGCGGGCATTGTCCCATTTGCTTGCCCGTCCGCAAGCGCCCAAGACAGAGCGGTGAACGCATAATCTGCTGTTGCCTCCAAGGCGCCGGACTCATTTGCAATCTGCGCGATCATCTGTTTTTGCTCGGTGGCGCTGGTGCACGGAAGCACAAAAGCGTCTTTCACGCCAAACCCCTGTTTGAGCAGCACCACCGCCAAAGCACGTTGGCCACCCGATTGAATGGCCATGGAGAAGCTCTGCGCACCGCTGCCATCGACCATCGAGGATACAACGCGGTGGATCTTGGGTTTTGAGCGCGTGTCAATTGCCTGCGTCCCGGTTTTGAGGGCGGATCGGATGATCTCATCCATACCGCGCAAGGTGTCAGGGTCTTGTAGCCAGCTTCGGATCAAGGTGATGCGCGATAACAAGGTCTGAGACAGATCACCCGCCTGCTGGCGCAGAGCGAGACCGGTTAGCGCTCCGGAGCTCACCGAGGCGTCTTTCGCAAGAAGCAGCGCTGCGGCGGCATCTCCACATAGGGACTCTGGTCGGGTAGCGAGTTTGCGAATGAAAGCAAAGCGCGCTTCTGGCGGCAAGGTTGGCAGCATCTCATCCAGCATCGCCAGCATGGCCGAAACCGAGTCTTCGCCGATGCCATTTAAGCCTTTGAAGATACCGTCGAACATCTCATCGGGGATGTCGGGAATGCCGTTGATGTCGGCAAAGGCATCCGGGTCTTCGGGGATGACCGCATGGGCCAGCGATGGTGGCGGGGTCAGGCCCGCACGCGTCCAGGCGCTGGAGAGAGACAAGGCCGTTTGGGATGTCAGGTCGGCGTCGAGCAAGGCCACCACATCGCGCATGTCATCCAGTAAGGTGCGCCCTTTGCGCTGCCCGCTCTCATCGGCCATGCGGGCCTCATCCAGTGCGGCGACCAGCATCGCCATCTGGCCGTCCGATAATGGGCCACTCGCGGCCTCTTGGATCAGCGCAGCGCAAAGGTCCGGGCGCGCCAGAAGATCCTTGCCAAACCGCCGTAAAAGCTCTGACTGCTGCAACGGCAACTTTGGCGCTTCCACGGCCCGAACCATCTTTGAAAGAAACGCGTCCACCCTGATCCCCCTCGGTTGACATCATTGCATTGCAGAAAGTTTGGTTCTGTCCAAGGCAAAACCATATCTTGGCTGATCACTCGCCCGAAATCTGCCCTATCACGTTGCGAATTCGCGCGCGTTCCGCCTTGAGAGAGGCCCGCTAGGGAGCTGGCAATCGCTTCTCTTTGAGCAATGATTTGACGTCTTCCTGTGCCTTTTTCCAGGCTGGCAGGTGACGCGCGCGGATACAGGCGTTCGGGCATTTGGTTGACAGCCATAGCGCTGCCTGTGCGTCGCGGGCGTTACCAAAGCCATCTCAACGGCCAGGCGCCACCTTAACGGACTTCTCGAAACGCTTTTCTGCCGCCGCAGCTTCTTTCAGGAGTGCGTCGAAATTGTCAGGTGGATTGCCATCTTCCAGCATCCCTTTGAACGTCGCATAGGCATCCGTCTTGCTGCCATAGGCGCGCAGGGTCTTGTCGTCGTTCACCCAGGCCACCACGATGACCTTCGCATCGCTGTTGAACCGGTAGAACAGCCGATACTGCTGGAAGAATTTCGCCCGGAACCAGTGCTTGCGGTGATCGCCGAGTGTGCCGCCTTGCCGGAAGGCGGCGGCTCCCGGATCTGCCGGTATGGCCTCGGTGACCAGCTTAAAGATGGCGGCCAGCCGTTTCGTGGGGTTTTTCTTGCGCCAGGTCTTTGGATCGCGTGCCTTACGCGCTTCAACCTCCTCGATCAGCCCTTCGAGCTGGTCCAGAAAGAGCGGATGCGCATAAATCGACCATCCGTTTACGACAAGGGGCGCCCCTGCGGGCACGCTATCGCCGCTCATTCATCCTCGAGCGATAGCGGCGCATCGAGATCGACGTCAACGTCTCCGACCAGTGCTGCAAGACGGTCATGCAAAGCCCCATCGAACGCCCGAATGCGGTCCGGATGCGCCTTGATATCGGCCTCGACAAAATCGAGAAAGGCTCCGAGCACGGGATCTTCCTCGTCGCTGCGCACGGGCTCGATATAGACCCTGCCACTCGGCTCGGTACAGTAGCGAATCTGGTCGCCCTTGCCCAGCTTGAGCTGCTTGCGCACCCCCGCCGGCACGGTCGTCTGATACCGATCCGTGAGTTTCGAGACATCTTGTGCGAGCGCTGTCATGGCAGTCTCCTGAAAGAATGGGGGTCTTTGCTGCCTGCGATAGGTAATGCATTTGCATTGCCTTGTCAAGACAAGCCACAGGATCTGCTGTCGCCGGGCAGGTCGATGACCCGTCCGGCGCAGCACCTAATTTCGCCCCGCCAGGAACTCCGCCAGCACAGGACTGGCCGCACCCTTCGCGGAACTGAGCAGCTCCGAGCCCGCAAGCGAGGCCTTAGACAGGCGTACGAGCCCACCGGTTTACTCGATGCGGTAGCAGCGGCGTTTTTGCCGCCCGCGTCTGTAGTGCGTCGCGGTGACGATCTGGCAGGTGCTGCCATCGGTGAGCGTCACAGGTGCTGCAAGCTTGATCTTGTCGCCTTCGGTATAGTCTGGGATCGCAGCCCAGTCCCGGCAACGCTGGCGCCAGTCCTGGGCGTAGCTGTCCGGGTCTTTCAGGTCGGAGAGGAGCGCGATCAGCCCAAGGGGAGCACGAGACTCGTTCGGGCCAGCGCTTTCCTCCATGTCCTTGTAGCCCCAGCAGCCGTCATCGTATCGGGTGAGGAAGACAGCCCCGAAAGTGATGGAGCCATCCGCATCGGTGACATAGGTCGCGTCTTCGACAGCGGTGCCGTCGAGATTGGTGACCCTTGCCGCCGCATACCAGGTTGAGCCGACCTTGCAGGCCTTGACCAGTTCGGTTTTGCGCGTTTCGCCCTCAAAAGTGCAGAGCCGGGTGATCTCCTCTCTCTCATCCACGTAGGTTTTAACGCGGCCGTCGGTGTAGAAAAGCCATCCCATTATGCCGCCCTCCGGTCATCGATCTCCATCAGCGCATCCAGCGGCACGCGGTAGGGCTGCATTGCGTCGAAATCCTCGCAATTGCCGCAGTTCTGCACGATCGCGAAGGTGTCGCAGGCATCCTTGAGGACGACCCGGAAGGTGCCGCCGAGGCCCGAGGGCACTTCGTAGGTTCCGCCGATGAGATAGTCCGAGGCCCGGCGCACAAAGACGCGGATACTGTGACCATCGGTGGCGAGCCGGATCGCCCCCTGCCCCCGGTCGATGAGCACCTGCACATCGTCGAGGATGTCGGTGTAGAACTGGCCGGTCAGATCGCGAAACGCCATGCGGCGCTGCGCCATCCAGTCGGTATCCCGAAACGGGTTCATGCCGTCGGCGAAAGCAAAGGACGGATCGGCCTGCTCGGTCGTGACGATACGGGTGGTCGTGCCATCGATGCCGTTTGAGCGCAGATGCACGCCATTGCCGACGATGAGGATCAGGGCCGGCCTGTCCACGGGACCGTTCCAGTTGGGCAGGAAGGTTTTGCAGGCGCGCGCATGTGCGATTTGCGCCGCAACAGCGGACGCAGAGAACTTGAGAATAGCCATGAGGATGTCTTTCGGTTGGGTGTGGGAGGTCGACCCACGCGGGGAATGCCTCGCGCGGGTCGCGTGATGGCTCAGGCCGCTTGCGCGACCTCGCTGTCAGGCTCCGGGGTGTCCGCAGCGGGCTCCGCCTCATCACAGGCGACACCGGCGGTCTGCATCATAGGCGGGCACCAGGCGGCCACGGCAGCGCGCTGCGCGTCCGTGAGCGTCGCGAAGGGCTCGGCGAAGAGCTTGTCACAAAAGGCGACGATCTCCTTCTTGCTCGACGAGGCCAGCGTCACCGCCTCCTGGGCGAGACCCAGATCCTCGCCGAGGATCTTCAGGAGCCAAGCCTTCTTAAAGCGGTTGAAGAGCGCCGCATTCGGCGTCCAATGCGCGCGAATGTCGGGCATGATCTCGATCTCGAACGCATGCATCAGGTTGTCGCGCTGGCGGTCCCGCGCGAAGCAGGACTGCGTGGTGCTGGCGGTTGCAAAGGCGACGAACTTGGCCTTCTCCCCTGCCTCCAGCGCGCGAAACGCCGCGAACTGATCGGCGGGCGCGCGGGTGTCATCGAGCCAGGACAGATCAAGCGCATCATGTGCCGCCGCCACCTGCTCGAGCGAGGTCTCGTCGATCTCGTCCATCTTGGCATGGCTGCGGTATTCCTTGCGGGCCTCGACCTTGATCGCCTGCGTGACACTCATGCCGCTAGCCAGAACGTCACTGACCAGCTTGAAGAGCGTCAGATCAAGCGTGGCTTCCGGATGCAGCGCCATCGCGGCCCCCAGTGCCATGGCCCGCTCGGTCTTGAGATCCTCGGCCAGCGAGGCTGGGTAGGTGATTTCGCCGGCGTCCGGGGCCTCCTCCGCGGTCGGGCTTGCCGAGGAGCCGCGCGCGCCCTCCTCTTTGACGGTGTCTTCCGGGCGGACGAGACCAACATGGAGCGTGATCTGCCCACCCTGCCACGACGCGATCACCCCAGACCGCGCGAGGTCCTCGGCGCTGTAGGCTTCCTGCAGATCGCGCGCTTCCTCTTCCAAGGCGTCCACGCGCTCGTAAAGGGCATTGTAGGCACCGTCCTCGAGCCCCTCATCCTCCATCTCGAGCTGCAATTTCTCGAGTTCGGCGCTGATTTCATCCACGCGCTTTTGCGCAGCCTCATCAGGCTCGATCGGGCCGGGATAGACGCGGCCGTAGTCGGCCATGGTCGCGTAATCATAGCGGACCATCGCATCGGCCCAAGCAAAGCCCAACCTCATACGGGCGTCCTCGGCGGCTGCACCGAGCTTCTCAAGCAGGATGGTTTCGACCAGCGCTGCATCCTCCAGCACGGAATGCTCTTCCAGAAGGTCAGCCGCGACGGCGCCGCCGCGGGCCTCGTAGTCCGCGCGCACGAAAGCCCCGATATCATCGCTGACCTGCACACCGCGGGATTTGAGCGCCTGACGGACCGTGTAGGCCTGCAGATAGCCGCCGTCTTTTGTGAGCGCCTCGAAGACCTCGCGCTGCGCCTCCTGGCTCGGGTGGTCGGCGAAGGCCTTCATTGTGTCGAGCGTGATCACCTTGCCCCGGGCCGCGGCGCGGATGTCGGGGTGGATAAGGCCATAGCGCAACCGGCCTTTCACGGCCGCCACCGTGGCGCCGAAGGTCTTTGCGATCGTCTCGGGCGTCTGGCCGTCGACCTCCATCATCCGGGCGAAGGCCTCGAACTCGTCGATGGCATTCATCGGTGCCTGGGTGATGTTCTCGGCGAGCGACAGTGCCGTGGTGACGTCGCACTCCTCAGGGACAAGGCGGCAGTCCACCTTGGTTTTCGCCGTGAACCCCTTACTGGCCTTGTCAGCGATCAGCTCCTTCAGGGCTGCATGGCGCCGGCCACCGGCGAGGACAGCATATTTGCCGTCAAGCTTCTGAACCAGAAGCGGCTGGAGCAGGCCCAGCACAGCGATACTGGCCTTCAGATGGACGATGTTCTCGGGGTCATAGGTTTCCGGCGCGTTGCTGCGCACATTGGCGGGATGCGGGACGAGATCGCCGATAGCGACGGTAAGGGGAGCAAAGCTTGTGGTCATGGGATATCCTTCCAGGAGGGTGAGGTGTGGCCCGCGCGCTCACGCGCGTGACCAATCCCCGGCTTCAGGGATCACCACGACAAAAGGCCCACTTTCCCTTTGAGGGTTCAGCGGGCCTTCATCGTCTCAGATGTCAGGGGGAGGAGTCCCCTGCCCTACCAGTCGCGCGCCAGCATGATGGTCAGCACGCGCATGGTGGTGGCAGGATTGTCCGGGGTCTCAGCCCCGTAGCGGAAGTCCGAGTCTGCTTCATAGAGATCGATCTTCCAGAACACGGTCTCGCCCCGGATCTCGACCGCGCCGAAATCGTGCCAGCCTTCCGGGTCATTCTCGGGCTCGAATGTGGCAAACTCACCGGTTGCCTTCACCGCCTCGGCCATGAAGCCGTCACCAGCCTCCATGAGCGAACGGGTGACATGCATGCGGCCTTGGATGGGCTGCGCGGGCGGCAGCCCAAGGCATGTGAGCTTGCGAAACGCGTCGTTTAGCGCCGCGATCACGGTCGGATCCGGACGGTCTGGCTGGGATTGAACATTCATGGACATGGGGATCTCCTTTGAGAAGTTGAAACACCCTTCTCAAAGCCTACTTTTTCTTTTCCGCCTGGCGGATGAATTGAGGTCTAAGGCGCCTTGCCCGAAAAGCCCTCTGGCTCTGTGGTTCGGGTTGGGGATGGTTTCGATCCAGCCACCCTGTTCCTTGATGCTCTCGAGCGCTGCCGAGAGCGGATAAGCGCCCTCGGCAGCGCTCCACCAATAGGCACCGCGCTTGAAGGTGATGATCTTGCGGCGGCCGTCTTTGAGTTCGCGCCGGTCCGCGAAGCGGCAAACTGTCCGGGGGACAGTTTGAGGCAAGAACGGGCGGAGCCCGGCCACCCGCAGCGTCTTGGGTTCCTTGCGTGACATGGGCGTCTCCGTTCTCCCTGTGGTCAGGCGGCCTCGGCACTGCGCCCTGCCCTGCCCGTCTCCGATCTGGCGATCAGATAGTCGCAGGCGCGCTGCGCGTCCGCGGCGTGCTTGAAGATCGCACCCTTGTCCGACCGAAGAACGCGCAACCAGTTGTGGAGATAGGCGGCATTCATCTCGAGCGTATGCGCCGTGAAGCCGAGCGTCTGACCCAGGAACACCGAGGTCAATTCCGCGACGATCTCCTCGCGCGCATAGGACGTGTTGCCAAACTTCGAGAACCCGAAATCACGGTTCAGTCGATGGGGGGCTTTCGTGGCATGGGCCAGCTCATGGGCCCAGACCCCGTAGAAATTGCGCGGGTCCTGGAACCGCGTGATGGATGGCATGTAAACCTTGTCCACGGGGGGCAAATAGTACGCTTCCGTTCCTGTGAAGACGGTCGTGATGTCGATGGCATCGAAAAACGCCTGCATGTGCGGGATGGGCTCGGACGGGGGATGTTCAGGCGCTGGCTGCGGGTCGGGGTAGAAACTGTCGGGCAGGCCCTCAATCTGGCAGGCATTGAACACGCGATAGGATTTCTGGAAGCGGAATATACGGGCTTCCTCGGAGTGATCATCCCCGTCGCTGCGGTCGTCCTGGCCGCCCGTGTCTTTGCGGCTTTGACCGTAATAAACGACGACAGAGGATTTTTCGCCCTTGCGGACCTTTGCGTCCAACGCATTGGCTTGCGGCAGCGTCATCCAGAAGGGAGAGCTGTGGCCCGCCATCACGGTCCGCATCGTCAGCAGGAAGTTGTTCACTCCCTGGTAGGGTTCTCCGCCCACGCGCAGGGGACGAGAGCTGCCACCTGCTGTCCAGGGCTTGCGCCACGGCAGGACGCCGCGCTCGATGATGCGGATGATTTCGTTTGTGATGACCTCGGAGGCATCGAATTTGGGCGTGCGGGATCGGGCCATGGCTGGCCTCCTTTCGAGTATTGGTGAGAGGAAATGGTGATCAGGATGACTGGCGGGGCCGCGGATCGTTGAGGATCCTCGCGCCAAGTGCGTCGACCATGTTGATGTAGGCGGTCAGCGAGACGGACCTGCCGGAACCCGAAGGTTCAGGGTCGACCGATCCGTCCCGCGCCATCCGTGGCAGGTTCGCGACGGCGATGACATCGGTGACGGGTCGGATATCGATGAATGGCGTTCCGCGTGCGACCGCAAGAGTGGCCAAGGGAAAGCGCTCGATCGGCGCAAAGGTCGACACGGTGGTCCAACCGAGATGGATGAATGTCCCACCCTCTCCGCAGATCACATGCGCGTTTGGCAATGACGCCGCTTGCCTGAGATAGCCGAGATCACGCAGGACGGTCTCGCGCTCGAGCCGTTGTGCCTGCCCCGTCTGGCCGGTTCGGCGTAGTTCCTTGTGTCGCCACCACGAGGCAGCGGTCGCGCGCAACACGCGCAAGATACCTGTTTGCATGGGAATGCCCTTCATCAGGAACGGCAGACCAGAACCCGGCCCGGACCCATCTGAGGGACCCCAAAGGCCCTCATCCGTCAGTCACAAAACCCGAAGGACACTTTCTCTTTTCCTGGGTACGGACCCTGCCCTTCTCAAAACCAACGGGCCCTCAACAAAATGCTCAAGACCGTGTCATCTCCAGAAGCCTTTGATTTGGCACAGCCAATTCAGATCGGCAGGCAGGGTCGGCAACGCATATAGGCAGAAATCCTCCTGAAGGCCTGCCTACAACTGTCCACACGGTGCATTTTTCGATCGTGAAGCGTCACGTTGCCTTACGGTCAAGTCTGCAATAGAAGCAGTGTTTGAGGTGCAGATTTCTTGCCCCAGCCTCCTCAGCCATGCCGCCCCGCCATCCGTCCGGCGAAGCAACCTCACCCGTGCCATGCTTTTCGAACACGAGCGCAAACGCCGCCGTTGCCACCTGTGTTCCCATTCGCTCCTGCGTCACGTTCCAGGCATGCTCCGAAATTCCGACCATCAGCATGAGATGGTCGGCAAACCGATGCATATCACCCCAATCCTTGAAAAATCCGCCCGTGTTGCGCGCCCGAGACGCGAACTCGGGACACGCCTGCATGCTTGTCAGCAGATCAAGCGCGGTCCTGTTCTCGCACAAAGCCAGGCAGGAACAACGCAAGTAGCGTGATGATTGCACTGGACACGCTATTGGGCTTCGGCTCCAGCACCGCACCGAGATAAGCAATTAAGGCCGCGAGCACCACGGTCCAGCTCAGCCCGCATCATGCCGAATGCTAAACTGACTTAGCGCAAGGCCGGGCCGTCCAGGCTTATCGACCCAGCCTTTCGTTGTTCGCAGGCGGCAACGAGGCCGGCGGAAGCTCGCCGTTTCTGCTGCATTATGGCCTGGTGATGTTCGTTATGCCTGACTTCTGTCGTGCTCAGCGCTATCTATCCGACAACACTTGAAACGGAGCGAGCTATGAGATTTTCTCGAACACTGGCCGTAGTGGCGATTGCAGCCGTGTCAATGGCCGCCGTGCCTGCATCGGCAGACCCTGGGCGCGGCAAGGGCAAGGCGCGCGGCGACCACCACAACGGATTTGCAGGACTTTGCCCGCCGGGACTTGCAAAAAAGAACCCGCCCTGTGTGCCGCCGGGGCAGGCACGCAAGACCTATGATCACTACGGCTCTAGAATCGGGGACATCCTTCGCATCGGTGATTACGTGGTTATTCGCGATCCCCGTAGGCTAAATCTAGAACCACGTGACGATTGGCGCTATTATCGCGAGGGCAACCGGGCCTATCGGGTTGATCGTGACACCAGAAAGATCCTCTCCGTCATCAACCTTATCGATGCCTTCACAAACTGAGCCGTCGGCGTTGATGATCGGCTCTGACTCAGTTTTGGTGCAGATTGACAATCTGCCGCCGTACTCACCCGACTTGAACCCAATCGAAATGGCGTTCTCGAAACTCAAAGCGCACCTGCGGCGGATCGGGGCCAGAACATTCGACCAGATGTTCGACGCACTCGCGGAAGTCTGCGATCTGTCCACACCGCAGGAAAGCTGGAATTACTTCTGCGAAGCAGGATATGGATCAAGTTAACGGCTCGATGCTCTAGAGGATCGCGGCAGACCGGATATCCTCGGCGGCGAAGTCGATCAGTGCGCGGATCTTGCGTGGCAGGACCCGACCCTCTAGATAGACCGCGCTGACAGGACCGCTGTCGCCTCCGAATTCCTCCAGCAAGGGGACCAGAGCGCCGGTCTCTATGGTGTCGCGCAAGGCGAACCGCGGGATGTTGGCGATCCCCAAGCCGCCGAGGGCCAGATCCATGGCAGCGCGCGCCGAGTTGACCTGAAAACGCCCCCGGATCTGAACAACTGTCTCGGTCCCATTTCTTTCGAAGACCCATTTGTGCGGAACCCGCCGGTTGGTGTCCACAACACAGGAATGGTTGGCGAGTTCTTCGGGCGAGCCGGGCTTCCCGTGTGCTCGGATATAGTCCGGGCTGGCCACCAGAAGGCTGCTGAAGGTGCCAAGCCTGAGCGTTTTGAGCGACATCATCTCGGACCGGCCAATGCGAAAAGCCAGGTCGATGCCGTCGCTGGCCAGATCGACATAGCGGTCATCGAGCCGCAAATCGAGCGTAAGAGCCGGGTTTTGCCGGGCAAACCGTGCCAGCATCCCCGTAACGTAAACTTCGCCGAACGTCACAGGAGCTGAAATGCGAATGACGCCGGTCAGGCCGCGCGATCCTTCGGCAACGCTGCCGAGCAGGTCATCGAGATCATCAAGGAGCGCGGGCGCCCGCGCAATCAGGTCCTCACCCGCCGGCGTCAGCCCCACCTTTCTTGTCGTCCGCTGAAGCAGTCGCACGCCAAGGCGATGCTCGAGCTCGGCCACATATTTGGAGGTCAGTCGGTTCGACACGCCGAGTTGACGGGCAGCCGCAGTGAACGAGCCAGTCTGCGCGGTGGCCACGAAAGCCCGGAGTTCGTCGACGATGTCCAAGGCAAATCACTTAGTACATTTTGCGGATAGTCATTCTCTATAGTCGTCATTTCATTGATTGATGGCAAGGTGCATCTTCCTGACAGATCAAACAGCGCGTGAAAGCGCGCACTGAAAGGAGCAAGTCATGAAAATCGCAATCATTGGGAACGGCAATGTCGGATCCGGTCTGGCAAATGTCCTGAGCAAAACAAAACATGAGGTCGGGACCTATGGTCGCGCCGACGATGTGGCAAACGCCGTGAATGAGGCCGACATCGTCATCCTCGCGACACCCTATGGGTCGGCTGCCGAAATCGCCAATCAGGCAGACTTCACCGGCAAGATCGTCATCGATGTGTCCAACCCCGTCACCGAGGATTTCTCGGCCCTGCAACTCGGCACCACCACGTCGGCCGCCGAGGCAATCGCCGCGCTGGTTCCGGGGGCATCCGTCGTGAAGGCTTTCAACACGATCTTCGCCCAGCACTATGCCGGGGATATCAAGCTGGCCGGTCAACCGTTGCAGACCTTTGTCGCCGCCGACAACGAGACGGCGCGCGACACCGTCAAAACGCTGGCCGCAGAGGCCGGGTTCGACCCGGTCGATGCCGGCCCCCTGTCCACCGCCCGTCAGCTCGAGCCGCTTGGCTTCCTGAATATCCAGTTTGGCTATGTGCTCGGAAAAGGCACCGAGATCGCGCCGCGCTGGCAGTTCGCCGCCTGACCCAACCTCCCGAACAAAGGAAAAAGACAATGTCCAACGTGAACCATCATAACGCGCTTCAATCACCGGTGATTCCCGGTGTGGCGAATGCCGATCTGGCAGCCACAATCCTGCGCGTCTCTCTGGGGATACTGTTCATCGCCCATGGCTGGCTGAAACTGGCGATCTTCACGCCGACGGGGACAGCCGCCTTCTTCGAAAGCCTCGGCTTTCCGGGTGCGCTTGCCTATCTCGTGATGGCGGCGGAGCTTGCCGGCGGCGTCGCGCTGATCCTCGGCGTCTGGACCCGCTGGGTGTCGCTCGCGCTGGTGCCGGTCCTGCTCGGCTCGATCTACGCGCCGCATGGCGCGGCCGGCTTCTTCTTCTCAAATGAAGGCGGCGGCTGGGAGTATCCGGCGTTTTGGGCGATCACACTGGTCGTGCAGGCCCTGCTGGGCGACGGCGCCTATGCACTCAAGCGCAGCCGGACCTGATCCGATCCGTCCTCATGGTGCGGGGCAATCAGCCCCGCACGCTTCCGCAAAGGGGTTTCACGATGACCAATTCAACCGAAAAGTTCGATATGAATGCCGCGCCGATCCGCATCGATACCGTTCGGCTCAGGGTGCGGGATCTCGATGCCGTTTCATCCTTCTACCGGGACGTTCTGGGGCTGGTGCCGCTGGCAGAGGCCGGAAGCAGCGTCACACTGGGCACCGAAGAAACACCGCTGCTCCATCTTGATGGCGACCCGGCGTTGCGCCCACGCGATCCCAAACAGGCAGGGCTGTTTCACACCGCCTTGCTGCTGCCCTCGCGCGGCGATCTGGCCCGCTGGCTTGGCCATGTGGCCGAAACGGACGTGCGGCTGCAGGGCGCATCGGATCACATCGTCAGCGAAGCGCTCTATCTGGCCGATCCCGAAGGCAATGGCATCGAGGTCTATGTCGACAGACCGCCAAGCCAGTGGCGCGATAGCGCCGGCGATATCCGCATGGCCACGGACCCGTTGGACCTCAAGGATCTGATACGCACAGCGCAAGGTCGGATTTGGGCCGGTTTCCCGAAAGGCGGCATCATCGGCCACGTTCACTTGCAGGTCGGCGACACGAAAGAGGCGGATCGCTTCTACCGAGATGCCCTCGGCTTTGACATCGCCGCGTCGTATCCGGGCGCGAGCTTCTACGGCAGTGGCGGCTACCACCACCAGCTCGCCGGCAATATCTGGAACAGCCGCCGGGCCGGCAAGCGGGATTCTTCGGAAGCGGGACTCGATGAGATCACTCTTGGCGTCGATCCCTCGGCGCGGCAGGCGATCACGCAGCGCCTTGGCGGCGACCGCTTCATCGATCCCTGGGGCACCGCCTTCGCGCTGGCGCAGTGATGCGCTTTGCGAAGCTGATAGTAAAAAAGGAGACAAGACATGCTTGTGAATGGAAGATGGGTCGAGAACTGGCAGCCGGTCCAGAAGGCTGATGAACAAGGGCGTTTCATACGCCAGGTTTCGGAGTTCCGGAACTGGGTCACCCCCGACGGACGCCCCGGCCCCACGGGCGAGAGTGGCTTCGAGGCCGAGGCTGGGCGGTATCGGCTCTATGTCGCGCTGATCTGTCCTTGGGCCTCGCGCACTCTGATCGCACGCCGCCTCAAGGGGCTTGAGGATATGATCCCGGTCACGGTGCTCAATCCGACGCTGACCGATCAGGGCTGGCAATTTGGCGGCTATCCCGGCGCAGATGAGGATCCGCTTTACGGATCAAAATATATCCATGAGCTCTACACCCGCGCCGATCCGCATGCTTCAGGCCGTGCAACGGTGCCGGTTCTGTGGGACATGAAGCGGGGCGTCATGGTGAACAACGAAAGCGCCGATATCATGCGGATGTTCGATACGGCGTTCGAAGCGATCGCCCCGTCAGAAATCCGCCTCTATCCAGCCGATTTGTCCAACGAGATCGATGTGCTGAACTGGCAGGTTTACGAGAATCTCAACAACGGGGTCTACAAGGCTGGGTTCGCCTCCAGTCAGGAGGCCTATGACGAGGCCGTCGATGGGGTGTTCGCGATGCTGGACCAATTGGAGACGCGCCTCGATGACGACCGCCCGTATCTGTTCGGCGACAAGCTGACCGAAACCGATATTCGTGCGTTCGTGACGCTCATCCGGTTCGACGCAGCCTATCACGGATTGTTCAAGACCAACCGCCGGCAAATCGCGGATTACCCGCATCTTTCGGCGCATATGGAACGCGTACTGCGGCTGCCGGGCGTCGCGGAAACGGTAAACATGGATCACATAACGCGAGGCTATTATTCGATCAAAGCGCTGAACCCGACAGGGATCCGGCCGACTGGCCCGGAGCATATCCGGCGTTTACTGGGCACTATAGCCGAGTAGAAAGCAGCATTCGGCGGACGGGTACAACCCTTCTCTGGAATTGCCAAACTAGCGATATCAGAAAGGAATATCTGGTGGCCATCCAGTGCGCTCTATTCCAACACGACAATTCCAGTGTGCTTTGACTTATGCTCGGGTTCTACATGGATGGTAATACGCACATCTGGAATCGCTTTGGCGATGCCAACTTCAACTCTATCGCAGATCTCGTGAGCGTCAAAAACCGTCATGTCGCTTGGGACCACAAGATGGAATTCTACAAATGTCGCACTACCCGCATGACGGGTCCTGAGATCGTGCGCTTCGACCGCGCCGGCCGCTTCGATTGAGATGGCTTCACGTATGCTGGCCAGAATCTCTTCTGGAACCGCCTCGTCCATCAGGCCGCTTAGCGATTCTTTCACGACGCGAGAACCAGACCATATGATATTGATCGCAACCAATGCAGCCATTAGCGGGTCAAGGACCCACCATCCGGTAGCCAGTGCAAGAAGAACTCCCATCGCGACGCCTGCGGACGTAAACACATCGGTCCATAGATGCCTCCCATCGGCGACCAACGCGGGAGATTTCAGCAGACGCCCTCTTCGAACCAGAACGAAGGCCCACATCGCATTGAGCATCGTGGCCGTTCCGTTAACCAAAAGGCCCTCTATCGGAGCACCAATCGCGCGAGGGCTTTGGAAGCCTTCATAGGCCTCCAGCAGAATGAATATCGCCGCAACGATGATCATCACACCTTCCAGGACGGCGCTGAAGAACTCCGCCTTGTGGTGACCAAAGGGATGATTTGCGTCCGCAGGCCGGGCCGCGATCCGTATTGCAACGAGCGCGGCGAAAGCAGTAGCGAGGTTCACAGTGCTTTCGAGCGCGTCCGAGAGCAGCGCCACGGAGCCTGTCATCAGCCATGCCAGTGTCTTTAACGCGAGAACAATGCTCCCAACGACAAGACTTCCAAAAGCGAGTTTAAGCGCAGAAGGCATTTTTGTTTCCATATAAAGGCATGTGAATTACAGGCCGACAAAGAACTATTCAAGCTATTGAATTTGCAAATGATAATGCTTATCATTCCGATCGGGAGGCAAATCGGTGTCAAAAGAAACCAGCTCCGCTCTTACTCTCAAACGCAGGCTAATGTGAGAGCACCGCCTATTGGCAAGCAGCCCGGCGCTGGCACAGTGACACCGGGTGCTGATCTAATTGTTCGGGCTGGACTTCAAGCTGGCCACCGCATCAAGGAAGGCCTGATCCAGCACCGGATCGTCCCATTTGCCAGCGACAGCCATCCAACGATCTAGGTCATCCCGGAAACTCGGATCATCGCTCTTGATGTGAAACGTGAACAGGCGATTGACGATGTCCCGCATCAGTCTTGCCATCTGGGCGTCGTCGATATGGGCGGCCTCAAGCCATGGTATTTCGCGGCCCTCGGCATCGATCACGAGGACATCGGAATAATCCCCCGTCCTGGTTGTTGGCACCGTGCCTGCGTGCAGGTCTTCGAGGCGCGAATTGCGGATGCAGATCATGGCCATGATCTTCGCAAGATTGGCCGCGATGCGGTCTTCGTCAGCGGGTTTCATGGTCAAATCCTCATGTGATAGAAAAACCCCATTATCCACGAAAAGAAGCGTGGGCAGAGCCATAGCTATGAAAACCATAGAAAAACCTCGAACCTGTCACCGTTTCGCGCGAAATGAACTGTTCCCTTCGGGAAACAGGTAGTTGGCCAATATTGTCGGCTCCCAGTCATTGGAGTGCCGACATGATCACGGAACTGAAATCCGTCAGGGACATCTGGAAGAAGATGCCGAGCGAACATCACGGGCGCGTCTTCCTCGAAGAAATGATCTGGCCCACCGGCCGGTTTTGTCCACACTGCGGCAGTGTGCGGTCTGTGGCGCTTCGCTGTCAATCTGCGCGTGCCGGACTGTATCAATGCTCCGAGCACGAATGTCGTCGTCAATTCACCGTCACCACAAGAACGCCAATGCACTCGACCAAACTGGATCTTCGAGTGTGGATTGCCGCGATTTTTCTCGTGCTGACATCAAGCAAGGGGATCTCCTCGGTCGTCATGTCACGAATCCTGGGCGTGAATCAGAAAACTGCTTGGAAACTCGGTCATGCAATCCGTGAACTGATGGACGACAGAGAGGGGATCGCCAGTCCGTTGAGCGGAACAGTTGAGGTCGATGAAGCCTTTGTCGGAGGGGCCCCCAAGTTCAAGAAAGGGGTCAAAAACAAGAGGGGGCGTGGCACCAAGAAACCTATCGTGCTTGTTGCCGCTGACCGCAACGGTCAAGCCAAAGCGACCTTGGTTCCGAATGCCCAAAGCGCAACGCTCGGCCCGATCATGACAGAATGGATGGACCCACAGTCTATTCTGATGACTGATGGCAATAGGGCTTATCGCAAAATTGGCAAATCATTTGCTGCACATCATAGGGTCAATCACGGTGCCCGACAGTATTCCCGCCCCAGCCTCGGGGCGCACATCAATACGGTGGAAGCCGTCAATTCTCAGGTCCAGCGCGCCCTTGTCGGGGTCTATCATCGCCTTGGACGAAAGCACCTTCAGCGATATCTCGACGAGATCCTCTGGCGCTGGAACCATCGTCAGCCAGTTGTGAAGGTCCGGCTGAAATCAACGAAATCAGGCACCAGGACCGTCACGGCCACGACCTGGAAGCCGATACCTGTCGTCGAACAGATGCGCGGGCTTCTCTGCTGCGCGATTGGGCGGCAAATGCGCCGCACGCCTGAATGGGGATTGAGCTGGCCATGAAATAGGCTGATGCCTTAACGGCAGCAACGAGCCCAAAGTGAACGGCATCTTGCCATTTGCCTACAGATGGTGACAGCGTCCGTAACAGACAGGTAGGGAACACACCGGATGACGGATTTGACAGATTGGGTCCCGCGCCCACGACCTAAGCGCGTTACGCTCGAAGGACAATATGTGCGGCTCGAACCTCTTGTGTCCGCCCACGCTGACACACTGTTCATGGCAGCATCCGCCCCGGGGGTGGAAGTTCGATTTCGCTGGCTCTCCGAAGGGCCGCCGAGCCGCATAGAGTTCGATAACTGGCTGGAAGAGGCATCCGCGTCGATCGATCCCATGTTTTTCGCCGTGATTGACAAGGCCAGTGGCCGCGCCGAGGGGCGTCAGGCCTTGATGCGCATAGACACGACCAATGGCGTGGTGGAGATTGGCAATATCATGTGGGGTGCAGCATTGCAGCGGACCCGAATGGCGACCGAGGCCCTCTACCTTTTTGCAGATCGCGTATTCGGCCTCGGATATCGCCGGTTCGAATGGAAATGCAATGATTTGAATGATCCATCGAAACGCGCGGCCAAGCGGTTTGGCTTCCGCCCCGAGGGCGTGTTCCGACAGCACATGATCGTGAAAAACGCCAATCGCGACACGGCCTGGTTCGCGATGACGGACGGTGACTGGCAGCGCATGAAGCCTATCTATGAGGATTGGCTGGCGCCCGAAAATTTCGATGATCACGGGCAGCAGCACAAGCCCCTGCGAGTCTGACTTGCGGGGTGCGTTTTCGATCAGAGCCAAAGTCCGCTTTGTCTGCTGAGCCGCCATACGAGTAAGGGGCCGGCCCCGGCTTCTTTTTGTGGATAATAGGGTAGAAAAATGTCGACTGTCGGCTTGTGGGACAGAAGGACAGGATCATTCGTTGAGATAAGCCGTCCAATTTTGCCGCGCATGCACAATACGCAACACATCCAGCCAGCTGGCTTCGATCCGATAGATGATGAGATGGGACCCTGAGCGGTACACCCGCACCGGCGGGCGAATTTCGAGCCGTTCGCGCGCGATTTCCGGGTGTCGGAGCAGCAAGGACATATCACTGGCAATCGTGCGGATGTAGGTTTCAGCCTGGCCAACAGACCAGAGGCGCAGGGTGTAATCCCAGATCGCGTCCAGATCGCTCAATGCTGCGGGAGACAGTCGGCATTCAGTGACCGTTTGTGTCGGCATTCTGATCTCGCTTGCGGGCAAGAAATGCTTCGAAATCCAGGTGCCTTGCGGGACCACTGGCAATGCCCTCATCGACGAGCTGCTGCAGCTCCGCAATGGCGCGGTGGCGGTCCTGATCCCGCCGAATCAGATCGCGAACGTAGTCACTGGCGTTGCTATAGCGCCCATCCTTGGTTTGCGCCTCGACCCAGGTCTTCATCGGGTCGGGCAATGAGACATTCATGGTGGCCATGGTCTTGATCTCCTTTCTCATGAGGATGGCATAGATTGCCAAAGACTGTCAATGAGAGCGCCAGCGCCACCAGACTGGACCTAACCGTTTACTGCGCTCCCGAACCCGGCGGGTCGTTCCGACGGGTCCAACCCCTGGAGCCGGTTGTCTCGCTGATGCTTTTGCCGCAAGCCTCCCGACCAAGCTCTTGGTTGGATACGTCCTTCCTTAGGAATGGTTCCTTTGGCGCCCCACGACATGGCGGGACAAGGTCGTGATGGATAAGAGGCCCGCGCTTGGGCGGACCCCTCGGTTACAGGCGGCCAAGTCCGCGCCCCCTACCCTTTCGCTAGTTTCATCGCCGACAATTTCAAGCCACGCGTTGCTGCCCGGGCTTCGGCTCCTCCGCTACGTCGAAGGCGAGGGCGCTGTCAGTGGAATGGCTGCGCATGATGGTGACGAGGATCACCCCGTCCGAGGAGAAGTTGCCCTCATGCAGCGTGAACGACGCGGGTGCCGTCCAGGTCGCGTAAGGCCGGGGTGGTTCCTTTTTTACAAGGCGGCCGACACCGTGCGAGCGCTCCCAGGCCGCCAGCTTCTTGGTGAAGCGTGCCGGTGGCTTGGGACTGCCGTCGGTGTAGCGAATGCGCGCCCCGAAGGGGGCTGTGTCGATGATGGTTCTTGCAGACATGATTCCCCATTCCGAATGCGAATATTCGAAATCATCTTATTGATATTGTTAAATTATAGGGTGATTGGGGGCGGAATCTCTGCCCCCGCTGGATCACGTTATTCCGCGGCCAGCATCGACGCGCTTTCAGCAGGCAAGTCATCCGTCAGGAATGCAGGAAGGTCAGCTTCACTGACACTGTCAGCCGCTTCGGCATCCGCCCCCTGGCCTTCGGCACGGTCCTCACCGTCCAGCGCCACGAGATCGTTCCGGCGCAGGACCTCGGGCAACCAGCCGCTGCCCTTCAGCAAGCGCTCGGCTTCACTAGCCATCTCGCCTTTTTTCAGGTGATCGAGGAGCTGGGCAGTCCCCTCCCCTTTCGCCTCGCGCACCGCCTCGAGGATGCGGGCCTTGGGCACGCGGTTGAGATAGGTGTCGACCGTCGGCTCCCAGCCCGCCTCGACCATGTCGAGATCTGTGGCACGCGCCACGAGATCGGCATGCGCCATCCGCCGGGTCAGACCGCCTGCGGAGATGCCTGCACCGTATGGGTTCACCTTCTCATGCAGCGCGTTGACGCCGTAGCTGAGGCAATGCGCCAGCAAGGCGAACCGACTGCCCTGATCGAGGACCGTCAGATAGTCCCAGAGCGCTGCATCATCGCCAAGCGGCAGATCGGCTTCCCATTCCGCATGACGCTCGTCGACCAGCTTCGCCACCACGCTGTCTTTCAGATCGGGCGCTTGCGCTGACATATAGACCTGACGCACGGATGCCTCGAGACAGCTGCCCGAAGCAGATGAGGTGCGGAAGGTGTCCGTCACCAGCTTCAGCAGCAGCAGCGTCAACGCCACATCCGGCGAGCGCCCGATCGCTTCACGCAGCGCCAGCGTCCGGTGGGCCGTCAACTCCATGACCAACCGCTCGGGCAGTGGCTTCAGCGCTCCGTCATCCTCATCCTCCGGCAGGTCGCCACCAATCGGCTGGCCACCCGACATGATGACGGTTCCGCCATGAGCGGCACTGACATGGCCATCGGTGAGATCACGATCATCCCCCTGCCCCGCCACCGCAAAATCGGTACCATCCTGGACCGCGGTCTCGTCAACGGGCTCATCCTCTGGACGCACATACCCGCGATAGACTGCCAGAGCGCCGTAGCGGTCGAGCGTGACGAACGCTCTAGCCCGCCCGATCTCCTCCGCGTCGAAGATCAACGGCCGGGTTTCGATCTTTTCCATCTCAGCTTCCAACACGCCAAGCCGCGCGTCGATCTCGTCGGGGATTTCATCCTGACCCGCGTATTCCTCTTCCAGCGCCCGGTACTCGGCGAGCAGCTTGGCATGAGCCGCAGCTTCGTCATCCGTCATCGGTGCCGGATCGCCGTACAGGGGCCGCAGGCCGTGGCTGTAGCCGTAGGGCAGGTCGAGTGCGACCTCGATCCACTTCCAGCCCTCAACGGCAACCGTCTCAGCCTCGGCCTGGAGTTTTTCCGTCACCAGCCGATCGAGCAGGGCAGGGTCCTCGAGCCAGCCACCGTCATCGCCTTGGAAGAGGTCATGCAGCATCGTGCCGCCCGCTGCTTCGTAGGCCTCAACACCCACAAAGACCGCGCGCCGGTCAGACGCCCGGACCGAGGTCTCGGTCAGCATGCGCCGGATTTGGAATGGCTCCTTGTTCCAGGATGAATGGATCACATCCCAGACCTGAACCTGATGCGCGTGATCGGGGTTCACGGTGAAGGCCATGAGCTGTTCCAGCGTCATGCCATCCTCGGCATAGACCTCAAGCAGGGCAGGGGCGACGGAAGCGAGTTTCAGGCGCTGCTTCACGATCTGCGGCGTCACGAAGAAGGCGGCAGCAATCTCTGCGTCGCTCTGGCCCTTGTCCCGCAGCGCCACAAACGCGCGGACTGGTCGAGCGGGTGCAAGGCGACGCGCTGCATGTTCTCTGCAAGGGAATCGTCCTCGGCCAGAATCTCGGAAGCAGCATCGCGGACGATGCAGGGAATGGGCGTAGTCTTTGCCAAACGCTTTTGCTTCACCAGCAAGGACAATGCTTGAAACCGGCGGCCCCCGGCCGGGATCTCGAACTTGCCGGTCTCGGTGCCATCGTCAGCCAAAACGGGCCGCACGCTCAGGCTCTGCAAGAGGCCGCGGCGGGCGATGTCCTCCGCCAACTCATCAACCGACACGCCTGCCTTGATGCGCCGTACGTTGGACTGGCTCAGCACCAGCTTGTCGAAAGGGATATCCCGGGACGGGGACAGGGTGATTTTCTGGACAGGTTTCGTCATTAGATCTTCTCCACAACGGGCACCGGAAGCCACTCTTCCGATCTCACTTCCCGTCACCCTCAAACCAACACTCCTTTCCCTCTCGATGATCGTATGGTTGCCAAGAGGCGACTTAACAGCTGTTAAGTCAGGCCAACCGAGCTCCGACCATGTTGAAACTTAACAGCTGTTAAGCCGCACTTCGCCGACCGATCAATGCCATCACCATCGGCCCGCAGGAAAACTCGCCCGCCGCGGCCTTGGACGTCAACGCCCGCAAGTATCCACCCGGTGATCTGATGTCGGCGAAACGTTCCAGCATAGCCACGACGACGATCGAGGCTTGCTCTGGTCCCATGCAGCGCTGCGCTTCTTCCCAAGCGGAAACACTGATCCCCATGGCCGGCCTTACATGACAAGCCGCATCGAAAAGTTGGTGCCAGTGTCGAATGTCGCCCTGATAGAAAGTCTTGAGCGAGGGACAGCCGGCGATTACCAGGTGGAGTGGGATTTTCGGCACCCGCCTCGTGTCAGGCTCTTCAAGGTCAGCCACGGGCGCACCCGTATCATCATCAGGCGCGTCGCCCGCCGCCTCGCCTTTTTCTAAGGCAGGTTCAAGATCTATAGATTCTTTATTTGAATTATGATGGTGACGCTCAAAATGGGCATCATTGGTGTTCATTTCTTCTGTTTCAGGACCGTCAATGACATTACGCGCCTGGTCAAGAAGGGTCTCCAGTTCAGTCCGAAATGCCGACAGATCCTCAAGCGAAAGCTTGCGGCGAAGAGCGCGGGCTATGAGGGCGGCCGTGTCGCTGAGCTGGTCCCATAGGCCAAGCCCGGGCTGGATCTCCTCGCCGAATTCCGCCAGAGCGGCCATGTCGCGGCGCATAAGGCTCACCACCTCCCTCAGTCGCCGCACACGGTCCTCGGCCTCACGCACTGCCTCTGCGGCCCGTGCAATCTCCTCTGCCCGGCAATAGAGCGGAGAGAGGTCAAAGCCGAAGGCCACCCGATCTTCGCCACGCTTGCGCACATACCGCTTCCCATTGGGGCTATCGCGCCGCGTGAGCAAGCCTGCCTCTACCAACCGTGCGAGGTGACGCCGCATCGTCGAGCAAGGCATCCCGTTCAGCCGCTCGCAGATCGCCTTGTTGGATGGGAAGACGACCATTTCGGTGTTGCCGCCAAGCGCATCGTCCGGAAAAAAGCTGAGAAGTCCCTGAAGAACGGTCAGATCGCGCTCGGAAACCCCAAAGGCCGCCTGTGCCTTGGACAGCTCGCGGAGGAGCTCCCACTTGTTGACGGGCTTGCCGGGAACAGACGCCTCAGGACGCTCGACCACGCGCAGATGGGCGTGCGATATCGGCCGCATAAACGGCGAAATCGGTGTGTAATCCATGATGTCATTCACGAAGGCAAAATTTCCCTGGCCCGCGAATCGCTTTGCGCTTGCGGGAAAGGGGCCAGATCGCTACATTCAGAGGTGCGAAAACTGAAGTTTTGTAGCGGGCTGGTCCCGTGCGAAACCTAAGAAAGGTCTCGTGAAGCTTGCTTCTCGGGGCCTTTTTCTTTTCTGCCTGTCTCGTGCCTCCTTTTTGATTGTTGCTCTTCCTCAGTCTTCCGAACGCTTCCAGCGCTCGTGAAGCTCGGCGATCAGCTGCGGGGCGTTGCCCTCAAGCCAGCTGAGAAAATCGCTCTCCTCGGCCTTCAACTCGAGCTTGAGTTGCTTTCCACGACGTCCGGTCGTGACAGTGGCGGCACCGACCCCCGGAATCATCGTGCCGGGCCGCCCGCGAGGGCGAGACGAGGATGTGGTCTGTTCGGGCTTCCCTGCAGCAGAGAGGACGGCCAAAAATGCATGATCGGATTTCTCGTCAATACCGCCTTGGTGGGATGTCTTGGCCTCACCCGCCAAAGCTGCAAGCAGTTCGCGATCAGCATCCGTAGCCCCCAGCAACTTCTTGAGCTCTTCCCACCTGGGCCGACCAATGCCCGGAGCGGCACCGATGGCGAGGACCAGGTCCTCCCCAACAGTGCGGACCACGCTTAACAGCTGCGACACTCCTGCCTCGGTTAGATTGAGAACCTCGGCGACACCCTTGTTAGTGCGTTCGGATGCGCTCAGATGGTCACCGTCGAGCAAGGCTGCGGCAACAAGCGCTCGTTCGATGAAGCTTAGATCCCGCCGCTCCTGGTTCTCTAACAGCTGATCACGAAGTGCCTGATCGCCCTCCATCTCTGTGACAATGGCGCGGACCTTGATCCCAAGTTCTCTGCAAGCTTCCAGTCGACGGCGGCCATAGATCAGGCTGTAGCGATCACCCTCAAGCGGCCGGACGAGGATTGGTACTCGCTGTCCGTTCTTGGAAATTGACGCCTTGAGGCCCTCAGTCTCGATTTGCAGCCGGTCATCGAGCCGACCTGTGGTTTCGATTTGGTCAGGCTCGATTTCGAAAACGCCGCCGCGCAGCCTGCGCCCCTCAAGAGCGTCGGGCGCGTTGCGCAGGGTCTGCAGTGGCAGTCCCAGTTTAGGCTTTCTTGCCATTGCGTCCCCACGTGTTCTGGATGATCGCCGCGATCTCGTCGTTGACGGCGTTCATGGATTCGATTGCACGATCAAAAGTCTGACGCGTGAAGTCCTTCTTGTCGGCCTCGTAGAGCGTCTGCTTCGTCAGCCCTGCATCAGAGATTGCAGTCGACTCAACCATGTGGTTGGTCAGCACTGACCTGCCGAACAGACCCCGGATGAAAGCAATGACCTCGGTCTGCGGGGCATCACCCACCTTGTAGCGGGTCGGCAGAAAGCGCAGCCAGTCGAAGCGAAGGTTTGCGCCAGCATCCCGGATGACGCCAAGCAGATCAGCGGTCATTCGCAGAAACTGCGACATGGACATCAGGTCGAGCATTTGCGGGTGAACGGTAACAAGCACCCCTGAAGATGCTGAAAGGGCGGACATGGTTAAAAAACCAAGCTGCGGCGGACAGTCGATGACGACGACGTCATAGTCCGCTTCGACACTGTCGAGCGCGTCGCGCACACGGGCAAAGAATGCGCGGGCGCCGCCACGCTGAATGGCTGCCGGCGTCTCATGTTCGAATTCCATGAGCTCGAGGTTCCCGGGAATCAGGTCAAGACCACGGATGTAGGTCTTGCGGATCACGTCCGAGATCGGGACCGGTTCATCGTAACGAACCGCATCATACAGCGTGCCACCCTCCATCAGGTCCAGCTCAGGCTGGATGCCATGCAGCGCGGAAAGGGATGCCTGGGGGTCCAGATCGATCGCAAGGACACGATATCCCTTGAGAGCCAAGCGCTGTGCAAGGTGAGCGGATGTTGTCGTTTTCCCGGACCCGCCTTTGAAGTTCACAACAGAAACAATCTGAAGCTCGTCACCGGCACGACGCCCCGGAACGTAGGTTCCAGGCTTCTTCGCGTTTGCCTCAAGGGCGTGGCGAATCTCCCAGATATCATCGAGGGTATATCGCCGGTGGCTGCCCGCAGTGGTTTCGACGTCAGCGATCTTTCCTTCTCGATGAAGCTTGCGAAGGTAGGTATGATCGACGCCAAGCAACTCGGCCGCCTCGCCGCTGGTCAGGCTGCGCATGACTTTTTTGGCGTCGGGAGGGAAGTGGGCAGCACGTTGCGCATGAAGATTGGACGCAAGAAGCTCTGCGTAGTGCCCGATGGCAATGTCCAGGTCCTGCTCAGCTTCGCTCATCTCTGCCTCGATTCGTGGGCGCGTTTTTTATGTGATCGCGCGTTATTTATCGAGACTATTGCCCGAGCTATCAGATTCGTGCAAGCTCTTTCTAGATTTGGTGTCAGTCGCTGCGTCATGCACAAGAGTAGCTAGGGTTTGGGGCAGGCTTGCCTTCGGAACCCGTCGGATATACATTACAAGAAGTATATCCACATGGGAGGTCACGATGCAGGTCGCAAAATGGGGCAACTCGCTGGCCGTCCGTTTGCCAGCGGAGCTCGTCCGAGAGCTTGGTCTCAAGGAGGGTGATCAGATCGACCTGGTCAAGGACGACGGTCGGGTCAGAGTCCGTCGCCTTGCTCGTGCGGATGAGGTGCTGACCGGCCTGCGCCGCTTCCGGGGCAAGTTGTCCACAGCAGAACGTCTGAGCCGCGACGACGCGCATGAGCGCTGAATTCGCGGACACGAATGTCGTTCTTTACCTGCTCGACGACGGCCCGAAGGCCGATCGCGCCGAGGTAATCCTGGGGCAGGGGCCCCGGATCAGCGTTCAGGTTCTAAACGAGTCACTGGTGAACTGCCGCCGCAAAGCTGGCCTCAGTTGGGAGGAAGCAGCGGCCTTTCTCGAAGGCGTGCGCGCCTTGTGTCCGGTCGAAGATCTCACCGTGCAGACCCATGACGTCGGCCGCGCTTTGGCGGAACGCTACGGCTTCTCGATCTACGACGCGATGATCGTGGCCAGCGCTTTGGTTGCGGGGTGTACCACGCTGTGGAGCGAGGACATGCAAGATGGCCTGCTGGTCGAAGGCCAGCTTCGCATCGTCAACCCCTTTGCATGAGCGGACAACTTCTGAGTCTGGTGCTGGCCTTAGCCCTGTAATCCTTCCATGTCGTGCATGATTTGCGGGGTTTCTGGGCTACTCAAGCAGCCCCAGCCTCTCAGCCCGCTCCAGTAGCATCTTCACCGAAGAAGGCTGCCAGCTTGTCCGCCCGCGTGGCGTGCGCTCGCGCATTGATTCCAGCCGGGTGCAGATCGCCTGAAGCGTGATGTCGGGGTCCGCGCCCTTGATGCCGGCGACGATGGCAGGCAGGCGATCGTCGGTTTCGCGGCGCCCGGCGCGGGCCAGCACCTCGGTAGGCAGGAAGCCGTCGCGGACATAGGCCTTCACAGCGCGCAAGAGACGGCTTTGAGTCCAGCGACGCGCCTCGGGCAAGGGGCCGTTAATGATGCGTACCACGTCTTCCCAAGCCAAGTCGGGCCGCAGGCGGCGGACGTGGGGCACCCAGTCCTGTGCCGTCTCGTTCAGACGCTCAATGTAGCCGTCCTGTCGGGCCAGCCTCACCTTGCGCAGCGCCGCCGGATCCCGCGCGCGCAGGCCCGGATTGCCGCCAACCCGGCCTTTGGTCCGTGCGCTGGCCAGGCCAGCCTTGGTGCGTTCGCGGATCAGGGCGCGCTCGAACTCGGCCGCGGCGCCGAGGACCTGCAGGGTGAACTTGCCCTGAGGCGAGGACGTATCGATCGGATCGGTCAGCGAGCGGAAGAAGGCTCCCTTCGCCTCGAGCCGCTCGATCACCTCCAGCAGATGCGAGAGGGAGCGCGCGAGGCGGTCGATCCGCACGACGACCAGCGTGTCGCCTTTGACGATGCGTTCCAACACCCGCGCAAGCACCGGTCGCGCACGATTGCCGCCCGAGGCCTGTTCTTCATAGATCTCGGCGCAACCCGCGGATTTCAGGGCCTGCGACTGGGGCAGGGGGGTCTGATCTTCGGTCGATACGCGGGCATAACCGATCAGGGGCATCAAAACAGTCTTTTTGCAGTTTCATACATCGCTACTAAACGACCGTTTGTAAGCGAATGCAAGTGCCGGCTCTGTGGGGCTGTTCAGTCCAAAGCCCTTGGTTCCCTTACGCTGAGCGCGATCAGCGAGCTCTCGCAGACCATTGCGCGCACGTGCTATATAAAGTGTGCAGGCGCACCCTGACAAAACCCTTGGGTAAAATGCAAAAATGCCATATTTTGCACATATGGAGCCTCAAGCATGTATAAAGTATAATATTTTTGATGATCCTCTTGAGGATGCGGAGGAGCTTGAAGAGACTTCTGAGGACGACCTGTGGTTCCTGCCCGGTCCGATGGAAGAGGAGCCGCATTATCTGCCGCCCGGACCTAGGGCCGAAGTGCGTGAGACCGCTGTTCTTGACGATTGGCGACGTGCCGAGGCGGGCCATGCTGCCCGCCTTGCCCGTGTGGCCGGCCGGATCGGGGCGCTAGACGACCGTCTGAAGCGTGGCCCGGAAGGCTGGCGGCACAGGCTTGCGTTGATCGAGGCGGCAGACCTCAGCTGGTTTGCAGGCGACCGAATTGGCCCGGATCGGCTGGCGCTCTGGATATCCATGCGCTTGTCCGGCGTGCAGGACGACACCGCAGCGCTTGCGCGTGTCGGATGGGCGGTGCGGCGTCTTACAGGCGGTCCCGGCCCAGACGTGGACCTGTCCGCCTTCCTCGATCGCCGTGACCCCGAGAACATGGTGGATGAAGCCGAGCCCTTCGCGGATCGCGCGGGCGGGTGGCTTGACCTGATGGCGCAAGCCGCCGACCTGCACCCGATCACGCGTGCCTGCATGGGGTTTCACCTCTGGAGCCTCGCGGGCCTCGGACAGCAGAGCAACCGAATGGAAGCGGCGGTCACGGCGTCGCGCATTGCCGCGCATGAGGGCGAGGGGGCAATATTCGCACCCCTGGCCATGGGTGGGGCGGGGGCGCTGCGCGCCGGCGGCCCCCCGGCTGAACGTTTGGCGCGCGGGCTCGAGAAAATGGAAACGGCCTGCCTGACCGCGATGCGGCACCTCGACGATATCGAGACATGGTCGGCGCTGGCGGAAGCCGAGATGACCCCACTCTCGGGCAAGACGCCGCCAGCCCTGCGCGGAGTGCTGACCGAATGGCCCCTGGTCTCTGCCCCTATGGCCGAGGCCCTGACCGGAGCCAGCCGCGCCGCTGTCCAGCGCAACCTCGCCTGGATGGAAGCGCGGGATCTGGTCCGCGAGCTAACAGGGCAAGGACGGTTCCGAATGTGGCGCGCCACAAACTGATTGTCGAAGCGATCTGTGCGCGCCGATGTTGCGTCTATCCGCAGCACGGCTGAAACGGTGAGGAGCACCGTTTTGCAGATGCTCGAGGTCAAAGAGTTCGGCTGATCGGCTGAGACAATTCGGCTATCGCCACGTCCCCAACTACCATGAAAGCATTGTCGACTGGGTCGTGACCGGTCTGCGGGTATAAACCGGACAGACCATACAACGCTCCAAGCGACGAACGAGCCGTTGTCGCAATGGCATGTCGAGTGATGTCTTCTTGAAAATCGCCTTCGGAAAGAGCAGGGGCAGGACATGAAGCTGCAAAATCTCGAACGCCATCAAGCCTGGATCTACCTCGCTGCCATCCTTTCCGGTCTGGTCTTGGGCTCGCTCGCCCCCGGTATCTCGGGGGTGTTCGAGGCGCTGCTTTGGCCGGTGTTGGGGCTTATGCTTTTCACTACCTTCGCTCAGATGCCGCTAGCGCACCTGCCGCGCGCGACGCGCGACCGGCGTTTCATCGGCACCATGTTGATCGGCAATTTCGTCCTGGTGCCGCTGCTGGTCTGGGGGCTGATCGCGTTCCTGCCTGACGATCCTGCGCTTCGGCTCGGGGTGCTTGTCGTGCTGCTGGTGCCCTGCACCGACTGGTTCATCACATTCACCCATCTCGGTCGCGGCGATGCGGTGCGTGCCGCGTCCGCGACACCGATCCTCCTCGCGGTTCAGTTCGCCAGTCTGCCGCTCTTCCTTTGGCTTTTTCTCGGCGAGGCATTCTTTGAGCTTCTCGCCGCCGACCGCATTGCCGCCGTCTTTGCGGCGCTTGTCCTGCTGCCGCTCACAGCGGCTTTCCTGCTGGAGCGTTGGGCAGAGGCGCGCCCGGAGCGGGCCGCGATCGTAAATCGCCTCGCCTGGCTGCCGGTTCCGCTTCTGGCTGTCGTGGTGTTCCTGATCGCGGCCTCGCAAGTCGACGCGGTACGGGATGCGCTGCCGGTTTTGGCGCAGGTGGCGGGCGCCTACGTCGCCTACCTCGTCGCCGCAGCACTTCTCGGTGCGGCGACCGGGCGGGCGGCCGGATTGTCCACTAGCGGGTGACGAACGGTCATCTTCTCGCTCTGAACCCGCAACTCCTTCGTCGTACTTCCGCTGGTGCTGGTGCTTGGACCGGAGTGGAACGTGGCGGCCGTGGTCATCGTCTTCCAGTCGCTCGTCGAGCTCTTCGGCATGGTCGCCTATCTGTGGATCGTGCCGCGCTATCTGGTCCCCGAACATGCGGCGACCACGCAGGACTCCGCGGGGAACGAATGATCGCAAACAACGGCGCTGGCACCATTGTCCGCTTGGCTGACATGCATGGGCGTCCTCAACTATGGCCCTTCAGGTCACCTCCGTCAGCGCGTCGATCACAGGGCATTCAGGGACATCGTCACCGGTGCATTGCGCCACGGTGGAAGACAGCACGCGTTCGATGCGTTTGAGATCGTCGATCTTGGCGCGGACCGAGGCGAGATGCGAATTTGCCAGACCCTGCACCTCGCCGCAGGTCTGGGCACCGCCATCGACCAAGGCGAGCAGATCGCGGACTTCGTCGAGCGTGAACCCAAGCTCGCGCGCGCGCATGATGAAGCACAAGCGCGCGACATGCCGATCATCGTAGACGCGATAGTTTTTGCTGGAGCGCGGCGGCTCGGGCATAACGCCGATGTTCTCGTAGTAGCGAATGGTCTCGAGATTGCAGCCGGTCAGCCTGGCCAGATCTCCGCGCCTGAGGACCTTCACCGATCTGTGACGATTTTTCACGTTTGACCCTCTTGAGCCTGTACCTGCTACAGACCCTAGATTGAGATCATCACTGAGGCAAGGATGATTCGAACCATGACTGAAACCACATCCGCCGACCGGCAGACGGCAATGGACGAAACAGGGGCTGCCGACAAAAAGGCATGGACGACAACCTGGCTCGGCGCGCTTGGCGCGCTGGCGATGACCTCATGCTGCATCCTGCCGCTGGTGCTGGTCAGCTTCGGCGTTACCGGCGTTTTCATTGCGCAGCTGGGCGTTCTCTACCAGTACAAATGGATCACCTTCGCGCTGAGTGCCGCCTGCATCGGCTATGGATTCTACAAGGCCTACCGTCCGATCCCGACTGAGGCCTGCGCGGATGGCACCTGCGCGCGCCCCATGAACCGGAAACTCATGCGATCCATTCTTTGGATTGCCACCGCCATCGTCACCGTCGCGATGATCTTTCCCTATCTCACCCCATACCTTCTGTCCTACTGAAAGGCCGAACCCATGAAGTCACTCCATCTTGCCCTTGCGGTCGTTGGCACTCTCGCAGCTTCCCCCGCCAGCGCCGCCGAACAGCGCATCAATATCGGGGTAGGCGAACTGACATGCCCGACCTGCTCCTACACGGTGGCGGCGGCCATGCGGGGCGTTCCCTCGGTCGAGATCATCGACTTCATGGAAGGAGAGGAATTCGGCACCGGCACCTACATCGTCGCCTTTGATGACGAGGCCGCCGATCAGGACATGATCGTCGAAGCAATCCGCGCCACCGGCTATTCGGCGGACATCGTCGAGTCCGGCGATTTCTGATCGCATTCACCGACCCGCACTCGGAGCTGGAGACAGCATGACAGACATGAACAATAACAATGAACCCACGACCCTTTTGCGGCGCGGCCTCATCGGCAGCGTATTTGCGGCGATCTGTTGCTTCACGCCGTTCCTGGTGCTGATCGTCGCCGGGGTCGGACTTTCTGCCGTTGTTGGTTGGCTCGACTACGCGCTTTTCCCGATGCTCTTCGCCTCGCTGAGTGCGGTTGCATATGCCCTGTGGCAGCAAGCCGGCAGACCAGGGCACAGTCCGAAAGCCCTTCTCATCGGCTTGGCGGTTGTTCTTTCGGCTCTGCTGTTCTGGCTGGAGTTCCGCTTTGCTCTGCGGATCTCGGTTGCCGCCGCTTTGGCGGTGGCGGGATATGCGCTCTGGCTCAGAAAATCAGGCAGTTCAGCAGTGAGCCGGATCAAGAGAAACTGGCACAAGGAAAGGAACAGGTATGACCAAGACCTATGACCTCATCGTGATCGGCGGCGGCACCGCTGGAAATGGCGTCGCCCGGATGGCCGCGGATGCAGGCTGGAGCGTCGCCAGCATCGACAGCGAACCCCATGGCGGCACCTGCGCCCTGCGCGGCTGCGACCCCAAGAAAATGCTGGTCGCGGTCACCGAGGGTGTCGAATGGGCCGAAAACATGGAAGGCAAGGGGCTGGAGGCGCAACCTTCGGTCAACTGGCCCGACATGATCGCCTTCAAGCGCAGCTTCACCGAAGCTATGCCACCGCGCATCGAAGCCGGGTTGGAAAAAGCGGGGATCGACGTCTTGCATGGGCTGGCACGGTTCACCGGCCCCAATACGATCGAGTTGAACGGCGAGACCCTGACCGCGAAGCATTTTCATATCGCCACCGGCGCGCGGCCGATGACGCTGAACATCCCGGGCGAAGAGCATCTGACCACCAGCACCGAATTCCTGGAACTGCCTGAGCGACCGAACCGCATCGCCTTTGTCGGCGGCGGCTTCATCGCCATGGAATTCGCCCATATTGTCAAGCGGGCGGGCGCGCGCGAAGTGACAGTGCTGGAGATGATGGACCGCCCCTTGGGTCCTTTCGATCCCGACTTGGTCGCAATGCTGGTTGAGGCAACCGAAGAGCTCGGCGTCGATCTCCGCACCAAGGCGAAGGTGGCGAAGATCGAAAAGCAGGGCGACGAATTCACCGTCACGGTGGAAACTCCCGACGGCACCGAAACGATCACTTGCGATCTGGTGGTGCATGGCACGGGCCGGGTGCCCAATATCGATCGCCTTAACCTTGAGGCCGCCGGCGTCGAATACTCACGCCGTGGCATCAAGGTGAGCGACGCGATGCGCACCACCAATCCGGCGATCTTCGCCGCGGGCGACTGCGCTGCCAGTGGGCCCAAGCTGACCCCGGTGTCCGCCTTCGAAGGGCGTGTGGCAGGCAAGAACCTGCTGGCTGGAGAAGACGAGCGTACCGTGGATTATCCGCCGATCCCGTCGGTAGTCTTCACCCTCCCGATGGTGGCCACCGTGGGCTTGTCGGAAGCGGTGGCCAGGGAACAGGGGCTGAAGTTCGACACCCATTTCGAAAAGACAGGGGACTGGTATTCGTCGCTGCGCGTCGGCGCGAAACATACCGGATTCAAGGTTCTTGTCGAAGAGGGCAGCGGACAGATCCTCGGCGCGCATCTGATCGGGCCGGGCTCCGAGGAGCAGATCAATCTTTTCGCCATGGCCATGGGTGCCGGGCAGACCGCCAACCAGATCAAGGCCATGATTTTCGCCTATCCGAGCTATGCCTCCGACATCGGTTCGATGGTGTGATTCAAAATTATTGATCGGGGCCGTGTCGCGATACCGATCGCAAGCTAAGGAAGAACCAATGGACCAAACTGTAACGAAAGACGATTGCTGCACTGCCAGTGAAACCCGCGATGACAACTACGATCTCATTGTCGTTGGTGCCGGCTCGGCCGGGTTTTCTGCCTCGATCACGGCAGCCGATGCCGGAAAGCGCGTGGCGCTTATCGGGCACGGCACCACCGGCGGCACCTGTGTGAATGTCGGCTGCGTGCCGTCCAAGGCGATGATCCGCGCCGCAGAGGCGGTGCATGGCGGCGCGTCGGCCGCCCGGTTCCCGGGCGTCGAGCCCTGTGATCATGCGGTGGATTGGGGTGCCGTAGTGCAAGGCACCACCGATCTGGTCGAGGAGATGCGGCACAAGAAATATATAGACCTGCTGCCCGCCTATAAAAGCGTTACCTATATCGAGGATGGCCCGGCGCGATTGGTCGAGGGTGGCGTCGCTGTTGGAGGACGGGTGATATCCGCCCCGCGCGTCCTGATCGCCACCGGCTCGCGCCCCCACCTGCCAGCGATCGAGGGGATCGACACAGTGGAGCCCCTCGATTCCACCGATCTATTGACTTTGCCTGACCGGCCCGAAAGCATCTTGGTGCTGGGCGGCGGCTATATCGGCTGCGAGCTGGCGCAAATGGCTTCAAGGCTGGGGGTGAAGGTCACGCTAGTGACCCGCTCGCGCCTCCTGCCGGGCGCCGAACCGGAGGTGGCCCAGGCGCTGACGCAAGCGCTGAAGGCCGAAGACATCGCGGTCGAGACCGGTCTTGCTTACGTCTCGGTCGCGAAAGCTGCGGGCGGCGTCAATCTGATTGTCGAACGGGGTGGCAAGACCGAGGATCTGACCGCCGAACGGCTGGTTGTGACCACCGGCCGGATCGCCAATTCCGAGAACCTTGGATTGGAAGAGCTTGGCATCGAGACCGACGCACGCGGCTCTATCAAGGTCGGTCAGGACATGGCGACCACGCGTGCCGGCGTCTGGGCCGCGGGCGATGTCACTGACCGTGACCAGTTCGTCTACATGGCGGCCTATGGTGCCAAGGTGGCGATCAACAATGCCCTTGGATTGGAGCAGATGCGCTATGACAACGCGGCGATGCCGTGGGTCGTGTTTACCGACCCGCAAGTGGCCGGCGTCGGCCTTTCGGAGGTTGAGGCCAAGGCGGCGGGGCACAAGGTCAAAACCAGTGTGATCACGCTCGACAACGTGCCCCGCGCCGTCGCTGCACGCGATACCCGCGGCGTGATTAAGCTGGTGGCCGACGCGAAGACCGACCGCCTGCTGGGCGGTCAGATCGCAGCACCGGAGGGGTCGGACACGATTCAGACACTGGCAATGGCGCTGATATTCGGCATGACCGCACGGGCGCTCGGAGAGACGATCTTTCCTTATTTGACCACGGTCGAAGGGCTGAAACTCGCCGCACAAACCTTCGACAAGGATGTAGCCAAACTCAGCTGCTGCGCGGGGTGAAAAGACGAGAAATTCCGGCGACACCGACTCATAAGCAGCGCTCATTGTGAACCAGCGCGTACAAAGCCACAAAGTGCTTGTGGCGGTCAGCATTCTCTCGGCATGGAGGCTGACGGCGGTAACGGATAATCACATATTAGAGCCAGCAGTGCACATCCCACGTTCTGTCATTAGGTTGGTTATTGTGGCGGGGTTCATAAACAGACCGATCTCATCAAGATGGAAAGTGATCGGGAGTTGCCGAGAACGTCGCTGGGTCAACAATTGGTCATTACATTAGCCCTGTCTATTTGATCGCCCGCAATACAAAGAAAGAATCGCCATGAATACAGTTGATACTGATTCTCGCACAACAGGTTCACTACCCGCATTCAACGCCCGAACTTTAGGGTTAATGTTCGTCGCAGGTTTCTTTGCGACCGTCGCGTTCGATCTGTTGGGTCAGATCATCAGCCCGGGCTTGGGCTTTTCGCGGTTGTCACCGCACGGGCTAGCGAGGAGCTTACTCGGCAGCCTTGGTCTGCCGAACGGTGATTTCGCAGGATATTTCGTACATTTTTATCTTGTTGGCCTGATTGGCTATCCCGTCGGTTGGTTGTTCGTCTTTAGACCAATTTGGCACCGTATCGCGGGGCAGACGAACTGGTTTTTGCCCTCGGCGATTTATGGGTTCGGCCTGTGGGTGTTGGCCATCGGGGGCACTACTTCTGTCGCAGATCTTCCCTTCTTTCTGAATTTCACCGGCATTGCCTGGGTAGCGCTGGTGGGTCATATGCTCGGGACCGGGATCATGAAAAAGCGTGGCACGCTACAATTTCCGGGCCAGAGACCAGTCACTATGGATGAGAAATCACCGTCATTTGCCGGTAGCTCTATTGCAGGAAATGCAATTCTTGTTGACGGTGATCGTTGGACCCACTCCTGATGTGAGCCAAGCGAAAGAACCATCAGCTTTCGTCCGGAAACCTTCAATAGGAAGCGAAAACCGTGCGTATAGTCGAACTCGGTTCCGGATCATCCGAGTTGCTGGGCTGTGTCCACGACAGGTAAACCCCTTCATTCGTTCGCGCCGTGCGCGGGAAGTTGACCGAACCTGCGCCGTTGTTTCGCGCAATCAGTTGCAGGTCCTTACACTGCTGACCGGTTGTGATCTGGCAAGCAAGGATCACCTCGCTCTCATTTGCCCATTCGACCCACGTCACGAACGCAGTCTGAGGGTCCAGCATGAGAATATCGACCCGACCGGCGGGAATCCCGAGGCTGACTTTCGCCGGATCGCCAAAATTTCTGCCACCATCGGAAGAGAACGCAACCTTGACTTCCGGCTTGTCATTTGCAGCCGTGAACCAGGCCACGGCGGCTGTTTGACCGGCGGTCGCGATGGCGGGGCCATTGACCGGGCAGCCGGAGATTTCCCAGCCGTCATTGTGGACGTTTGTTGGTTCTGACCACATGCCGCCTTGGTGTCTTACGACAGATATATCCCTGATTTCCGCATCTGTTCTGTCGCGGTATGCGACAAGGACGGTGCCATCGTCCAGCGATGCGGCGGACGTCTGGCAGCATGAACAGGTCTGCGCATCGACAAGAACATCATCGGTTCGCGTACCTTCGGGCGTGATCCGGGTTGCGCGCAACTGCATTGCATCCGGGTAGTTGCTGGCTGCGCTGGTGAAAAGCGGCTTGTCATATGCGCGTCCGTCAAGCCAGACAGACATCAAGGAACCGTCTTCGAGCGGCTGGAGCGTGACAAAACCGTGTTGGCTAACCGACCGATCATCATGTGGCGTTATCGGTGCGCTCCATGTCAGGCCCTCATCCGGCGAAAGAGAGATCTTGACGTCATAGGCATAGTCGTTTTTGGAATTTTCCCACAGCCAGTGAGCCGCAAAGGTACCGTCATCAAGCGCAACAACGGACGGAAAATCGGCCCAGTTCACGAAGAGTTCGTCGGACACGGTAACAGTGCGGGCCGCGCTCCATTCTGCGTCTTCAAGGACCGACAATTTTACCGCAAACCCGGCAGGGTGTGGTTCGGTCCAACCCAGCAGGACCCGATCATCCTGCAGTGCGAACAGGGTGGGTTCCTGCGCATTGTTCCCGACCGGTGGGTCTAGGTCGGCGAACTCCAATGGCTCGGCAAGGACCATGCCCGCCGTCATGCCCATGAACAGATGGGCCACAATCACGCCAGAATGGATTTTTGATGGCATTGCGCACCTTTCCGATTATCAGACCAGCGTCATTCACAACCTGAGCATAGGCAAATTTTGGCGAGTGCCATGTAAACTTTTGTATGACGGGCCTGTGCTTGTTGTTAAGAGCGATATCCCGTTGTGGCACAGCTTCGCGTCAACGGTTGGCGCAACCACCGCTCCGACCTCAGCTGACTTGCATCCAGGTCGCCATGCCATCAGCCTGATGGCTCAGCATATGGCAGTGCAGCATCCACGCGCCGGGATTGTCGAGTACGCACACAATCGTCATCGTCTCGCCCGGCGCTACGAGGGTCGTGTCGCGAAGGTGGGTTCGCGCACCATTCTGATCGGTTTCCCAGAAATGGTGGCCATGCAGGTGGATACCGTGCGGAAAAGCAGTGTCGTTCACCATCCGCACCTGCACTGCTTCATCACGTCTTGCCGAAATCAGCGGTTTGTTCGGCAGACCGCTCACGTCGTTGAAGGCCCAGCCCCCGAACCCGCCGTGCGCGCCGTCCCCGGCACCGCCTTGCATGAAGAGATCTGCCGTTTGCGTGATCTCTCCGGGCGCGGGCACGAGGTTCGCGGGGAGGGGAGCTATCGGCGCAGACCGGATTTGTCGCTGACCGTTCAACATAATGCCCCCCAGTTCCTCGCCACCCGAAGGCACGGTTTCTCTTAGGATCACATCACCCGTCACATCTGCGATGATGTCGATGCGCTGCGCCGGTGCGAGTTTTAGATTGCCCAGCGAAACCAGCTCGGGCAGCGGCATCCCGTCATAGGCCACACAAAAGCCCGTCAGCCCGTCGATACGTATCTCGAAAATGCGATCCGGTGTCGGATTGATCAGACGCAACCGGATGTGATCCCCCAGCCGCGCCTGCTCAGACGACAGGAAGGTGGTCATCAAGTTCCCCAGCCTACCTGCTGTTATGAAATCAGCGCGGTCGAATTCCATGTCGAACTGGCCGGTGTCATCAAGCCGAATGTCGAAGAGGATGGCCGTGATGTCCTGATCCACGTCTGGCGGGGCAGGTTCTTCGACGATCAGGGGCCGAACAGTCCGCGGGCGACCTGTTCGTAGGAAAGGTAGTGGGAGTGATACCAGTAGGTTCCGGCATCGGGAACCGGAAACCGGAAACCGGTACTCGTAACCCTCATTCGGGATGATGACATCCTGTGTCAGCACGTTTACGCCGTCCATCGCGTTGGGCAACCGAATGCCATGCCAGTGTACGAGGGTCCCGTCCTCCAGCCCGTTTTCCACCCGCGCCCGCAGAATATCGTTCTGGCGCTGTCTGATTTCGGGGCCGGGACAGGTGCCATTGAATCCAAGCATTGCAATGTCCCGCGACCCGATCCGGGTGAAGGCCGGGCGTCAGGGTGACAGGCACCGAAGCCGCACTCAGGGGCAGGGGGAGCGTGGCTGCGCCAAGCGCAACCATCATCTGAAGACGCTTAAGCATGGGTTTCCGTGTATTCCGTTTCTGGGGCCTGCAACCCACATCCCCCACCGTTGCGGAAGGGCGTCCCGGCGAGATATATTGATACA
Organism: Sulfitobacter sp. 1A15106; assembly: GCF_043556995.1. Taxonomy (NCBI): domain Bacteria; kingdom Pseudomonadati; phylum Pseudomonadota; class Alphaproteobacteria; order Rhodobacterales; family Roseobacteraceae; genus Sulfitobacter; species Sulfitobacter sp. 1A15106. Next base: position 35,049 of record NZ_JBIFFM010000012.1, on the reverse strand, counting down.
TTGCAGATCGGCGCCCAGGTTTGGCGGAATACCGGAGAGCACCTAACGTATCTGCAGGTCCTGAATGGCCGCAAGGATCTTTCCGTCGGTATCATCGCTGTCGGCTGTCACCGCAAGACCGACCAGAACCTTTGGCATGTCCCCGAACGCACGCACGAAATCGCGATCCAGGTTCACATTCTCGGTGAAGTTGCCGGTTTGCGCCGTTTGCAGAATTTTCGATTTGAGACCCGTCGAGTAGGGGCTGTTCAGCAATGCGCCTTTCGCATGATTGCCACCCCAGACATAAACCAGCGCCCGCGTATTGGGATCACGCAGCAATTTGCGCGCCGTTGTTCGGCCAAGCGTGCTTGCGGTCTGCGGATCGACGAATATGAAGTACAAAGCAAGATTGCGATCATCGCCGCCGCGCCGTGTGAGGTCGGTTCCCTTAACACCCTGCGTGACGGACCATTCCCACATTGCTGCCTTTGCGGTGCCAAGGGCTGCGCTGACCGGACGCCAGAGAACCGAAACCGTGCCATCGGAAATCACGTCCAGCCGCCGACCTTGCAGGCCGTACTCGTTCGAAAAGAGCCGCAAGAGGCCCTGTTCTTTCCAGCTTCCATCGAATGGAATTGTCTTTCCTTGCGCATAGAGGGGCGGGGCCTTTGCAGCTAATGCAACAAAAGCGATGAAAAGTGTCGCTGCGAGGGACCGTATAAACATCTGAACTCCTTTTGCGATGCCGCTGGTCCTGCTTTGATCCCGGTTATCACCATTATGTGCCGTCATGATCCGTTGAATTGTGCCGGGCGCGCGCAACTTCAATGAACATATCCGTGATCATAGATGTGGTTGCGCAATGGTCGTTGCAGGACGCGGGAGCGAATTCAGATCATGGAGCGCGACCTTGATCGGCTGATTTCCCGCGACGGACGGATCCAGTAGGCGGCGGAGCTTCCAACCGTTACAAACAAGTACAAAACTCATGGGATACAAGCGCCTGAACACATGGACGCGGGTGCCGATGTGCGTCATCTCTGGTTCAACGGAACCGACTCCCGCACGCAAGGATGGCACATTCACCACAGCGCTTTGGGCTGGGGACAACAGGGTTGAACGCGCCAACGTCCGTTGCGGGAAACAAAATGTGGCCTTGTGTGAAACAGGCAAAGGTAACAAAGAATGCTGACTTCGATTATCCAATTTCCTGACATCGGAACAGAGATTTTTGCCGTTGATATCGGATCGTTCCGCTTTGCCCTGCGTTGGTATGCGCTGGCCTATATTGTTGGCCTCCTTATCGGCTGGCGCATCTGTGTCGCATTGGTCCGCTCTTCGTCAGTCTGGGGGGCCGGGGCGCCGCCGCTGCAACCCAAGCAACTGGAAGACCTGCTGACATGGATCATTCTGGGCGTGATCGTGGGGGGCAGGCTGGGGTTCGTGCTTTTCTATCAACCTCAGTACTATTTTCAGAACCCCGTCGAAATCTTCATGGTCTGGCAGGGTGGTATGTCATTTCATGGCGGCTTTTTCGGCGTGGTCGTGGCCACCTTGCTTTTTTGCTATCGCAACGGCGCACCCGTTCTATCAACGGCGGATCTGCTCGCTGTTGCAACACCACCGGGTCTTTTCCTCGGTCGGCTGGCCAACTTCACCAATAACGAGCTTTGGGGCCGTCCGACCGATGTGCCCTGGGCGGTGGCATTCCCCGGCGAGGCGGCCCAGTCCTGTGCGGGCGTCGTGGGCCTGTGTGGCCGCCATCCGTCCCAGCTTTATGAGGCTCTTCTGGAGGGTATCCTGCTTGGCTCGGTCCTGATCTTTCTGGCCTGGAAACGCGGTTGGCTGCGCTTTCCCGGAAGCCTTACTGGCCTGTTCCTGGCGGGATACGGAAGCGCAAGGTTCCTTGTCGAGTTCTTCCGGCAGCCTGATATGCAGTTCGTCACGCAGGACAACCCGATTGGACATGCGGTTCATTGGGCGGGCTATGGGCTGACAATGGGCCAACTGCTGTCGTTGCCGATGATTATCCTTGGCGCGGCCCTGATCGTATGGTCCCGCAGGCGTGTGACGGTTAATTCTGCGGATCTGGTGTCGACATCAGATTCTTTGTGAATATCCGAGCGTAGTGTTGGCGAAGTGACCATTGCGGCCTGGGTCCGCATATGAGCCTTGGGCGCGTGCTCAATGATGCGGCTTGCGTCCTTTCGCAATCATCAGATGGTGCTCTTGATGATGTACACCGATTGTCATCAGACCAAAGAAACCAAGGCCCTGTATTTGTTCACCATCGCCACCCACGATCAGTGCGACACCATCCTCCATTTCTTCTGACGCAACACTCCAGCCTGTTTCACCGGCAAGGAACGGTGCATGGGCGGGAACCATTGTGTTGATGGCCGACAGGACACGCGGGCTGCCACGCACTTCGAACCGTGCCCCGTCGGGCCGCAGAATGCGGGTGACCTCTGCCTTTCGTGTCAAAAGGTCCATATCGACCAGATGGTCCCTCAGTTTGTCGATATTGACGGCGCCCCAATCGGTTTCGGGATCGGCCTGGAGCAGCACAACTATTTCGGCCAATGCGGCGAAGGCGGACTGGCCGGTTTCCTGGGGCGTCGGACGCGTGACCCATGGATGAATGCATTTGTTGCGGCGTAACGGGTGTCGCAAGCAAGACAGCGAAGAGAACGGGTATCAGTCGCATGGACCAGCCTTTCCTGAGTGTATTCGGATTCAGCCTAGTACCTGATCGGACCCTGAAATATGATTTGGATCATATGATGCCTGAACCCTATAATCTCATACCGCCCTCCGCCTTGCGTCCGCTGACGAGGGCCGCAGGGGATACGGTCTTTCGTCAGGGCGCGCGGACCTGCGGCCTTTATGTTGTTAAGTGCGGGCGCGTTCATCTTGAGCGTGTCGGCCCGGATGGCGAACGATTTATCATCTACCGTGCCGAGCCCGGGATGAGCCTTGCCGAAGCATCGGTGTTTTCGGATAGATACCACTGCGATGCGGTCGTGGCGGAGGCTGGGGCGTTTGTACAGATCGACAAAGCGGCGGTCTTGTCTGCCTTTGCAGATCCGGATTTTGCACGCGCCTATGCGCGGCAAGCGGCACAGCAGATACAAGCGCAACGTCAGGCGCTTGAGATCGTAGGCATCCGCCGCGCAGAAGAACGGGTCTATGCCGGTATGGTGGCGGGCCTGCTTGAAAGCTCCGTTGTCGATTTTGCCAGCGCGCTGCACCTTTCGCACGAGGCCACCTATCGGGCCTTGCGAAAGCTTGTGAATGATGGCCGGATCGCAAATCCGACCCGGGGAACGTATCATTTGCGCCCCTGAATGGATCAGCCGGACCATGCCCGGTTCGAGATAACAAAAGGTGCGGTAGCAAAGCTTGGCGGGTATTTCGCTTGCCCGATAACAATGAGAATTGCTGCCCGCGACGATGACCTGTTTTCAAAGATCGCCGTTATGCCCTGTCTTACTGCTCGCCGCTGAAAGGTCGATTGCCTCAGCGCCGCTTTCGTCGAAGCACCGTGTTTCGATCTGCAGGGTTGCGAAAAAGAACCCGAAGTCCTTACGCAGCATGTCGTAGGCGGTTTGCAGGACCTCTTCTTGATCTGTGACACGCAGATGCGCGGAGAAGACATGCTTGCCACTTGTCAGCGCCCAGGCATGAATATGGTGAACATCGGAAACCTCGTGCAGTTCTTCAAGGGTACGTTTGATTTCAGGCAGACTCACTTCGGGAGGCGTGCCTTCCATCAAAAGATGCGCCGCTTCTTTCAGCAATCCCCAGCTCGCCCATAGCAGGACAAACCCGAACGCCATGCCAAGCAGCGGGTCGATCAGCAGAAACCCGGTGAATTCGATTGCGAGGGCGGTCACGATGATCAACAGACTGCCAACAAAGGTCTGGATGATATGCCAGAACGCTCCCTTCGTGTTCAGATCTTCCTTGCTTTGCTTCCAGATCAGCGCAAGCGAAATGAACTCCGTAAAGAGCCCCCCGGCAGCCGCAATCAGCATCGGACCCGTTGGAAGATCAATTGGCGCAGACATGCGCATGGCAGCCATCGCGATGACAACAACCGCCATGGCCAGCAAGAAGCCGCCATTCACAAGGGCGCCGATGATTTCGGCGCGCGCCCAGCCAAAGCTCCGCTCTTCATCCGCCGGACGCAACGCCATACGCGCCGCGACAATGGCGACCAGCACACCGCCCACGGCCGAAAAGGTATGGAACGCGTCGGAGATGACCGCGATTGACCCTGTCCATAGGCCAATCGCCAGTTCAATCACAAAATAGATGCCGGTCAACTAGGCTGATATCGCCAGCCCCTTGCCGCCGGACGGCATATGCCCCTGATGTCCGCCTGCCATCATCTATCTCCTTAGTTTGCGACTAAAGCCGTACCCGTCGCAGCCGCAGTGCATTGCTAATGACGGAGACCGAAGACAGGCTCATCGCGGCGGCGGCGATCATCGGCGACAGAAGAAGGCCGAAAAACGGGTAGAGAATACCAGCCGCGATGGGCACACCTGCGGTATTGTAGGCGAAGGCAAAAAACAGGTTCTGCTTGATGTTTCGCACCGTTGCCTTTGCCAATCGGCGCGCACGCACGATGCCGACAAGATCACCACCCAGAAGGGTGATGCCTGCGCTTTCCACGGCAACGTCGGCACCGGTGCCCATCGCAATGCCCACATCAGCCGCCGCCAGGGCAGGGGCATCGTTCACGCCGTCTCCTGCCATGGCGATCCGGGCCCCTTCTTGTCTGAGGGAGTCCACCAATGCCTTCTTGTCTTCGGGCAAGACGCCTGCGTGGACTTCATCAATACCCAGCTTTGCGGCGACGGCTTCGGCGGTTTTCTGATTGTCACCGGTTGCCATTATGACCCTGAGACCGAGGCGATGAAGGTCATCGATGGCGTCTGCCGTGGACTCCTTGATGGGATCGGCAACAGCGACAATGCCGGCAAAAGTGCCATCTATCGCCACAAGCATTGCTGTCTTTCCAGATTCACGAAGGTCGTCCGCAGCAAATTCCGCAATCGAAGCGTCAACGTTGATCTCTGCCATCATGGCGGGATTCCCAAGTGCCACGACCTGGCCATCGACCATGCCTTTCACGCCCTTGCCAGTCACGGCTTCGAATTCCGTTGCGTTCGGAAGCGTCAGCCCCCGTGCCAGCGCACCCTCGACTATTGCTTCGGCCAGCGGATGTTCGGAGCCCCGTTCGAGGGCCGCAGCCATTGTCAGCAGGTCATTTTCAGCCTTGTCCCCCGTGGGCACCACGTCTGTCAGCTTGGGGCGCCCTTCGGTGAGTGTTCCGGTCTTGTCAACGATGACGGTATCGACACGCGCCATGCGTTCCAGTGCTTCGGCGTCTTTGATCAGAACGCCAGCCTGTGCCCCGCGGCCCGCCGCCGTTGTGATCGAAATGGGCGTCGCAAGGCCCAAGGCACAGGGGCAAGCAATGATAAGAACGGATACGGCTGCAGTAACAGCGAAGGCGAGCGCGGGATCGGGCCCTAAGAACAGCCAGACAACGAAGGATATGATCGCAATGACGACAACCGTCGGAACAAAGACGGACGATACCCGGTCCGCCAGACCCTGAATCGGCGCGCGCGACCGCTTTGCACCTGCCACCATGTCCACGATCTGGGACAGGACCGTGTCCGCACCGACCTGTGTGGCCCGGATCGCCAATGTGCCGTTCTTGTTGATCGTGCCGCCTGTGACCCGGTCGCCTTGTGTTTTCTCGACCGGCAACGGCTCTCCGGTGATCATACTTTCGTCGATAGATGAATGCCCTTCGAGGACCTCGGCATCGACGGGTATGCTGTCGCCGGGGCGTACCCGCAACCTGTCACCCTCAACAATGTGTTCGAGAGGTGCGTCATATTCCGTCCCGTCCGGCAGGATCCGCCGCGCCGTTTTTGGTGCGAGATCGAGCAATGCACGGATGGCATCACCCGTCCGTTCGCGGGCGCGCAACTCGAGCACCTGACCGACAAAGATCAGCGCAACGATCACAACCGCAGCTTCGTAATATGTCCCGACGCTTTGGCCGTTTCGATACGCTTCGGGGAAAATGCCGGGCAGGAATGTTGCGGCAAGCGAATAGATATAGGCAGCCCCGACGCCAAGCGCGATCAGGGTCCACATGTTCGGCGATATATTCCTGATCGATTCCCACCCCCTTTTGAAGAAGGGAAGAGCCGCCCAGAGAATGATCGGGGTTGCGAGGACGAATTCGATGTAGACAGCCGTCTGATGTCCGATCCATTCCCGCACAGGTAGGCCGACCAGTTCACCCATCGTCAGGATAACCAGCGGAACGGCGGCTGCCGCGCTGATCCACATGCGTGTTGTGAAATCGGACAACTCTTCTGACGGCTCGTCCGATGGAAGCATCGGTTCAAGCGCCATGCCGCAGATCGGACAGGACCCGGGCTCATCCTTCAGGATTTGCGGATGCATCGGGCAGGTCCATTGCGTACCGGCCTCGCCATGTGCTGGTGTCTTTTGGGCGTTTCCCGACGCATAGTAAAATGGGTCTTTGCCAAACTTGGTTTCGCAGTTTTCCGAGCAGAAATGAAAGACCTCTCCATCATACTCGGCACTGCGCGTGTCTTCGTCTATCTCGACGGTCATGCCGCACACCGGGTCGGTCGCTGTATCTGGGTCTGATGCGGTCGAGGTGCGCGTCATGTCGTGATGATGTTCTTGGTCCGTGGCCATCTTCTAATTCCCGTTTTCAAGACAATTGAACACATAACCCTTCCAGTTACTGGAGGGTCAAGACTCTTCCGACAACGCTGCGTATGAATTTTATGGGCCTTCGCGATGCGCGAAGCTCCTGTCAGCCCAGGGTCAGTATCATGTCTTCCGAAACGGACATCGTGGGAATATGCAGGTTCTCCGGTGCCGGACCCTTTCGAATGCGTCCTGCTGTATCATAATGGGAGCCATGACAGGGACAGAACCAACCACCAAAATCGCCGGCTCCGTCACCAAGTGGTACACATCCCAGATGCGTGCAAACGCCTATCATGACCAAGAAATTCTCATTTCCCGCCACTGCCCTGTTTGCATCGGTGGCCAGGTCATCTCCGGATATGTTGGGATTTCTGGCGACGGTATCAGGAAGGGAAAGCACATCTTCCGAACGGGCCTGCGCGATTTCCGCGTCGGTCCTGTGCCGGATGAACACCGGCTTGCCGAGAAAACTGACAGTCAATTGCGTTCCGGGTTCCACACCGGAGATATCGACGCGGATCTGGGACAGCGCGCGGACATCGGCGGATGGGTTCATCTGATTGAGCAATGGCCAGACCGCAGCCCCTACGGCAACCGCGCCCGTTCCGGCGGTGGCGTAGTACAGAAAATCCCGGCGGAGTTGTGGTGTTTGTGTATCCATAGCGATTCACGGTCGCAGCTTCCTGTGGGGGAAGGTCAATGGTAAAGTAGGCAATCACGGTTTTCATTTTTGCTGACATACTCAGACTTAGGAAGCGTTGGTTGACCGATTTGTTCGCCAGAGCGCTGCGACCAGCAACGGTGCGGCAGTCATCAATCCAAGACCGATGATGATCCACTCAGCAGTGCCGAAATCTCCCGACATGGCCTCTGCTCCGAAATGCGCGAGCAGGAAACTGGCTGGAAGAATGCCTGCTAGAGTTGCGATCAGGAACCGCCAAAGGCGCAGGCGGCTGAGACCGGCAGCGTAGCTCATTGCGTCAAACGAGATGAAGGGCAAGAGGCGAGACGCGAACACCGTCAACATCAACAGATTTTGAGAGCCCAATAACCCGAAACCGGCCTTATCCCCAAGCCAGCGCTCAACGTGGTCGCGCCCGATATAGCGGGCGATGATGAATGCCACGAGTGCACCCAGTTCCGACCCGATGGCGACATAGACAGCTCCGGCAACATGACCATACGCCGCGCCTGCCACCAGTGCGACCGGTGCACTTGGAATGGGGCTTGCCACGATCGAAACCATCATGAGCACGATGATGAGCAACGGTCCCAAAGCGCCGGCCCGCTCTATCCAGACCTCGATAGTCTCGCGGGCTATCGCCGGGCCATATCCCATTGCCCATATGGCTATCAAAAGTACGCCAAGCGCAACCACCAACCATAGCCCAACCCGATGCAGGCGCGGTTTGCTAAGCGGCATGGAGCACCAAAAGAAAGAGAGCTGCGAAGACAATTGGCCTTTGCTCGGGCAAGATGAAATGCATAGGCGCAGAGATGACGATCAACAGCCCGCCGGCGAGGGTCAGCCGCTTGATGTGCAATTCGGTTTTCATCTCAAACCTCTATCGAGGAATAGGATTCCCCTAAAGGTTCCTGTCAGCGGAGGGTAAAGGGATTTCTGCGCTAAGCAACACTGAATTGCCCCATCATGCCGCCGTCTTCGTGTTCCAGAATGTGGCAGTGATACATGTAGGGCGCAGCCGCTGAGGCAGGTTTTTCGAATTTCATCGCAAGCTCCACTTCACCATCCACCAGTACCGTATCCTTCCAACCCCTGTTCTCTGCACGCGGTGCCGTACCGTTTTCCGACAGGACCTGAAACCGGACGCCGTGAACATGGAACGGGTGCATCATCATGGCCCCACGCACAATCCAACGCTCGATGCTGTTGAGTTTGGTGGAAAAATTGAGCGTTCCCGAATCGTATGACGCGCCGTTGATCGAAAATCGGTTACCGGACCGCGAGAACATCATCCCCATGCCCATCGACATATCCAGTGACAGACGTCGGACTGGCGCGTCCTTGACCGCAAGATCAGGCAACTGCCCGTCCAGAGAGCCGGGCAGGGCGTCGATGCGAACCGGAAGGGTTGTGTCGACAGCGAAAGGCAGCACGGTGAATGGACTGCCGGAACCGCCGCCGCCCATCATTCCGCCCATGGCCGAATTAATGATATCGTCGGACTTCAAAACACTGTCCCGCCCGCTTGTGAAATCCACAAGCACTTCTGCGCGCTCTCCTGGTGCAAGGGTCAGGCGGTTCAGCGCAATCGGTCGATCCAGAAATCCGGCATCTGTCGCGATGAGATGAAGCGACCGGCTGTCAGACATGGACAGGCGGTAAACCCGCGCATTCGAGCCGTTGACGACACGGCACCGCACGATCCCCTTCGGAACCGCTGCCGACGCGCCGATTTGACCGTTCACAACCATTGTGTCGCCCTGAAACCCGTTCATGGACTGGTGCATGCCGGGATCGTATTTCAGGCGTCCGCGCCAGTTGAACTGACGGTCCTGCAATACAAGGGTCAGATCATCGACCCCGTAGGCGGATGGCAATCCACGGGCGTCATCCGCGTCATCCGTCACCTGCAGAACACCCGCCAGCCCCAGCATGACCTGCCGTGCCGTCGCGCCGTGAATGTGGCTGTGATACCAGGCCGTTGCCGGGGGCTGGTCAAGGTCCAGCACCGGCTTCCAGGTGTCTCCCGGTGCGATGGCCTGATGTGGTCCGCCATCGAACTCACCGGCAACAACCAACCCGTGCCAATGCGCCGACATCGGCTCGCCAAGCGTGTTGTGCACCTCTGCCCGTGTCTCGACCCCGGCCTGCACCCGGATCGTCGGGCCAAGGTATCCCTGGTTGTAGCCGAACGTTTCGCTGGCGGCACCGTCGTCAAAACGGGTCTCGCCCGTGCGGGCTTCCAGCTGAAAAAGCCGGGATGTCGTCGCATCGAGAAGGGGAGGATACGCGAGCCTCTTGTCCGATGCCGCGAATGCAGCCGATGGCAGGGCAAATGCAGCCCCAAAGCCTGCGGCATGGCCCAACAGTTCTCGACGGTTCAACAGTTTCACTTCAACTCAATTCCTCTGGCAGCGCCGCCAGAGCCATATCGACACTGACGACCGGATAACCGCCCGCGATCCAGCCCGGTCCGGCGGCAGAACCGAGCATGCCTTCGGATACGTCAAGAAAGCCGCTGTAGCCAGCCTGCCGAAGACTTCGCATGACGCGGCCAGACCGCCCGCCTGTCGCACAGATGAGCGCGACAGGCTGCCCTTCGGCCCGTTCCCGGGCGGCAAAAAGCCGCTCGGCGAAACGGTCCTCATGCAGGCTGATGGGCCAGGTACCGTCGGCAACGCCGGTGTCGGTCCATTCCGGTCGCGACCGAACGTCGATCATCCGGATCAGGTCCTGTTGCAGCGCATCTGCTGCCATGTCCGCCGACCAGACCTCGGCGGTCTGGGCGACAGCCGAGAAAGGTGCAACGGAACTGGCCAACATCGCAAGGCTTGCGCCGCGGCGCGTCAGAAAGAAGGCCATAATTTGCCCCCATCAAGCTGAGTGCCGCAGGCTTGACCCTTATTCGCTGTCATGATGACCTTCCATGTCCGTTCCGGTGGAAGTACCGTTCATTTTGCTCATCCGTGTACCGGCATCTTCCATCTCGTCCTGAGAGATCTGGCCGTTACCGTCCGCATCGAGATGCTGAAAGCGATCTACCATGCGCGCGCGCATTGCGTCCATATGCAAGGCTTCGAACTCGTCAAGTGTCAACGCTCCATCGGAATTCGCATCGAACTCCCGCATTTTTTCGGACATCTGCGCGGCCATTTCATGAGGCTGTCCACCGGACATCATTGTCGACATCATGTCCCGATCCATCATTCCCATCATGTTGCCCTGGCCACCCATCATAGCGGCATGCATCTTCATCATTTTTCGCATCATCGGCATCATGTCCCCGCCCATCATGCCCATCTGATTGTCGCCATCGCCCATCGCCATGCCGGACATATTCCCGCTGTCAGGCTTGCTGTCGGCAGCCCCGTCGGATTCCGCAAATGCTGTTTGCGCCATGCCAACCGCGATCACCACGCCAAGCGCAATAATTTCTTGTTTTTTCATTTCTCATTCCTTTCAGACTTACCCTAGATACATTGGCGTTATAGCGCTTTGATTAAAGGCCAAGCGCGGGCCGTTTTGTAATCATTTGTCACAGCATCCTGTTACAAACGGTGACAAAGCAACCACTCACAGTTCGCCGGACGATTTGCTAGACAGACGTCGATCCAGTGAATTCATTGAAGAGGCTGATGATCCTTTGACACCTGAAATCGGTCATTTCGCGCTGGCACTGGCCTTGGCCATGGCGCTTGTTCAAAGTGTGCTGCCCATCCTCGGTGCGGGGCGCGGAAACATCCTGTGGATGCAGTCTGCCAGATGGTCCTCGTTCGGTCAGGTTTTCTTTGTCGGCATCGCGTTTCTGGCGCTGATGCAAGCCTTCGTCACAAGCGACTTCACGGTCAAGAACGTGGTGGAGAATTCCAATTCACTCAAACCGATGCTGTTCAAGGTGGCAGGCACCTGGGGCAGTCACGAAGGATCCCTGTTGCTGTGGACCCTTATCCTGACGGTGTTTGGTGCGGCGGTCGCCCTCTTCGGATCGAACATTCCTCTGTCGCTGAAGGCAAGAACGCTGTCGGTGCAGGCCTGGATCAGTGTCGGTTTCCTGACTTTCATGCTGCTGACGTCCAATCCCTTCGACCGCGTTTTCCCTCCGGCAGACGACGGTCAGGACCTCAACCCATTATTGCAGGATGTCGGTCTCGCCATGCACCCGCCGCTTCTCTACTTCGGGTATGTCGGGTTCTCGATTGTCTTTTCGTTCGCGGTTGCCGCCCTGATCGAAGGGCGGGTGGACGCGGCCTGGGCACGGTGGGTACGTCCGTGGACGCTGGCTGCCTGGATGAGCCTGACCGCAGGCATCGCGCTGGGATCCTGGTGGGCCTATTATGAGCTTGGCTGGGGCGGCTGGTGGTTCTGGGATCCCGTTGAGAACGTCAGTTTCATGCCATGGCTGATGGGCACGGCACTGCTGCATTCCGCAATCGTGACGGAGAAACGGGATGCGTTCAAAAGCTGGACAATCCTTCTGGCGATCCTGACTTTTTCCCTATCGCTCTTGGGCACGTTCATTGTCCGATCGGGCCTGCTGACCTCTGTGCATGCATTCGCGGTCGACCCGGAAAGGGGACTTTATATCCTTGGATTGCTGGCCGTTTCGATCGGCGGTTCCCTTGCTCTGTTTGCCTGGCGCGCGCCGACAATGGAGCCCGGCGGCCTGTTTAAGCCGATCAGCCGGGAAGCGGGGCTATTGGTGAACAACCTGCTGCTGGCCACGGCCACCGGCATTGTGCTGTTCGGCACCTTGTACCCGCTCTTCTACGAAGCCGCGACGGGCGGTGAAAAACTGTCGGTGGGGCCGCCCTTCTTCAATGCGTCCTTTATTCCCGTGATGCTGCCGCTCGTCTTTGCGATGGGGCTGGGGCCTTACCTGTCCTGGAAACGTGCCGATCTGGCGGGCGTTCTGCAGCGGTTGCGTTTCGTGGTCGTTCTGGCCGTGCTCGCGACATTGGTGACCTGGTATCTCGCCGAGGGCGGTCCGGTGTTGGGGTATCTGTCGCTGATGCTTGCATTCTGGCTGTTTTTCTCAACCCTGCGGGAATGGGCGATGCGCATAAAGCTGTTTGAGGCACCGTTCCCGGAATCGGTGCGCCGTGCACGCAACCTGCCCAGATCCTCTCATGGGATGACACTGGCTCATGCGGGGCTCGCGATGGCGATGTTCGGATTTATCGGCTCGACGGTCTGGAAATCCGAGGAAATCATCTTTGTCCGGCCCGGTACAGAGGTCAGCATTGGTGGGTTCGATGTCACCTTTGAGGGGGCCGAACGTGTGCGTGGGCCAAATTACTTCGCGGATCGTGGCACGCTTCGTGTGGCCCGGGAGGGGAACTATGTCACCGATCTCTTCCCGGAGCGGCGTACCTATCCGGTCGCGCAAACCACCACCACAGAGAGCGCCATCAGATCGACAATGGCCGGTGATCTCTATGCGTCCATCGCAAATCCGGCCGCCGAGGACGAGAGCACGCAAGGGGCTTGGACCCTGCGCATCCTGTATGAACCTCTGGTCAACTTTATCTGGATCGGATCGGCGATGCTTGTGCTTGGTGGGGGTCTTTCGCTGTCTGACCGGCGGTTGCGCGTCGGGGCACCCCGTCGCAAGGCGACAGCGCCCGCAGCACTTCCTGCGGAGTAGGCATGGGACGTATACTGGCATTCATTCCGCTGGCAATCGCGGCCATTTTCGGGGGGTTTTTTCTGTGGGGCTTGAACCCGGACCGGGACCCGAACAACATTCCTTCGGTTCTGATCTCGCAGCCGGCACCCGAATTCGATCTGGCCGCTGTCGACGGGTTGGAGACGCCAGGGCTTTCCCGCGCCGATCTGGTCGGGAACCCGCGACCGGTCATCGTGAACGTGTTTGCCTCGTGGTGCGTGCCCTGCCGGGCCGAACACGGGGTTCTGACCCAGATGGTCGAAAAGGACGGGCTGACGTTGTTCGGGATCAATTACAAGGACAAGCCGGAGGATGCGACTAAATGGCTTGCTGAGCTTGGCAATCCCTACGAAAGGATCGGGTCTGATCTGAGCGGCAGAGTGGGGATTGAATGGGGCCTTTCGGGCGTACCTGAAACATTCATTGTCGGCTCTGACGGGACGGTGTTGTTCAGATATGTCGGCCCCGTCGTGGGCGAAACGGCGATTTCCACATTCAGGGAAGCATTGATCCAGGCTGGCGCGTTAGCAAGGGGCCAGAACGGATGAGGTATATCGCATTTGCTTTCCTCCTGCTGCTTCCGGTGACGGCCTTGGCGGTCGAGCCAGACGAGATGTTGCAGGATCCTGTACTGGAGCAACGCGCCCGTGAAATATCACGGGAACTGCGCTGCGTTGTCTGCCAGAATCAGGACATCGACAGCTCCAACGCCGGGGTTGCGCGGGACCTGCGCATACTGGTGCGCGAAAGGCTTGTTGCCGGTGACAGCGACAAGGAGGTCATCGCGTACATCCACGCCCGGTATGGCGATTATGTCCTGATGCGCCCGCCCCTGAATCGCGCCACTCTCGCGCTCTGGATGGCGCCCTTCGTGTTTGCGCTTGTTTCGCTGCTTGTCGGCTGGACCGTCATTTCGAGAAGCCGGCGCAGGGCTGCCGCAACGGGATTTTCCGATGACGAAAAAGCGGAAATTGCGCGTTTCATTGAAGAGAACGCTTCAAAGGACGGTTCATGATCTGGTTGGTTTTCGCCCTGTTATCCGTTGTAGGTCTGCTTTTCATGGGCCTGCCGCTGCGCCATCGGTCGTCGCGGACACCCGTCCCGGCTGACGCCACGGATGCGGTCCTCATGGATCAGTTGGATGAGGTTCGGCGGGATCTTGAGCGCGGTGTCATTTCCGACACCGAGGCCACGGCGGCGGAGCAGGAGATCAAGAGACGGATCCTCGTGCAGTCGCGCCGGTCCGTTCTGTCAGATGGGAAACCGGCGGCAGGGGGCCGCTTGATGGTCGTTCTGAGCGCAGTGTTCGTGCCGGTCTTCGCTTTTGGATATTACTCCGCAATGGGCTCGCCAGAGATCCCAGGTGTCGCCTTTGCCGAACGTGCCACTGAACGGCAGGAAGCGGCGGAAATCGCCGAATTGACAGATCGTCTGTACGTCCGGCTCAGTTCAGACCCCGAAGGCGGGCCTTCGGAAGGCTGGATGCTGCTGGGGCAAACCTATTCGAAAATGGGCCGGTATGCGGATGCAGCCGATGCATATAGAGTTGTCGCACAACGACCGGAGGCCGATTCCGCCGTCTTCTCCATGTTGGCCGAGGTTCTGATCTACGCAGAGCAAGGTGTGGTGACACCTGAAGCGGACACCGCGATTGATCGGGCGTACGAACTGGATCCTTCCAATCCCGGTGCTGCCTTTTTCAAGGCAGTCTCGCTCGAGCAGAAGGGCGATGAGGCTCGGGCTCACGAAACGCTGGTGGCCCGGCTGGACGATGCGGATAGGTTTTTCCCGTGGATGGAAAGCTTTGTTGGCGAAGCCAACCGGATTGGCGCGAAGATCGGCAAGGCTCCGATCTCGCTGGCCGACTATGCCCCGAAGACCAGTGCGTCCGGCCCGACACAGGAAGACATCGAAAACGCGCAGGACATGAGTGTGGAGGAACGACAGGATTTCATCCGCTCGATGGTCGAACGGCTGGCCACGCGGCTGGAAGATGAGCCTGACGATCTTGATGGATGGATGCGGCTTGGCAATGCCTATTCGGTTCTGGGTGATACCGCGCCGGCAATCGCGGCGTTTGAACACGCTGAAATCCTGTTGTCGGAGGTGCCGGGAGATGACCCGCGCCGTCAAGCCGTGCAAAGCGCGTTGGAACGGTTGCGCCCGTAGTGGCGTGGGCGACCGTCGCTGTGCAGGTGAATGTGAGGCAGGATCAAGGTTTGGCGCTTAATCGAAAGCCCATCCGGTCCGGCCGTCGTCACAGACTATTTCGTGGGTAGTACCTTCAGACTGACCGACCAAGCGACATCCTACGGGAAGCATGACGTCGTGTGCCGCATCCCGTGTCACGGAAGGGGGCTCAAGTGGGCAAAGCTTGCCCGAGGCCGACTGGGCACAACCGCCGAGGGCCAGAATACCTGCAATCGGAATTCCGATTGTCAGCCGCGTTCTAGCGGGCGCGTACCAGTTCTCGTTCGGGAGCTTGGCCATCTTCAAATTCTGCATCCACAGTCGCCTCGTTCGCCTGTTCAACTCTTGACCCGTGACACGACTTTCCCATCATCCTGTGCATGACGACATGCGCACCAAGACAAAGTGCGAGCGGCGCAAAAAGGCCGACGTTGCCCCACAGACCCGCGATCGTGCCGCCTGCAATAAAGAATGCGGCGACTGGAAACAACATAACGGCACAACAGGCCATCATACCATACTGCATCAGTTTCGATGAACCGGTGGATTTTTGACTTTGATTGTCAGACATGTAGCTCTCCAGAATATGCTCGTGTTCTTCTGCGACATTCCAGTGAGGCAAGGTCAAGGGTACATTCGGATACAATTTGATCAGATGACAGCCTGCGGGTCGTTGACCAAGTTGGCCCGTCAGGTTGCCAGATCCAACGCATAGGACAGGAATGTGACGAGGGGGATCGGGGTCAGGCTGAACAGCAAGGCCATGCTCATTGTCCTGAACATGGTAGGCTTCGATGCCTCGCCAGAAGGTTCTGTCAGAACCACCAGAAGCGCGATGAAGGTGCCGGGCGCCAGGGCATAGAGATATACGCCCGAGATGTTCCCAAACATGAACGACCGCTCGAGCGTTGGTCCGACCACGCTCAAAGCTGTTGCACGGCTGCCGTTGAACGAGCCGAACAGATCGGCCGACATCACATAGACGGCAATGTGAACCCCAATGAATGCGACACTCCGCAGCAGGCCATCTAAAACCAGGTAAACAATCGGCCGATGCTGGTACTGCTTCAGCGCGACCGATGCGGAAACGAACCCCAAGTAATTCACGAGGAAAACGACCACAAACCCATTGGTAAAGACCTGCCGGAGGAAGCGCGAGAGCGCGGTCCCATTCGTCAGCAGCAGCGTCGCAAAACCAGGCGTTGCGAGGATGTAGACAAGCAGGAACGGCAATATGCTTGCCAAGCTCAGAACGGATACGTTCCAACAAAATCTGCCGAATGGTAAGGTCGGCGAAAAACTTTGTCGGAACGTATCGCGGGCAAACACGTCAGCCGTGGGTTGCGAAGACTTGCGTCGACCCATCCATCAGTACAAGCAGCACATCATAGGGATCACCTTGGGGGCCCATGCCGGGCGAACCCATGGGCATTCCCGGTGCTGTCAGTCCGCGCGCGACAGGTTTTTCGCTCAGCAACCGCCCGATGTCAGCCGCAGGCACGTGACCCTCGACGAAATATCCGCCCACGGACGTAGTGTGACATCCTGCCAGTTCCGGCGCGATGCCGTGTTTCTGCTTCAGAACCTGAAGCGTGTCGTAATCCACGTCCTCGACCGATGCCTTGAAACCGGCAGCGATCATCTCATTTACCCAAGCGCCGCAGCAGCCGCAGGTCGGTGTCTTTGTCACCTGCAACGTGGGTGCGGCGGTTTGCGACAAAGCAGGCCCGGCCAAGGCCAGGCTGAGTGCCGTAAGGCCAAATTCACGTCGGTTCACTTAAAACTCCTCGATGTTCTTCCTTAAATAGTTGCTCGGTATCCCGAAGTCGACTGCCCGCGCTGTTACATTTGGCTACAAACACGGGATGGGCGTCCCTTGGTGAAAATGACTATGTTGGCGGCATGAGCGATCTGCCACGCATCCTTGTCGTCGATGACCATTCAGAGATTCGGAAATCCGTCACCAGTTATCTGGAACGCAACGGCATGCGTGCTTCAGCGGCGGAAAATGCAGTTGAGATGGACGCAAGGCTGGCGGAAGCGCATTTCGATCTGATTGTCCTCGATGTGATGATGCCGGGGGAAGACGGGCTGTCCGCGTGCAGGCGATTGCGCAAGGAAGGGCATATTCCGATCCTGATGCTGACCGCATTGGGTGACGACGAAGACCGCATCGCGGGTCTGGATGGCGGGGCAGACGATTATCTCGCCAAGCCGTTTAATCCCAAGGAACTGGTGGCGCGGATCAACGCGATATTGCGTCGGACGCAGCTGATCCCAAAACCGAATGGTTTTGCGGGGAAAACGTTGAAGTTTGCACACCTAAAGCTGGATTTCGATGGCCGCACACTGATTGACCAAGGCGGTTCGCGTACGCAACTTACATCCGGTGAACTCAAACTCCTGACCCTGTTCCTGCAAAGGCCAAGGACGGTCATTGGCCGCGACGAGCTGCTCAAATTGAGCACCGGCCGGGTCGCCGGTCCATTGGACCGAACCATCGACAATCAGGTGAGCCGGTTGCGCCGGAAGATGGAAGAGGACGTTTTGCGCCCGAAGATCATCGCGACTGTCCGGCATGGGGGGTATAGTCTTTCCTGCGATGTCGAGATTTGCGAATGAAGCTGCTTCCGCGGACGTTGCGTGCACAGATTGCCCTTCTGGTCCTCGGTGTCTTGATCCTCGCGCAAGCTCTGAGTCTTTGGTTTTTCGTTGATGAACGCTCGTTAGCCATTCAGGCCGCCATCGGTGCCGAAGCCGCCGGAAGGGCCGCAAATGTCGCACAGTTGATTGAAGGCGCACCCCCGGAATTGCATGCCCAGATCGTCCGCGCGGCAACGTCTCCGCTCGTACGGTTCGACCTTACAGACGAGCCGTCGGTTGCACACGGACAACACGATGACGGTGGAGCGGTCGAAGCGCGGATACGGGCACTGCTTCAGGAAAGCTACAGCCGGGATATCCGGGTTGAGGTTCATGAAATCGAGGGAGGTCTGCTGCCCCTTCCGAACCTGTCACCGGAAATGGCGCAAATGCACGCCGAAATGATGCAGGGCAGCCTTGCGGCCATCGAGATGGAGCTGTCCATTGCGCTGTCCGGTGGGAATTGGCTCAACATCGAGACGCGGTTCGAACGGCCGCCTCTGCAAAGGTCGCTGGCGTCCAACATATCCTTTGCACTGACTGCGGGACTTCTGCTGGTTGCAAGTTTCTGGTTTCTCCTGTCCCGACTGACCGGACCACTCAACGATCTCGCGACTGCGTCCGAACGTCTGGGTCGCGGCGCCGCCAAGGGCGATCTGCCGGTCGTAGGGCCGAAGGAAGTTCGGGATCTGACCCGATCATTCAACATCATGCAGGATCGCCTGACGCGATTTGTCAGTGACCGGACCCAGATGCTTGCAGCGCTTGCGCATGATCTGCGCTCGCCTTTGACGGCGCTTAGGGTGCGGGCCGAAATGGTGGACGACGAAGACACGCGCACGTCCTTGGTGGCGTCAAGTGAAGAGATGCAACGGATGGTCGATGCGACCCTCGATTTCGCGAAGGGCGTCGGACAGCATGAAGAGGTCCAATCGGTTGATTTGCACGATCTGATCACTGGTATGGGCTTGGACAAGGTTCAGGTGACCAGCCAAGGTCCACTCATCGTATCCGTGAAACCAAGCGCGATGGGGCGCGCGTTGAGAAACCTGATTGAGAACGCGATCCGCTACGGGAGTGAGGCCAGGGTTTCGTGGCAACGCATGGGCAGTGAGGTAGTGGTCGCCATCGACGATCAGGGGCCCGGTATTCCCGACAATCAGCTGGAGGCTGTTTTCGGACCCTATGTCAGGCTCGAGACGTCGCGATCACAGGATACCGGCGGTCATGGCCTGGGGCTGTCGATTGCGCGCAGCATCATCCTTGAGCACGGTGGTTCTATCGAACTGAAAAACCGCACTGATGGGGGTCTGCGCGCTGAAATCACGCTGCCCGTCAAACAAAGCGCCGAGTCAGCCCCGAAAGAGGAAGGCTCGCCACATATGGCGCGGGTTGTTCGTCACCTCAAACCCGACTAGTTTAGTGAGGCAAGTATATGAAACGAAGATATTTCCTGACTTCTGTTGCAGCTCTTTCGGTGAGTGGAAAAACAGCATTCGCGCATAGTGACGCAGAGCACGACCGGCGCGTCGGGCCATCTGTGGTGCCCCCGGAGCAGTTGCCGCGCCAGGTTCCGTTCACCGAGGCAGACAAACCGGGAGAAATACATGTCGATCCGAACCAGTTCGCTTTATTTTGGACTTTGCCGAACAATCGGGCAATCAGGTATACCGTCGGAATTGGCCGGGAGGGGCTCTATGAATCCGGCGAGTTCTATGTCGCGCGCAAGCAAAAGTGGCCGCGGTGGACGCCCACACCCGCCATGATAGCCAGAGATCCTGACCGATATCTTCGTTTTGCGGGCGGTGTGCCCGGTGGGCTGAACAATCCACTCGGTGCCCGCGCCTTGTATCTTTACCAGCCAGGGCGTGGGGACACCTACCTGAGAATTCACGGCACAACGGATCCGAAGACGATTGGTCGACGTGTCTCAAACGGCTGTGCAAGGCTTACCAATAATCAGATCATCGAACTCTATGAGAAGGTCCCGCTCGACACGCGTGTTGTCCTGAAACCCATCGAGGTTTGAGGCAGCAGCGCGAAGACGTGTCCGTTGGCCGGGATACATATCGTTACATAATATCAGGCCCCGGACTGTTCATGAAATGCGACCAGGCGGGTAGTCTAGTGGATAGGCAGACAACAACATGAGGCCATATGATGACCCGCAAGCAAACACGTGTAACGCGTCGAGCATTCACGGCAGGTGCCGCATCGGCAGCTTTCGCGGCCCCGTCCATCCTGCGTGCGCAGGTGGATCAAACCAGTGTCCGAAGGAATATCTCATCGTTTCGTACACACGCTTGGCAAGACCACTTTGACGCTTTGGACAAGGGTATCATCATCGCAGACACCGTTACCCGCGTGATGCAACACTGGACGGCCGATGGCGAAATGCGCATTTATCCGACATCGGTTCCCTTGTCTGACGAGCTGACAAAGCGCGGCTACACGACAGTCACGTTCAAGGACCCCGAACCTGACTGGACCCCTACACCCTCCATGCGCGAACGTGACCCGTCTTTGCCAGCCTATATGCCGCCCGGGCCGGATAACCCGTTGGGCGTCCGTGCCCTGCACCTGAGTTGGACGTACTACAGGATTCACGGCACCCATGATACGCGCAAGATCGGAAGACGCTCTTCAAGCGGGTGTATCGGTCTCTACAACGAGCAAATCATCGAGGTGTTCGAAAGGACACCGGTCGGCACGCAGGTACGATTAATCTGATGTCGAAGTCCGGCATCCTGATTGCGGCGTTTTTTGTCGTCGGTGGCGCGGTTGTGATCTGGCAGCAATTGCAGCCATCGTCTTCGATGCCCGGCCACACAATGACAACGCCTGATCTTTCGCAGACGGAAGAGGGCGCGCCGATTGCAGACGTGGTTGTGCCTGCTGAATTCTCAGCAAATGCCCAATTGGGAAAGCGTGTTTTCGATGGCGCTTGCGCCGCTTGTCACGGTGCGAATGCTGCCGGACAGAATGGCGTGGCACCGCCGCTTGTCCACAAGATCTATGAACCGAGCCATCACGGTGACGCCGCTTTTTTGCTTGCCGCGAAACAAGGTGTCAGAGCGCACCATTGGAAGTTTGGCAATATGCCGCCAGTTGAAGGCGTCACGCCCGGCGATGTGAAGATGGTTGTTGCATATGTGCGGGAACTTCAGCGCGCCAACGGGATCAATTGACAGGAATGACCAACTTGAACATGAAGATATGGATTACTGCCATTGCGATCGGGACGACCGGCGTTGCTGCCTTGGCGCATTCCGGAGCAACCGGCGTGGTGCTGGAGCGGATGCAGGGCATGTCCGCGATGGCCAAAACACTCAAGACGCTATCACCCATGATGCGGGGTCAGGTACCTTATGACGCCGATGTCGTCCGCAGGGAAGCTGGCGCGATGATCGGCCATGCCGGTGAGCAAATGACGCGACTGTTTCCTGAAGGCTCGGGTGGCGGAGTGTCCAAGGCGTTGCCGTCGGTCTGGGAAAACAGCGAAGAGTTCGCGGCCCTTGCGCAAGAGTTGAGAACAGCCGCCGAAGGATTGAAGTTGAGCGCAGGCAATGGGTTGGCCGCAGCACAGGGCAACGGTAGCGAATCAATGATGGGCGGCGCCACTGACGGGATGATGGGTGGCGGGTCCGCGCCTGCAATGGGAGGGGGCATGATGGGATCGGACCTTCCCATGACGACCGAGATGTTTGCGGACATGCCGACCGACCGTGCGTTCGCGATGGTCGCCCAGACCTGTTCGGCCTGCCACCAGAAGTTCCGCAAAGAGGACAAGTGATCAGATGCGGTGGTGGCGTTGGATCATCGGTGCGGGGGTCGTCGGCGGCATCGGCGTTGTCGCGGCAACGATAGCCTGGCCGATCGGTGCGCCAGTCTCGGACCTGACCCTGCAAGGCGATGCCCAGCGGGGGTCGTATCTGGCGCGCGCCAGTGGATGCATTGCGTGCCACACCAACTTTGAAGCTGGCGGGGCGCCATTGGCAGGAGGAGCGCCGCTCCGGACCGATTTCGGGACATTCTATCCGCCAAATCTGACCACCGATGTCGAATTCGGGATTGGCGGCTGGACAGTAGAAGAGTTTGCAAAAGCGGTAAGGCAGGGAATTTCCCCGGACGGAGACCCCTATTATCCCACCTTCACCTACCCGTTTTATGCAAATTACACGGATCAGGACATTGCCGATCTGTGGGCCGCGTTCCAGACCGTGCCAGCCGTGAATGTGCCGACCCCGTCCCATGAGGTGCCTTTTCCGTTCGATCAGCGATGGGGGATGAAACTTTGGCGGGCGGCTTTTCTGACAAAGCCTGACACCGCACCAGAGGCGGACCGAAGCGATGCTTGGAACAGGGGCAAGCTGCTGGTCAACGGGGCGGCACATTGTGCTGCCTGCCACACAACGCGGAACTTTGCAGGCGCACGCATAGTATCGAAGAGGTTTTCCGGCAACGACGCCTTGCCGGGAGGTGGCAAAGCACCTTCGATCCGGACGCGCGATCTTGTGTCCGAAGGCTGGACAACAGACGATATGGCTTATGCATTGCGATCTGGCATCACGCCGTCTGGCGACGTATTTGGTGGATCAATGGCCGAAGTCGTGCGCTATGGCACGGGCTTTCTGAGCGACGCAGACCTGAATGCGATGGCCACCTACCTGCTGGACAACAAATCATAATCTTGGGAACCCACGAATGATCACGCTCAATCGCCGCCAATTTCTGGCAACATCTGCTGCGTTCAGTGGTCTGTCGGCCAGCACTGGATTTGCGGGCACGCCATTCGCGACCCTGACAGCCCAGCAAAGCGACGTGCAGCTGCTGCCCGGCAACTATGGCAAGACATCGCTTTGGTGCTTTGACGGCGGCTCACCCGGTCCGGAGATTCGCGTGGCGCAGGGGGGGCGTGTCCAGCGCAGATTGGTCAACCGGTTTTCTCAGGGAACGTCGACGCATTGGCACGGCATCCGCATCGACAATGCGATGGATGGCGTTTCCGGCCTGACACAGGATGTGGTCCAGCCGGAGGAAACATTCGACTATGACTTTACTGTCCCGGATGCCGGGACCTATTGGTACCATGCCCATAATAGGTCGTTTGAGCAGGTGGGCAGAGGGCTTTACGGTGCACTGATCGTGGAAGAGGCCGAGCCTCTCGACATTGATCGCGAGGAAGTCCTGATCCTGGATGATTGGCTTATTGACCCCGAAACCGCGCAGATCAAAGACGACTTCGGAGCGCCTCATGATCTCAGCCACGCAGGGCGCATCGGCAACCTGCTGACGACCAATGGAACCTTCAATCTGGGCCTGAGTGCACGCAAGAACGAAAGACTGCGCTTGCGGCTGATCAATGCTGCCAATGCGCGCAATTTCCAACTGGGGCTGGAAGGCCTTGACGGTTGGGCGGTTGCTTTGGACGGCATGCCCCTGGCTGCACCCATTAAGGTGACGGAGCCGATGATCCTCGCTCCGGCTCAACGGATCGACCTGATCGTCGATGTGGTCGCGGATGTTGGTGAAACGGCTCATATTCTTCAGTTCGGCCGGGAAGAGGCCTTCAGCCAGGTTACATTCGAGGTCGTTGAGTGGGGCTCGAAAAATCGTCGAGACGCGCCTTTGGCCTTGCCGCCGAACGACCACAGGATGGTCGACTTGAGTGAAGCCACGATGCTCAGCCTGAGTATGGAAGGCGGTGCCATGGGGCGGATGAGGTCCGCTTCCCTTGGGGGCGAACTCAAGCCGATCGGCGAGATCGTCGAGGCCGGGTATTTCTGGTCGTTCAACGGCAAAGTGGACGGGATCAACGGTGATCCCCTTGCGCGGCTGGACCGCGGCCAGAATGTACGATTGAAGATCGTGAACGACACGGCGTTTCCGCACGCGATGCACCTGCATGGCATTCACTTCCACGAGGTCGCCGAAAACGGCACCCTCGGACCGCTGCGTGACACGACCCTTCTTGAACGGGGTCAGACGCGCGAGATTGCCTTTGTGGCGGACAACCCGGGCCAATGGCTGCTACATTGCCACATGCTGTCGCATGCGGCTTCGGGCATGATGACCAAGATCGTCGTTGGATGACCCCGCGATCCGTCTATCTTGCGTTGGGCGTAGTTACCGTTGCGGTGGCTACCATATTCCTGTGGACCCGGTCCGGCGGAACCGACCATACGGCGGAAAACCTCATCAACTCCTCAGCCGATGTGGCCGCGGGCGAAGTCCTCTATGCCGAAAATTGCGCCGCGTGCCATGGCGCAAATCTGGAAGGTGAAGAAAACTGGCGCAGTCCGCGTGATGACGGAAGCCTGCCCGCACCGCCGCATGATGCAAGCGGCCACACTTGGCACCACGCGGACAGCATGCTGTTCGCCTACACCAAGCTGGGGGGCGCCGAGGTTCTCGCGGCGCAAGGCGTTGACTTCAACAGCGGCATGCCCGGTTTCGGCGACCAACTGAGCGACGGGGAAATCTGGGACATCCTCGCATACATCAAGTCAACATGGCCGGAGCGTGAACGCGCCACGCAAGCCGAGCGCACGGCCCAGGATATTGCCTCACAAGGAGACGGATAATGAAAAGATTCTTGGCTACCACCGCACTGTTAATGCTTCCGATCGCTGCGATTGCAGACGGCATGGACGAAGACCGGATCAAGGAACTGGTGCTGGAAGCCATCCGCGAGAATCCGGGCATCGTGTTCGAGGCCGCGCAGTTGTTCGAACAGCAACAGCAGGCGTTGCAGGCGCAAGCCGCAGCGCAGGTTTTCGATACGGAAAAAGCCACGCTTGAAAATGATCCCAATGCGCCCGTTCTGGGCAATCCGGATGGCGATGTCACGGTTGTCGAATTCTTCGACTACAACTGCCCCTATTGCCGCCGGGTTAAACCTGAAATGGAGGCCCTGCTCGCTGCTGATCCCAACGTCAGGGTCGTTTACCGGGAATGGCCCATTCTGGGGGACGGGTCGGTTTTTGCCGCCCGCGCGGCGCTGGCGTCCCGAAACCAGGGCAAATATGAAGAGTTTCATTGGGCCATGATGCAACTGAAGGAACGCGCAGAGGAAGCATCGATTCTCCGCACTGCGGAAGACATCGGCCTCGATGTTGCACAGTTGCGTCGCGACATGAACGGACCGGAAATCGAAGAACACATACAGACTTCCATGCGGCTTGCGCAATCTCTGGGGTTCAGTGGCACACCTTCATTTGTGATCGGCGACAGTCTTGCGCCGGGCCTGATCCAGGCGGACCAGATGATCGAGCTTGTCGATCAGGCACGGGCCGCCGAATAAGGACAATCCTACGCGGCTGAAGCGTCGTAGCCAGCGTCAGCGATGGCTTGCCGCACGGTCGCCTGTTCCAATGTGCTTTGGACAGTGACAAGGCGAAGGTCCAGATCGGCCGTGACAACGGCTGATGGATCCTTTGCCTTGATGCCGCTTTCTATAGCGGATGTGCAGTGTCCACAGCTCATTTTCGGGACGGAAAAAATCATGAAGGCCTCCATTTTTGGTACAACCTCAGACTTGGTCGTTCCATCGGGAGGAAGGTCAAGCAAATATCAAAAAAAATTAGATACTCTCTTGAGCTTCCAGCAACTGGAAGCCCTATATCAGGGTAAGTTCAACCGAGGAGGCCCTCATGACCGACCCCAATACGATACGTCTATCCGTTTCCGGCATGAACTGTGCGTCTTGTGTGGGCAGGGTTGAGAAGGCTTTGAACGAGGTTCCGGGCCTTTCGAACGTCAGTGTCAACCTTGTGAACGAAACGGCTCAATTTCAGATGGATAATCCGGCCACCACGGGCGTGGCGGTCACGGCCCTCTCGAACGCCGGATACCCGGCACGGACGGGGCGCGTAACATTGAACGTAGACGCCATGTCCTGCGCGTCCTGTGTCGGTCGGGTTGAAAAGGCGCTTGTACGGACACCCGGCGTATTGAATGCGGCGGTCAATCTGGCAACCGAAACGGCTGTGGTAGAGTATCTGCCAGATGCCATCACCCCGGAAAAGATTGCCCGGATCAGTACGGAGGCGGGGTACCCGGCCGAGATTGCGCAGAGCGATGCGCACGAGGACCGATCGGACCGCAAGGCAGAAGAAGCCGACGCGCTGGCGCGCCGTGTCATCCTTGCCGCGATCCTGACCGTGCCGGTGTTCGTTCTGGAAATGGGAAAACATACCATACCCGGCTTTGAGGGCCTGATTGAGAGCACAATCGGCATTCAAACGTCATGGCTGATCCAATTCGCGCTTGCCACGGTGGTTCTTTTCGGACCGGGTTGGGGGTTCTTTGCGAAGGGCATTCCGGCGTTGATCAAGCGTGCCCCGGATATGAACAGCCTTGTCGCACTGGGAACCGGGGCGGCGTGGACTTATTCCGTAGTCGCGACCTTCCTGCCTCAGGTGCTGCCTGACGGTGTGCGCGCCGTCTATTTCGAAGCAGCGGCGGTTATTGTCGTTCTGATCTTGTTGGGTCGCTGGCTTGAAGCGCGGGCCAAGGGCAAGACCGGTGCAGCCATTCAGGCCCTTCTTGGTCTGCAGGCAAAGACAGCCAGGGTCCTGCGTGACGGGCAGGCGACCGAGGTTGACATCAAGGAACTGCGGATCGGCGATCAGATCCTCGTGCGTCCCGGTGAAAGGCTGCCTGTCGATGGCGAGGTCACAGAAGGATCAAGCAACGTCGATGAAAGCATGATCACCGGTGAACCCCTCGCCGTGCCAAAGGCTGCTGGCGAACCGGTGACCGGCGGCACGGTGAACGGCACCGGGAGCCTGACCATAACGGCGACGCGAGTCGGGGCGGATACCACGCTGGCGCAGATTATCCGCATGGTCGAAGATGCTCAGGGGGCCAAGCTGCCGATCCAAGGCCTAGTGGATCGCGTGACCATGTGGTTCGTGCCTGCCGTTCTGGTTCTGGCGCTTGCGACTGTGGTTGTCTGGCTGCTGGTCGGTCCCGATCCGGCTCTGACCTTTGCGCTTGTGGCGGGTGTCTCCGTTCTGATCATTGCGTGCCCCTGCGCCATGGGGTTGGCCACGCCCACCTCGATCATGGTGGGGACAGGACGCGCGGCTGAGATGGGGGTGTTCTTCCGCAAGGGAGATGCGCTGCAACATCTGGATGAAGTTGGCGTTGTCGCATTGGACAAGACCGGGACGGTCACGCAAGGGCAACCCAGTTTGACAGACCTCATCACGGCCGACGGCTTTGACCGGGCAGAGACACTCGCCCTCATCGCATCTGTCGAGGCGCAGTCTGAGCACCCGGTGGCAGAGGCCATTGTGCAGTCCGCAAAGAGCGAAGGCCTGTCCTGGCCCGATGCGACGGAATTCCGGTCCGTGACCGGCTACGGTGTCGAGGCGCTTGTCCAGGGCCGCAAGGTTCATGTCGGTGCGGATCGCTTCATGGTGCAGCAGGGCATTGACACCAGCCCGCTGGAAGACCGCGAAAGGGCCTTGGCCGAAAAGGGACGCACCGCGCTTTATGCTGCGGTGGACGGATCCCTGGCGGCCGTGATTGCCGTGGCAGACCCGGTCAAATCCTCCAGCGCCGAAGTGATCGCAGCTCTGCATGATCGAGGGATCAAGGTCGCGATGATCACCGGAGACAAGAAGGCCACGGCAGATGCCATCGCCCGCGAGGTCGGGATCGACCATGTCATTGCAGGGGTGTTGCCGGATGGAAAAGTCGCCGCCCTGGACGAATTGCGGCAAGGGAACAGCAAGATCGCCTTTGTCGGAGACGGCATCAACGACGCGCCAGCGCTGGCCCATGCCGATGTCGGCATCGCCATCGGAACCGGCACGGATGTCGCAATCGAAAGCGCCGACGTGGTGTTGATGTCGGGCGACCTGCGCGGCGTGGTGAATGCCATCGACGTGTCGCGCAAGACCATGCGCAACATACGGCAGAACCTTATCTGGGCCTTTGGCTATAACGTCGCGCTGATCCCTGTGGCGGCGGGCGCGCTTTACCCGGCCTTTGGATTGCTCCTGTCGCCGGTGTTTGCCGCCGGGGCCATGGCGCTGTCCTCCGTGTCGGTTCTGACCAACGCGCTGCGGCTGCGACGGATCAAGGCGACGATGTCGGAACAGGATCCGCCCCACGACGCGGAGACGAAATTCGCAACGCAGCCCGCAGAATAGGAGACAGGTGTGAACATCGGAGAAGTATCAGAACGCGCGGGTTTGCCAGCGAAGACAATCCGCTACTACGAAGACATCGGCCTTGTCCGGCCTTTGCGCAGCGACAACGGCTATCGCGCCTTTCGCGACAGCGACATCCACAAGCTCGCATTTCTCGGTCGCGCCAGGACGTTCGGGTTCTCGATCGAAGACTGCCGCACGCTGCTTGATCTCTATGAAGATGAGACGCGGGAAAGTGCACAGGTCAAGGCTGTCGCTCAAGAGCATCTGGCCGCCGTTGACGAAAAAATCGCCCAGCTCAAGTCGATGCGAGAGACCCTGGCTCACCTCGTTGACGCCTGCCAGGGCGATCACCGCCCCGATTGTCCAATCCTGAAAGATCTGGCCAAAGACCCGTAACGCACGATGCCTGGGCCAGACATTTATGGGGTTTCATGCCGTTTCGATATATCGTCTTGAAACCCTCCAGCGCTGGAATGTTGTTCCTCCACAAATAGAATCCATGATGGAGAGATCAGATGTCTGAAGATGCGATCGGGAAATCTCGTGGCGGGTCCGACACCCGTTCAAGTGAAGGTGCAGCACATTCGGGAGGCCATTCAGGTTCATCCTATGGCCGGTTTCTGGCGATGGTCGGCACATCGACTGCGATCATGTTCGGCCTGATGTACATCAACTCGTACTCCTTCGAACATGTCTACTGGAGCGAAACCCGATTTTACATGACGTTCATCATGGGCGCGACGATGGCGACCGTGATGCTCCTTTTCATGTTGAACATGTACAAGAACAAGGGCGTCAACGCCGCGATCATTCTCGGGTCTGTCGTGATGTTCGCCGGCGCGCTCTGGCTCGTGAGAAGCCAGGAGACCATTCAGGACGAAAGCTGGATGAGCGCGATGATTCCGCACCACTCCATTGCGATCATGACAAGCGAACGGGCCGAGCTGACAGATCCAAGGGTCGAGGCGCTGGCTTCGGAAATTGTGACGGCGCAAAACCGCGAAATTTCCGAAATGCGTTTCCTCATAGATGACATTGAGGCAAATGGCGAAGCCGGTCCTGAATGGCCACTTGGTGAAGCGGACGGTCCGGCTGAAATGGAGGGGCTTCAAGAAGCGATTGCAACCCCGGTGATTGCCGGAATCCGTCCTGCACCGCTCAAAGCCGAAGAAATAACACGCGCACTGGGGTCCGACGGACAATGCCGTTTCATTCGCGCCGTGAACGCCGATCCCATTCTGGTCACGGACGGGGCGGGGAACGGCGTCGCCAAGATATCCGGATCGCTGGTCAACTTCACGTCGCAAGACACAGTGACGTCCGGTGGCGTCCTGTCTGCCGATGGTGGCCAATTCACGCTGGCGCCGGGTGACGCGGACGGTGAAGACGCCACCCTGCTGTTTGAATTGACGGGAGAGACGCCTCTGACTGTCGGATTTACCGGGTATTGGACCTGCAACGGTTAAAGGATTTAAAGGAACGCGTCATGACGAGAGAGGCAAAATCCACCCCGAAGACGGCGGTTTTGTACCGAATGGTGATGGAGGAGCATGTTTGTCCCTATGGGCTGAAAATCGAAGGACCTGCTTGAGCGGGAGGGGTATTCGATTGAGGACCGGCCTCTGAACACCCGCGAGGAAACGGATGCTTTCATGGAAGAACACGGTGTCGAAACGACTCCGCAGACCTTTATCGGCAATGAAAGAATTGGTGGCTATGACGCGCTGAGGGAATTTTTCGGCCAGGACGTAAAGGATGACGACGAGACGACTTATCAACCCGTCATTGCGATATTCGCGGTCGCATTCCTTATGGCGCTTGGTCTCAGTTGGGCGTTTTACGGTTCGATCCTGACGCTGCGGGCATTCGAGTGGTTCATCGCGATCTCGATGAGCTTTCTTGCTGTTCAAAAACTGCAGGACGTCGAGACGTTTTCCACGATGTTTCTGAACTACGATCTGCTTGCCCAGAAATGGGTGCGCTATGGCTATGTCTATCCCTTCGGCGAAGCACTTGCCGGTATTCTCATGGTCGCCGGTGCCTTGGTCTGGATC
This sequence comes from Sulfitobacter sp. 1A15106, assembly GCF_043556995.1. Lineage (NCBI taxonomy): Bacteria > Pseudomonadati > Pseudomonadota > Alphaproteobacteria > Rhodobacterales > Roseobacteraceae > Sulfitobacter > Sulfitobacter sp. 1A15106. The sequence continues at coordinate 4,887 of NZ_JBIFFM010000012.1, read as the reverse complement.
AGCGCGCCTGTTGCACTGTTCATCGGTACGGTCGGAGCGGCTTCAGTTTTCAAGGCCGTCTACATCGATAAGCGCGAGATCAAGTGCGCCTGCGTGGGCGGCGGTTCAAACGTGCCGCTGGGTTTCGTGTCCCTGACCGAAAACCTGATGATGATATTCATGGGCGTCTGGATGTCGGCGCGTGCGATGGGCCTCTTTTAGGCCTAACCATCCGTTTTCAAAGCGGTCACAGGGTCGCCAAGTGCAGCCCTGCTCAGCGCGTCGAGAACGGCTTCGGACGTCAGAACCTCGGACAGGATGATCCCGTCTGGCGCGTTTGGCCCGTAGACGATGTTGAACGGGATGCCAAACCTGTTGTGGCTTTCCAGATACCGGGAAATGTCAGTGCTGGGCCTAGTCCAGTCTGCCCGCATCGCAACGACATTATCACCCCGCAGTTGGTCGACCACGGGCGCACGGTCCAGCACCAGCGTCTTGTTGGCCTTGCACGTCAGGCACCAGTCTGCGGTCACGTCGACAAAGACGGTTTTTCCCTGCGACACCAGTTTCGGTATCTCGGAGCGATCGAACGCGACCCAGTCCTGGCCCACCGCTCTCGTCTGCGGCGGGATTGTCAGCGCCGTCGGCACCAGAAGGCTGAGAACAGCAACCACCACCAGCGCTGTCGGGCGCGTCAATCTGCCCGGCAAACGTATTGTTGCGAGAAGAATGAAAAGGCTCGTCATAAGCAGCACGGTCATGGCCACCCGGCCACCCGCCACCCCTATCAGTACCCAGAGCAGCCAGATCGCGGTCCCGGCCAGAAGACCGGCAAGCACCCATTTGACGACAACCATCCAACGTCCCGGCCTGGGCAACAACCGGACCAGACCAGGCTTCCCCGCCAGAACCAGATAGGGCAGGGAGAGCCCAAGCCCCAGAGCCGTGAAAACGAGAATGACATCAATCGGGCGCCCGGACAGGGCAAAGGCAACCGCTGTCCCCAAAAACGGGGCCGAGCAGGGCGTGGCCAGCACCGCCGCGAAGGCGCCTGTTGCAAAATCTCCGCCATACCCGTCGCGACCGCTTGATCTGGCCAGCCGTGACTGCAACCCGGAGGGCAATGAAACTTCGAACACCCCGAACAGATTGGCAGAGAACACGGCAAGCACCAGAAACATGACGGTCAGGAAAACAGGGCTTTGGAATTGCAGGCCCCACCCAACGGTGACGCCGACGGATTGCAGAACCAGAATGATTGCGGCGAGGGCCCACATGAACACCAGAACGCCAAGCGCCGACATCAGGAACCCATTCCGGACCTCGTGCGCTGGCTTGTTTCCATGATTGAGAACCGATGTCAGCTTGATGGACAGGACAGGCAGAACACAGGGCATGACATTCAGGATCAGACCGCCAAGAAAGGCAAAGGCCGCAATCGCCAGGATTTGCGTCAGATCCGGCAGGTTCGCCATAACCTCGAATGGTGCACCCGGGATGCGGTCTGACCAAGCGGGCTGCGCTGTCACCGCGCGTGATCCATCGGTCAAAGTCAGTTGCAGGGGCGGCGGATCCTCCCCTTGCGCGAGAAGAGGCAGCTTGGCCCAAAGGGCTGTTCCCGCATCATCGGTTCGGATGTCCGGTTTGCCAAAGGTGAATTCCGGCCCCAGTTCCGGAAAGATATCCGGCTTCACAAAGGCATTCGCACTGCGCGCCGTCACATAAAGCGCATCATCCGCGATCACCGCCGTTTCGACAATGATGTCGCTCTCTTCGGGACCAAGCGGCACCCGCTGGGCATACTCCGAAATCAGGCCCGCCGCCTTCGCGTCAATCCCGGTGCCCGCCGGAATTGTCAGTGCGAGATCGAAATCATGCGGCACACAGACAGTCGAGCACGCCAGCAATGAAACACGCGCCTGCAATGTTGCGGACTGGCCCGCAGTTTCGAGAACTGCCTGAATGGGCAGGACGACACGGGTCTTGTAGCCAAAATTCTCGATGCCGAATGCCGTGAAGCGCTCAGGCGCGGGCCAGAGCATCTGTGCGCTCACCAGATTTTCCGATCCATCCCATGAAATTTCAGGCGGCAGACCCACCTCGCCGGGCGAACGCCAATAGGCTTTCCAGCCCTCGGCCAGCTCGACATCCAGGCCAAGGGAAAGGGTTCTGGAGGTTTCCGCGACCCCATTTTCAACGGAGATGAGCCGGGCCGTGATTGTTGAATTCTCGTAGGTATCGCTCGATGCAGCAAAGCCCATGGAGGCCCAAAGGCAAGCCATGAGAAGGAAGAATAGGCGCAACGTGGTTCGCATCATCTTTTGGCTCGCTTCCACCCTTGTCCCGAGATCGAAATCCGAAGCACCTCTATGGCTGCATCTCCCGGTTGGTCAACTTTACAAACGGATACAATGTCGTTTGTGAAGCCATCCCGCTACGAGAATAACGCGACGAAGTCCGCGTTCGTAGCAGGAAGGCCAATAGAAGCTTTTTTCTTCATTGAACATTTCAATCGCAACCGCGGCCTCCAACCTTCCAGCGCTGGAAATTGAAACCAAATGCGGATGACTTAGTTGAACGCTTAGCAATTGAGAGAAGGAAGAAGAGGTGTTGTCACATTAACGGTCCTGAGGTTGCTGGTTCATTGATCTGGGCGTAGGCGGTGTCGATGCAGACACAAAAGATCAGCTACAAACGCCACCGGTTTCCGCCTCAGATCATCGCTCATATTGTCTGGCTTTACGTCCGGTTCAACTTGAGCCTGCGCGAGGTCGAAGAGCTGATGCTGGAACGTGGCGTCGACGTTTCGTATGAGACAATCCGGCGCTGGAGCGTCAAGTTCGGCCCCCTGATCGCCCACGTTCTACAGCGACGGCAGCCGCGCCCCGGCGATGTCTGGCATCTGGACGAAGTCGTTGTGAAGATCGCGGGTCGGTCATACTGGCTCTGGCGCGCGGTCGACCAACACGGCTTTGTTCTTGAGGAAATTCTCCAATCGAGACGAGACAAGCGCGCCGCAAAGCGGCTTTTGGTCAAGCTGATGAAACGTTGGGGCTTCGTGCCAAAAAGGATCATTACGGACAAGCTGCGCTCCTATGGTGCCGCAAAGCGCGAGGTCGCGCCTGGCCTTGATCATTGGTCACACAAGGGACTCAATAACCGCGCAGAAAACAGCCACTTGCCCTTCCGAAAACGAGAGCGGGTGATGCAAGGCTTCCGATCGCCGGGTGGATTACAACGCTTCGTATCTATGAAGTCTGCAACCCGCAATAGTTTCTCTGTCCCAGCCCGCCGCCGCTCTGCGCTCACCATCCGCTACCATCGGCTCGAAGCATTCGAGGCGTGGAAATCCGCGGCACAGGCCGCTTGATCAACGAACAGCTTGCCAACTTGCAAATTCGGCGAGTTAACGTGACAACACCAGCCGGAGGGCCTGGTCGGCGGGAACGAATTTGTCTCTTGGCAAGGATTGGAGCGGTCGACGGCTGTCGGGCCGGTACAAGGCTTCAAAGATACGGCCAGCGTTGTTTGGTGGCCGATCGCCCTCATAGGAGGCGCCCATGGGACAGCGCCAGATTTGCAGCGGCGGTTCCACTGGCCAAGGCGTGATACGCCTGATGAATTCGGCGCGAGCTCGGGCGCAAGGGACGGAAGCGGGCCAGCCGCCAGACAGACACAAGAGGATCGCGCAGTCGATCGGGTATGTCTGCGCTCGGGCGGACATTGGTAGCGAAAGACCAGTCACGGTGAAAGCGACTGCAACCGAGGGGAGGAGCTTCTTGATCAGATAGTGCATGCTGCGGAACCTCCGTGAGAGGAGTCCAGCATATATACGATAATATACTATCGCAATGTGAGCGATACCTGAACTGCGACTCATGTTGGGATCAGGGTAGGGGCGTCATCGCATTTCCTCCAACATCTTTTCGCGGAAGACCTCAGCTGGCGTTTTCCATCCAAGGCACTTGCGCGGCGTATTGTTGAGGCGATCACAGATCACCTTCATATCGTGATCTGTGCATTGCCGGATATCGCGTTTGCGGGGCAACCACCTTCGAAGGCGTCGGTTAGTGTTCTCGACTGTGCCTTTCTGCCAGGGGCTGGAGGGGTCGCAGAACCACGTCTGGGTTCCGATCTCGGCTTGCAGGTGGGGCCAACTGACAAACTCGGTTCCGCGGTCAAAAGTGATGGACCGACGGGCGACGAGGGGGAGGTCTTTGATGGCGCTCATGATCTTGGCCATGACCGGCTTGGTGCGCTTGTTCGGGTTTTTCAGGATCACAGTGAAGCGGCTGACGCGCTCAACCAGTGAGGTAACGTTGGACTGGCCAAGCTTTTGTTTAAACAGCATCAAATCAGCTTCCCAATGACCGAACTGACGGCGATGAGCGACATCATCGGGTCGGAACAGAATGCTGACATCGCGGTGGAATTTGGGTTCTCTGCGCCTTCTGGTGCGACGTGGTCTGCGGGCGACACGGTGGGTCGGTAGATACCACCACAGGTCTTCGCGCTGACCTTCCTTGGAGTAGATGTAACGATAGATGGTTTCCTGACAGACCCTGAGAGGAGCGCGTTCGTGAATCATACGGTTACTGATCTGCTCTGGTGTCCAGCCGTTCTTGATACGCTCGATCACGCACTTGCGAAGCTCAGGATGTTTGATCAGTTTGCGCTCTCGAGCACGACGTTCCGCTTGCATCAGGTGAGCAGCGGCACCGTAATAGCCATCGCAACCCGGCATGCTTTCGTCCGAAAAATGGTTGCGCTTTAGCTCGCGAAATATCGTTGATCTGCAGCGCTTCAGAACGCGCGCCATCTCATCAACTGGGACCTTAGCGTGTCTCCAGCGTTCTATCTTGCGTCGTTCTGTGATACTCAGTTGGTCGTAAACGGCTCCCATACCGA